>NZ_JAFATE010000388.1 GCF_019244115.1 Bradyrhizobium sp.
GGTGACCGCGCGCTAGAGCAGGCGGCATCTTCGCAGTGGAGACCTGCCCTCAAGCTGGCGATCGATCGGGTCTTAGACCCTGTTGCGGGGCGACCACCCTGGCATATGTCTTGGCATATGCCAGGAGAGTGAGCGATGTCCGAACAACGGCACGTCAGACTATTCCGTAAGGGCCGCAACCAAGCCGTCCGCATTCCCGTCGAATTCGAATTGCCGGGTAATGAGGCGATCATGCATCGCGATGGCGATCGTCTGGTGATCGAGCCGCTGCGCAAGCGTGGGCTATTGGCTCTGCTCAAGATGATGGAGCCGTTCGACGAGGAGTTCCCCGAAATCGACGATCCGTTGCCGCGGCCGGAGAAAGATCCTTGACCCTCTACATGTTGGATACAAACGTCATCTCCGACCTTCATCAGACATCCAAAAGGTAGAGTTGCTAATCGAATCGCCAAGGCGGGCGAGCACAGCATCTGCACAAGCATCGTCGTTGCGGCGGAGCTTCGCTACGGCTGCGCGAAGAGGGGCTCGAGTCGGCTGCTGGAGTTGGTCGAAGACCTTCTTGCCGAGATCAACATCTTGCCATTCGATGCTCCGGCCGACGTGGAGTACGGTGCAATCCGCGCCGAACTGGAGGCTGCGGGCACGCCGATCGGCGGCAATGATTTGTTGATTGCCGCTCATGCCCGCACGGCCGGAGCCACGATCGTGACCGCGAATACCGATGAGTTCCGGCGTGTTCGCTGGCTTAAAGTCGAGAACTGGCGGGCCTGAGGCGTCGCTGCAAACGGATCAGAACCGTGTGACGATCGCAGACAGATCAGGGCGGGGGCGGTCCTCGTTCGGCCGGGCGGGCTTGCCGATATGGATGAAGCCGGCGAGCTTCTCGTCGGCCTTGAGGCCGAAGGCGTCCAGCACGTCGCGGTCGAAGGCGAACCATCCCGTCAGCCAGCAGGCGCCATAGCCGAGCGCGGTCGCGGCGGTGACGATGTTCATCGCGCTGGCGCCGGCGGACAATTCCTGCTCCCAGGCCGGCACCTTTGGATGCGGCTTGGTGAAGCTGACCACGCCGATCACGAGCGGCGCGTCGGTGAGCCGCTTCTTTTCGATCTCGATCTCCGCAGCGGTCGCCTGCGGGTTCTTGTTCGCAAACACGTTGGCGATGACTTCACCCGCACGGACACGCGCGTCGCCCTCGAACAGGATGAAGCGCCAGGGCGCGAGCTTGCCGTGGTCGGGCACGCGCGCCCCGATGGTCAAAATGGTGTCGAGCTCGGCCGGCGAGGGACCGGGGCCGGTCATCTCGCGCGGCTTGACCGAACGGCGGGTTTTCAGCAGGTCGATGGCGTCGGGCACGATCTTCTCTTTCGCAAACGATTGGGGCGCCGCCTGAGATAGGCCTCAGGCGGCGCCGATGGAAGCGACCTTAGATCGATTACGATCAGGCCGCTTCAGCGCGTTGCGCCCGCGCCACATCCGGCGGCGTTGCTTCCTCGACCAGTGCCGCGATCGCCTCGTCGGTCGGCATCACCTTCTGCCCCTCGCTGCCGAAGCGGCGGACCGAGACGGAATGGGTCTCGGCCTCCTTCTTGCCGACCACCAGAAGCGCGGGGATTTTTGCCAGCGAATGCTCGCGGACCTTGTAGTTGATCTTCTCGTTGCGCAGGTCGATCTCCGCGCGCAGGCCGGCGCGCCGCGCGGCGGCCAGAACCTTCTTGGCGTATTCGTCACCTTCCGAGGTGATGGTGGTGACCCCCACCTGCGTCGGCGCGAGCCACAGCGGAAAGTTGCCGGCATAGTGCTCGATCAGGATGCCGATGAAGCGCTCCATCGAGCCGCAGATTGCCCGGTGCACCATGACAGGCGGCTTCTTCGCGCCGTCGGCGTCGATGTAGAAGGCGCCGAACCGCTCCGGCAGGTTGAAGTCGACCTGCGTGGTGCCGCACTGCCAGTCGCGGCCGATGGCGTCGCGCAGCACATATTCGAATTTCGGGCCGTAGAACGCGCCTTCGCCCGGATTGATCTCGGTCCTGATGTTGTTGCGCTGCGCCTTGATCTCCTGCAGCACGGTCGCCATCACCCGCTCGGCGTGATCCCACATCTCGTCGGTGCCAACGCGTTTGTCCGGGCGGGTCGACAGTTTCACCGTCAGTTCGCCCTCGAAGCCGAAATCGGCATAGGTCGACAGGATCAGGTCGTTGATCTTCAGGCACTCCTCGGCGAGTTGCTGCTCGGTGCAGAAGACATGCGCATCGTCCTGGGTGAAGCCGCGCACCCGCATCAAGCCGTGCATCGCGCCCGAGGGCTCATAGCGATGCACCACGCCGAACTCCGCGAGCCGCAGCGGCAGCTCGCGATAGCTCTTCAAGCCATGTTTGAAGATCTGCACATGGCCCGGGCAGTTCATCGGCTTTAGCGCAAACCAGCGCTTGTCTTCGGCCTCGTCGCCCGCCGACTGCGCCGCGAACATGTTTTCGCGATACCAGCTCCAGTGGCCAGAGGTCTCCCACAGCGACTTGTCGAGGATCTGCGGTGCGTTCACCTCGCTGTAGTCGCCGGCCAGCCGCCGACGCATATAGGCGATCAGCTGCTGGAAGATGGTCCAGCCCTTCGGATGCCAGAACACCACGCCCGGACCTTCTTCCTGGAAGTGGAAGAGATCGAGCTCGCGGCCGAGCTTGCGGTGATCGCGCTTCTCGGCTTCCTCGATCTGCTTGAGGTAGCCGTCGAGCTCATCCTGCCTGGCGAAGGCAGTGCCGTAGATGCGGGTGAGCATCGGATTGTTGCTGTCGCCGCGCCAATAGGCGCCCGCGACCTTCATCAGCTTGAAGGCATTTCCGATCTTGCCGGTCGAGGTCATGTGCGGGCCGCGGCAGAGATCGAACCAGTCGCCCTGGAAATAGATCTTGATCGGTTCGTCGCCAGGAATGGCGTCGACCAGCTCGACCTTGAAACTCTCGCCCTTGTCGCGGAACACCTGCTTGGTCTTCTCGCGGTCCCACACCTGCTTGGTGAAGGGTTTGTCGCGGCCGATGATCTCGCGCATCTTCTTCTCGATCGCGGAAAAATCCTCCGGGGTGAACGGCTCGTTGCGGAAGAAGTCGTAATAGAAGCCGTTCTCGATCACCGGCCCGATCGTGACCTGGGTGCCCGGCCACAGCGATTGCACGGCCTCCGCCAGCACATGCGCGCAGTCGTGCCGGATCAGCTCCAGCGCGCGCGCGTCCTCACGCGCGACGAACTCTACCCGAGCATCCTCTTCGATCGGATCGGCGAGATCGGTGAGCGTGCCATTAAGGGCCATCGCCACGGTGCGCTTGGCCAGCGAGGGCGAAATGCCCTGGGCGATCTCGAGGCCGGTGATGTTTTTCGGATATTCGCGCCTGGCGCCGTCGGGAAAGGTGAGGGTGATTTTCTGGGGCTGTTCAGCGGGTTTCAAATTGGTGATGCTGTATTGGAATCCGGATTCGGATTTGTGGTCGGGCATGATGATCTCCTCAAAGCTCACTCCTGCGAACGAGCGCAGGTAAGCGGGAGGCAGCGGTATAGCAGGCGAATCGCGCAGACAACAGATGTAGGCGGCCCGGGACCTCGGCGTTTCCTCCAGTCCCCGAACGATTGCGGCGGTTCTGCGAAACTTGCGTGTTCCCGGCCGGAACGCGAGCGCGCACGATGGACAGGGCCGCCTCTACTTGCTACAGCTTCCCGCGCAGGGGGGGCACCTTCCGGAATGATTTCCAGCATGCGTCTTGCCACCGATCTCGCCCAGCGAGCTCTTCTCGCTGGTCTCTTCGTTCTGAGTTGTACATCAATCTCGATCGCCGCCGCGTCGGCGGAAATGCCCGCCGAGCCAATGGCATTTTATGTCGCGACCGGCGCGAGCGATGCGTGCGGTCCCGGCTGCAACCGGTGGATCGCCGTCGAGGGACAGATCGATGCCAATGCGGCATCGCGCTTCCGCAAATTCCTGCAGCGGATCAAGGATCGCAATCTGCCGATCTACTTCGCCTCGCCGGGCGGCAATGTCGATCAGGCGATCGCCATGGGCGGGATGCTCAGGGAACGCGGCGCCGTTGCGCGTGTGGGCCGCACCGTAGCGCGCGAATGCGGTTTCGAGGCGCAGGACAGCGCGCCCTGCCTCAAGGTCAAGCAGTCCGGCGCCGAAGTGCATGCCGATCTCTGGACCCGCGGCGCGATCTGCGTCTCGGCATGTCCATATTTGATCCTGGGCGCTGCCACGCGCGAGATCGCCGCCGATGCCGTGGTTGGCGTCCACTCGGCCCGGGTGGTCGTAGCCTTCACGGGCGGCACGCCGACCAGGGAAATGCGCGCCGCGGCAACCGAACGCGGGCGGCAGCGCATCGATCGCAGCCTGTCGAGCTACTTGAAGAGGATGGGCGCGGAGACCGCCTTGCTCGATCTGGCAAAAACCGTCCGCTTCGAGGACATGCATGTCCTGACCCGCGAGGAGATCGCGCGGTTCGGCATCGACCGGCGCGACTTTGTCGAGACGCCGTGGACGTTCGAAAACGCCGCCCGCGGCGTCGTCTACAAGACGCTGACCCAGCGCGACGGCGCCGATGGTGTGTATCGCACGACGCATTGGCGGCTGTTCTGCATGGACGGCGAGCGCTTCGAGCTCGACTATCAGCGGCAGACCGCCGGCAATGCGCTGCTGCCGACCATCTCGATCTCCAATGCGCCCGCAACGTCGCTGTATTTCCGGCCCCCACCCGCCAAGCGGCAGGGAGTCGAGATCTGGGGTCTGAGCCTCACCAAGACGGCGTTCCGCACGTTTACCGAGACGCCGCGATTCGATTTCACCGAGACGTCGCTCTCCGACGGCAAAAGGCTGGCACGGACGACGCGGCTGTCGAGCGAGGGACTGGCGAGTGCGCTGGAGAAGCTCACCGTGACCTGCCCAGCGCCGAGCCCGCCGCGGCGCTCGGCCGAGAATAGCTGACGCAGGAGCGGTCTGAAAAAACGCGCCGGGGGCTTTCGTTCTTCTTCGGTCGTATTTACATGCAGCTGCATGGAAAATGCACCTCCCGCCCGTCGTTTCGCCCCGACTGCACTGATGCTCGGCAATCTGGTTACCGGCTGCTCCGTGCTGGCGCCAGCGGGCATGCTGAGCGAATTGTCCGAAGGCTTTGCGGTCAGCATCTCGACCGCGGGTCTCCTGATCACGTTCGGCGCCGTCATGCTTTGCGTCGCCTCGCCGCTCAGCGCATGGCTGACGAGCCGCATCGAGCGGCGCCTACTGTTGTCGGCCACGCTCGCCGTGCTTGCGCTCGGCAACCTCGCCTCGAGCCTCGCGCCCACTTATGGGAGCCTGCTCGCCGTCCGCATTGTCATGCTCGCGATTGGCGCACTCTATACACCGCAGGCGGCCGGCACGACGGCCTTGATCGTGTCGGCAGAGAAGCGCGGCTCGGCCATTGCTTATGTATTTCTCGGCTGGTCGCTGGCGGCCGCCGCCGGCCTGCCATTGATCACATCGGTCGCAAGCCACTATGGCTGGCAGGCCGCCTATGGTGCGATCGGTGCCGTCGGCGCCCTGAGCGCGCTATTTCTCGCATGGCGCCTGCCGGGCCGCCTGACCGGCGCCCCGGTCGATCTGAAGACCTGGGTTGCGCTCGGGCGCAACCGCACCGTCGTGCTGTTGCTCTTGATCACCACCTTGCAGATGTCCGGTCAGTTCGTCGTGTTCACCTTCATGGGGCCGCTGCTGCGGACGCTGACGCAGGCCGGTCCGCATGAGATCGGGCTGGTGTTTGCCGTCTACGGCATCTGCGGCTTTCTCGGCGTGCTGCTGGCGACCCGGATCGTGGATTCCTGGGGCGCCTACCGGACATCGGTCCTGTTCACGACGCTGGTCCTCGCAGGGATCGTCGGCTGGGCGCTCGGCGCGGGCGTTTACTGGTTGATGGTGGGCGCCGTTTCGATCTGGGGACTAGGTTTTGCGTCCGCCAATTCGATGCAGCAAGTGCGGCTGGTGGCAGCCGCGCCGCCACTCGCGCCCGCCTCGGTTTCGCTCAACACATCGGTGCTCTATATCGGCCAGGCCTTGGGCTCCGCGACCGGCGGGCTACTGTATGCGCATGAGCTGTTGCGCAGTCTGGGCTTTGTTGCCACGGCCTTTCTCGCACTGGCATTGATCCTGGTGGTCCTGAGCCGGCCTGCACAGAAAATCCCGGCCTGCTGAGCGCAAAAGTCGCGCCCGGCGACCGGAAAACCGCCGAATTCCTGTCGTTTGCAGCTTCTCCCAGCAGGCGGTGCGACAAAGATTTGTCCATCGCAGTGAAGGAGGGAGCTTGGCAAAACCGGCGAGACGGGATTAAAGGCCGCTTTCGGGACTGCCGTCCCATTTTTCCTTGATGATCTATCTTGCCTCCGTGGTCGAAGCGAAAGTGAACTGACATGAGATTGGTCCTGAGATTGGCATTGGCATCATCAGCCGTTTTGATGTCGGCCGCCAGCTTTGCTCAATCCGATGCGCCGATGGTCGGCGACAAGCCGCTCGTTCAGGTCAAGCCGCGCGGCATGGCCAAGCACGCAGCCGTCAAGCAGGCCGCCGCCAAGCCGCAATCCACCGCGGTCCGCCTGCAAGGCTGCCTCGACATCGACGACGGCACCAAGGAGCGGCTGAACTGCTACGACGAGGTCTACAAGCCGGCCCCGAAAGACAAAGCGCCGGCCGCAAAGAGCGTTGCCGATTGCCGCTACGCCAAGGAAGAGGACGAGCGGCTCGCCTGCTTCAACGGCTTTGTCGAAAGCATGCCTAAGCTGCCGAAAGGCTGAGCTCGTTCGCCGCGCGAAGAGAGCTCAGCGGCTGGAGCTGGACGATGTGCCCGCCGCGATCCGGTTTGCGGATTGTGCGGCCGCCATCTTGACCAGTACGTCCCTGACCGGATTCTCCGTCCAGGCCTGGGTCACGTAATTTCGATGCGTAATGCCTTCGCCGGTCTCGACGAACACCACGCGTCCGGGCTTGAGCGGGCCGTCCATGTCTTCGGATACGGCGATACCTTTTTCCTTGATCATCTGCATCAGCTCGTGGTCGTGCCGCGCGGTGTAATGCGTGTAGGAGCTGACGAAGAAGCCGGCGCGGTTGTTCTCGATCCAGGACGCAAACTTGTCGAGCTGCCCATAGACCGCGTCGAGCAGCACCACGCCACGCACACGACCGGCTGTCCCGCCGATATCGAGACTGTAGGCGGTTGGCAGGAAGCCGCCGCTATAGCCGATGATGACGATGGGCATGTTGGCGAAGGCCTTGGCCGCACCCGGCTCGCCATAGAGACGGCCGAGATGCTCGGCCGATTCGGCCATGAAGCGCTTGAAGCCGCCCTCCTGCCAGAATTTTCCCGCGCTGGAATCGGCGGCATCGACGGCGAGCTGTGGAGCAAGGAGGACGGCATTGACGCCGGACTCGGTGATTTGCCGCGGCAGCAGCTGGCGGTCGCGCACATCGCGCACCAGGGTTGCGCCATTGCCGTGGAAGAACACGACGATCACAGCTGGCTTCTTGACGTCGAAATTCTCCGGGATGTGCACCAACACGCGGTTGTCGTTGTAGGTCTCGTCCTGCCAGAAGACATGGCCGGCAAAGCTCTTGTGGCCGCGCCGGTCGCCCTTCACCACGTTCAGGAAGGGCTCGTCGGAGGTTGGATTGTTGCCGAAATAGGGGAAGGCCGACGATCTCATGCTGACCAGCGTGGTCAGTTCATCCCGGTCGACGGGACGCTCGGAGGGCGGCAGCTGGGGCTCCAGCGACGCCACTTGATAGGGCGTGGTCTCGGGCGCAGCGGCCTCCTTCGGCGCCAGTTCGAACGGCCGGAAAGTCTCGTCCGAGCCGGGGTAGCGAGCCCTGAAGCGCGGAGCCGGGAAGCGTTCGTCAAAATTGTCGCCGGAAGAGGCGGCATTCGCCGCAAGCGCGCCGGGAGCGGGAGCCTGGCCGCATTGTGCCAGCGCCAAGGTGAACGGCAGCAAGAGGCAGATCGCCACGGTGCGGGCCAACGAGCGGGCCGATGCAAGCCGCGCATGGCCGCGCAAACCGGCAGTGATCGTCGACCGATCCCCCCGATTCCCCAAGCCGATACCACAGTACCTCGGACTAGCTCCGACCATCCACCCTCTGCGCAGATCCAGCGGCAAGTGGCTAAATGCAACCGCCAGTTTCAAGGCGACGTTAAGCGTCCGGAGAAACTCCCCACATCCGGTACAATCACGACAACACAAGATCGTGTCCTGATTGTGGGCCATCCCGTTGCAGGCGGCAACCAGTGGATTTCGCGCGAAAGTGGCAGAAATGCGGTAGCAACATACCAAAAATGGATTGCCACATTTAGCCCTTGTTAACCTTGCTTGAATGGGTCCGGCCTCATCCTTGGTTGAAGACAGAGGGAGGGCATGAGCGCCCTCGGGCAAAATGGCTGTATCAGAGGCGGGGAGTGCTGGATGGACTGACCGGCTGCCCGGTTCCGCTCCGACGGTCTCGGTCGTGGTGGCGACCGCTCTCGTCGTGGCCGACATGGTCGGGGTCGGCGTCTTCACCAGCCTCGGCTTCCAGGTCAAGGCCATCCCCTCCGGCTTCTCGATCTTGCTGCTCTGGGCGTTCGGCGGTGTCGTGGCGCTGTGCGGGGTGTTTTCCTATGGCGAGCTCGGTGCGATGTTTCCGCGCTCGAGCGGCGAGTACAATTTCCTGAGCCGTGCGTTTCACCCGGCCTTCGGCTTTCTCGCCGGCTGGGTGTCGGCGACCGTCGGTTTCGCCGCCCCGGTGGCGCTGGCGGCAATGGCCTTTGGCGAATATGCCAGCGCGGTGGCACCATTTGTTCCACCGCTCCCGCTCGCGCTCGGACTGGTCTGGCTGGTGTCGCTGGTCCAGCTCTGCGGGGTCAGCCATTCGGCCCGCTTTCAGCTCGTCTCGACCATTCTCAAGGTCGTACTGATCATCGCGTTCCTGGTCGCGGGCTTCCTGCTTCCCGCGCGCCAGCCGGTCTCCTTCATGCCGCGTCCGGCCGATCTCGGCTACGTCGCGAGCGCGCCATTCGCCATCAGCCTGGTGTTCGTGATGTATTCGTTTTCCGGCTGGAACGCTGCGACCTACATCACCGGCGAGATCAGCGCGCCCCAGCGCAGCCTGCCGCGCTCGCTGCTGACGGGCACGCTGATCGTGCTCGTGCTCTATGTCGCGCTGAACGCGGTGTTCCTGATCGCGGCGCCGATCGACAAACTGGCGGGCCAGCTGCAGGTGGCGAGCATCGCAGGCAGCTACATCTTCGGCGAGCTCGGTGGCCGCATCGTCGCTGCGATGATCTGTGTCGGGCTCGTCTCCTCGATCTCGGCGATGATGTGGATCGGTCCGCGCGTCACCATGACCATGGGGGAGGACGTTTCGGCGCTGGCGCTGTTCGCGCAGCGGTCGCGCCGCGGTGCGCCGGTCTACGCCATCCTGTTCCAGCTCGCCGTCGCCACCGTCCTGTTGTTCACCAGGAGTTTTGAGGCGGTGCTCGATTTCATCCAGTTCGCACTGCTGTTCTGTTCGTTCTTCACGGTGCTCGGCCTCATCAGGCTGCGCATCACGCGGCCGGATCTGCCGCGGCCCTACCGCGCCTTCGGCTATCCGGTGACGCCTTTGGTGTTCCTGCTCGTGACCGCTTTCATGATGTATTATCTCGTGACCGAGCGGCCGGTGGAGTCGGGCCTGGGCACGCTGATCATGATGTCGGGGCTCGGCATCTACGCGATTTTCCGGTGGCGGCCCGCACGCGGTGCCGCGCCGTCATTGCCGGGCTCCGACTAGATGCGTCATGTTCGAGACGTTGTTCAAAAGCTTGCCGTGCTTGCGTTGATCCTGCTGAGCACGGTCCGCGCGTCGGCCGAAATCGTCACGGCCAACGACATCGCGCGCTTCCTGGCCGGCATGCAGCCATCCGCCAATTCCCCGCTGATCGCGCTGACCATGGACCCGGCCTGGCAGCGCCATGCGCGCTTCTTCGACAACGCCTTTGCCGAACTGGAGCGGCGGCAGCTCTCGAAAATCCGTGCCTGGGCGGATGCCAACCTCGCCGCGCCAAAGCCGACCATGTTCTACATGTTCAGCGGCCCGGACTTCATCTACGCCGATGCATTCTATGCGAAGGCCATGACCTATGTGCTCGGGGCGCTGGAGCCGACCGGGTCGGTCCCCGACGTCACCCGCCTGCCGGCCGGCGACATCGGACCCGCGCTCTCTTACGTCGAGCAATCGCTGAGTTCGATCCTGAGTTTCAGCTTCTTCATCACCAAGAAGATGAAGGTCGACCTCAAGGGCGACATCTCCGGCACGCTGCCGATCCTCTACGTGTTCCTGGCGCGGACGGGTAAGACGATCCGCGACGTCCAGCTGATCTCGCTCGATGCCAATGGCGGCGTGCATGGCGCAGCCGAAAATGCGGGGCCGAATGCGGTGCGAGGTGCGCTCATCACCTTCGCTGGGCCCGACGGTGCCGAGCGGAAGCTCTATTATGTCTCCGCCGATCTTTCCAACGCGAGTGCGCGGGCGAGCGGGTTCTTGAAGTTCTGTTCCTCGCTCGCGCCGGGCAACAGCCTCCTCAAGAGCGCGTCCTATCTGATGCACGGCGGCAATTTCACGCTCGTGCGCGACTGGCTGCTCGTCAACAGCGCAACCATCATCCAGGACGATTCCGGCATTCCGCTCGCGAATTTCGATGCGCGCAAATGGCGCTTCTTCCCGTTCGGCCGCTATGAGGGGCCGATCGCCGAATTCCCGGGTCGCTACCAGGACAGCTATGCCGCGCTGTTCGAGCGGGCCCAGCCGCTGGATTTCGGCATTGGTTATCGCTGGCGCACCCATGAGTCGAACCTGCTTCTGTCGGTCAAGATCGCCGGCAACGACACGGAGCCGGTCGTGACGTCCACCGAGCCAGCGCAGGTGCCCCCGCCGCGACCAAAACGGCCGCCGCGTCCCGAGCCGTATCCGCCGCCAGCCCCGATGCCGTTCTGGTTCTGGCGCTAGTTGGCTTCCGCGCGGACCTTTGGATCGAAACCGTTTTCCGCGGTTCGTTGCAGCCTCCCCCTGCGGGCATCTCACCCCGACGCCCAAATCTTCTCCGCCATTGCCGGAGGATATCCACTCCTGAAGAACGCGTATTTACACGGAGTGCCCTTGCTGGTTGAATATAAGTAGCCTTGTCTGGGCAGCCGGATCTCACTCTCTCGGCG
>NZ_JAFATE010000871.1 GCF_019244115.1 Bradyrhizobium sp.
CACCGGATTTGTCGCGCTGCCGATCCTGCACGCCATCTACGGCCAGCCTGCCGTCCTGCCCGCCGCAGTCGCAACCGTGTTTGTCGCAGCCGTCATGTTCCCGCTGGCCGTCATACTCCTGGAGAGCGACCGGCACGACGCGCGTACGCCCGCGGACGGCGGCGCCGCCATGCTGAAACAGATCCTGCTCAACCCCATGGTGCTGTCGACCCTGGCCGGTCTCGCCTGGGCCATTTTGGGCTGGCCCGTGCCGGCGCCGCTGGCGGCCTACATGAACATTTTTGCGGGCGCACTCACACCGTGCGCGCTGTTCGCGATCGGCCTCGGCCTGTCGGCCGAAGCACTGCGCGCGAACCTCAAGACCTCGGTCGTGCTCGCGGCCGTCAAACTCGTGATCATGCCGATGATCGTCTATGGGCTCTGCGTGGCCTCGGGCCTCAACCCGCTCTACACGCTCGCCGCCATCATCTGCGCCGCCGTGCCGACCGCGAAAACGGTCTATATCCTTGCCGGCGCGCACAAGGTCGAAGAGCACCTGGTCGCGGCGACGGTCTCGATCACTACGCTGTTCTCGGTCGTGACGTTACTGGGCTGGCTCACCATCCTGTCCGGCCTGCCAGTCCACGCAAAGCTAGACTAGAACGCGCAAGCTGGGGCAACCGCGGGCGCGGAGGAACGCCAAAAGTCAGCGGCTCCTCAGGGGCGCGCCACCAGCAGCGGTTCGACATTGGCACCGCCTGCCATCTGCGGATTCGACGGATCAAAGTGCTCGTGCAGCTCGCGCTTTCTGACCAGCCCGCGCGCAAGCGCGAAGGCATCCTTGAGGCTCGTCGTGTGCCGAAGCGCAATGTTGAAAAACGCGTCGCCGAAATAGGTCCACCTGGCCCTGTCCTCACAGCCGAACGAGGAATGCCTGGCGTCGGCCGCGGTGATGACCAGGAGATCGGGGCTCGCGAGCCGGCGGACGAAGACGCCGGAATAGCAGGCCGAGATGACGACCACCTTATGCCGCACGCCGGTCCGCGCCAGCATGCCGGCGAGTTCGGACGGCGTGAGCGTCTGCATGAGCCGCCCGGCCTTGACGGCGAGTCCGTCAGGGGAGCCGTGCGAGGTCAGGATCACGAACAACACGTCGTTGTCGGCATCGAGCCTGCGGGCCTCCGCCTGCAAGGATTTTGCGAGGCCCTCGACCGTTGCGGCGCCGCCGGTCCTGACATTGTACTGCACATCGACCGGACCGATCGCAAAGCGGCTTGCCACGACCTGCGCCGCGCCGGTTGCCTCGCGCCTGAACACACCCTGATCACCGAACAGTCCGAAGGACACCACGCCAACCTTGTGGCCATTCTCGACCGCGCGCACCGGCGACGCCGAAGGCGCTGCAATCAACACAAAGGCGACGGACAGGGCACGGAGCCATGCGGTCCAGGACGTCGGGGTCATGGTGAGCCTCGTTTCGTGAATCGCCGTTTCAGGAGAGCGGCGCGTGACTGCCCCGAGCCTGCCAGAGAGTATCTGGATATGGTGCGCCTGGATGCCGATTTCGAGTCCAGCCGGGAACCCGAGGCGTCGCCGCGCTGGCGATGAAACGCCACCGCGACGTTGTGGGGAGACATGATCCGGAAAGCTGAAGCGCGGGACGCGTCGAGTTTGGCTGCGCTGAGCATCGAAGTCTGGCTGATATGTCGGCTCCCCCGGTTACCGCAGCCGCCGCTCTCGCGCCGTGGTTGCGCTTGCACCGCCAGCGGAAACCTGAATGATCCGGCCGTAGCGGGTCGATCACGCGCGATCAGGCCCGCGGCTCGCTGTGTCATGGAGATCTCCTGAACATGTCGACGCTCATCCCGCATGGCGTGTGCCTTCAGTGGTCAACGGACCTGATCTGGCTGAACGCCGTTTCCGATGCCCTAGTCGGCATAGCCTTCTTCAGCATGGCCTACGTCCTCGGCTATTACGTCTGGAAGCGCCGCCGCGAAGTGATGTTCCGCAGCGTGTTCTGGTCGCTCGCGATCTTTGCCGCGGCCTGCGGATTGACCCGCGTCGAGGCGATCTTCACGCTTTGGGTGCCGGCCTACGGCATCGAGGCCCTGACCAAGGCCCTGCTTGCACCGATCGCGATCGCGGTCACCGCGGCCATGCTGCTGATGCGGCCCCGTCTCCTGGTGCTGCCGACGCGGATCCAGCTGCAGCAGGCCTATGCGGCGCTCGAGGAGGAAACCAGGCAGCGCCGCAACGCCGAGGCTATGGTGAAGCGTTTTCAGGAGATCGAGGCCACCGAGGCCCAGGTCCGCCAGGCGCAGAAGATGGAGGCCGTCGGCCAGCTCACCGGCGGCGTCGCCCACGACTTCAACAACATCTTGACCGTGATCACCGGATCGATCGAGATTCTCGCCGAGGCAGTCAAGGCCGATCCGGCGCTGGCCCAGATCGCCGACCTGATCGGCGCCGCGGCCGCACGCGGAGCCGACCTCACCCAGCATCTCCTGGCCTTCGCGCGCCGCCAGCCGCTGCAGCCGCGCGCCACCGAGGTCAACACCATGGTGGTCGACGTTGCGCGCCTGCTGCGCCCGACGCTCGGCGAACAGATCGAGATCGAATCCATGCTGGCGCATGATTGCGCGCCGGCCCTGATCGATCCAAGCCAGCTCTCGACCGCGATGTTGAACCTCGCCCTGAATGCGCGTGACGCGATGCCGAATGGCGGCAAGCTGACGCTGGAGACCAAGAACGTCGTGCTCGACGACAATTACGCTGCCATGCACGGTGACGTGAAGGCGGGCAATTATGTCATGGTCGCCGTGAGCGATACCGGGCAGGGCATCCCGCAAAACCTGCTCGACAAGGTGTTCGAGCCGTTCTTCACCACCAAGGACGTCGGCAAGGGATCGGGGCTTGGTCTGTCGATGGTCTATGGTTTCGTCAAGCAGTCCAACGGACACATCAAGATCTACAGCGAGGAGGGCCACGGCACCACCGTCAAGCTGTATCTGCCGCGCGCCGCGGGGGTACCCGAGGTTCAGGCAGCTGAGGCCAGTATCGTCGGCGGCGATCATGGCGACGATGCCATCCTGATCGTCGAGGACGACCCGCTGGTGCGGGAATACGTCATGACCCAGATCAGGCGTTACGGCTACCGGACGCTGGCAGCCAGCAATGCCGCCGAGGCGCTTGCCTTCCTCGACGGGCCCGAGCGCATCGATCTGCTGTTCACCGACGTCATCATCCCAGGCGGCATGAACGGCCGCGAGCTCGCCGCCGAGGCCGCGCGACGACGCGCGGGGCTCAAGGTGCTCTACACATCCGGCTACACTGAAAACGCCATCGTGCATCACGGCAGGCTCGACGCCGGCGTGCTGCTGCTGCCAAAACCTTACGTCTCGTCCGATCTTGCGCGGATGATCCGGACCGCTCTGGCGTCATAGGCTCTTCTGCGAGGACACCAGCAGCAGCAAACCACATGTCTGCCCACGCTCACTCCGGGCGCGATCGTCATCGCTCCTGCGCCGACGTCCCCTGCCCCTGATCGATCACGGCGCCGATCCGGTCCAAGAGCGCCCTGGCTTCACCGCGGCTCATGCCCAGCCGCGTGACGAATTCCAGCACGTCGAGCCCATCGCGGACCTCGCCCAGCGCGTTACCGAGGAGGCGTAGCTCGCTCCATGACAGCCTGACGTCCGCCTGCTCGCTGCCCGCGCGGAGAAGCCGCATGCCGCTACTTCCCCGCCGCCCTGCGCAGCGCCTCGTTGATGCGGTCCTGCCAGCCCGGTCCGTCCTGCTGGAAAAATTCCAGCACGTCCTGGTCGATCCGCAGCGTCACCTGCTCTTTCACGCCGGGGATCGCCGCCTGCTTCGGTGGCGCTTCGGCCACCTTGGCCGTCGCCTTCTTGAACGCGGCTTCGGCTTCGGTGCGCGCGTCGTTCAGCGTCCGTGGCCGTCTCGGCTGCTCCGCCATGATCAGATCCCCTCGAACAGAACAGTCGACAGATAGCGCTCCGAGAACGACGGCACGATCGCCAAAATGGTCTTGCCGGCCGCCTCCGGCCGCTTGCCAATTTGCAGCGCCGCCGCGATCGCGGCACCCGCGGAGATGCCGCCGGGAATGCCCTCGCTGCGCGCCAGCGCCCGCGAGATCTCGATCGCGGTGGCGCTGTTGACCGTGACGATCTCAGAGATCACGGAGCGGTCCAGAATGTCGGGCACAAAGCCCGCGCCGATGCCCTGGATCTTGTGCGGGGTGTGCTGGCCGCCCGACAGCACCGGGCTCTCGTCCGGCTCGACCGCGACCACCCTGAGCTCCGGCAGGCGCGGCTTGAGCACCTGGCCGACGCCGGTGATGGTGCCGCCGGTGCCGACGCCCGCGACGAAATAGTCGAGCTTGCCGCCGGTGTCATTCCAGATCTCTTCGGCCGTGGTGCGGCGGTGAATGTCCGGGTTGGCAAGATTCTTGAACTGCTGCGGCATCACCGAATTGGGCGTGGTCCGCAGCAGCTCTTCGGCCGTGGCGATCGCGCCCTTCATGCCCTGCGCAGCCGGCGTCAGCACGATCTCGGCGCCGAGAAATGCCAGCATCTTGCGCCGTTCGATCGACATCGAGTCTGGCATTACGAGCTTGAGGCGGTAGCCGCGCGATGCGGCGACGAAGGCGAGCGCAATGCCGGTATTGCCGGAGGTCGGCTCGATCAGCACGGTCTCGGCATTGATGTGACCCGCCTGCTCCATCGCGATGATCATTGCCGCGCCGATGCGGTCCTTCACGCTCGCCGCGGGATTGAAATATTCCAGCTTGGCGAGGATTGTCGCGTGCACGCCGTGCTGCTGCGGCAATCTTCGCAATTCCACAATCGGCGTATTGCCGATTGCATCCACGATGGAGTCGAACACCTTTCCGCGACCGGGCGGGTGCACTGCGCGCGGCGGAGTTGATGCGTCCATGACGAGATCCTTCACTGCAATCGTTATCAGAAATTCCGGCCTTTCACTTTCATTACGTACAGCGCGCGCTTTCGCGCAAGTCGAAATCATTTGCACGTGAGGGCGGAACTGGCGTCGCAAAGTTGAAACATTGATGCGACATCAATTCGCTGCATTGCGAAAGCACCGCGACAGCAAATAACGCAGAAGTAACTTATTTCTGTTGCGACAAGGTCAAATAAATCGTTGTATAGTGCTTTCAGGTCACAGGGCGCCGAACGCAGGGGAGGTCAACGATGACAGCAGTTGCTGAAGTGTTGTCGACCGTTGCGTCAAAACCTGATCCGCGTGGCTGTGATTTGCCGACCTGTCCGGTGTGCGCCGATTCGATGATCGCAGCCGAAGCATCGGCCTATTTGTCCGACCACGCCATCAGCTATCTCTGGGCCTGCGACACCTGCGGCTACGGTTTCGTCACCAAGCATGCGGTGAACAAGGTCTTTCGCTGCAACTAAGCCATGCCTCATCGTGGAGCAATGTCACCGCGCGCCCATCCGGCGCGCGTTTGTTCGTGGAACGCGGCGAACGTACCGCTCGCGATCGCCGCGCGCATGGCGGCCATCAGTTCCTGATAATAAGCGATATTGATCTCCGACAGCAGCATCGCGCCGAGCGTCTCGCCGGACTTGACCAGATGATGCAGATACGCGCGCGAATAGCTCCGCGCCGATGGCCATGAGCTTTCTTCATCGAGAGGCCGCGGATCGTCGGCATGGCGCGCATTGCGCAGATTGACCGCGCCGAGCCGGGTGAACGCCAGCCCGTGCCGGCCGTTTCGGGTCGGCATCACGCAGTCGAACATGTCGATGCCGCGGCGGACCGCCTCCAGAATGTCCTCGGGCGTGCCGACCCCCATTAGATAGCGCGGCCGGTCGGCGGGCAGTTCAGGCGCAGCCGCCTCGATCATCTCGAGCATCACGGATTGCGGCTCGCCGACCGCGAGGCCGCCGATCCCATAGCCGTGAAAGCCGATCTCGACCAGACCGCGTGCGCTCGTGCTGCGAAGCTGCGTGACGTCGCCGCCCTGCACGATGCCGAACAGCATATGGCCCGCCGCCGGCGCGCTCTCGAAGGCGCGCTTGCAGCGCTCCGCCCAGCGCAGCGACAGCTGCATGGCGCGTTCGATATCCTCGGGCGCGGCCGGCAGCCGCACGCATTCATCGAGCTGCATGGCGATGTCACTTCCGAGCAGGCGCTGCACCTCGATCGACCGCTCCGGCGACAGCTCGACCTTCGCACCATCGATATGCGAGCGGAAGGTCACTGCCTGCTCGTCGAGCTTGCGCAGGCTCGCCAGCGACATCACCTGAAAGCCGCCGGAATCCGTCAGCATCGGACCGTCCCAGCCGGTAAAATGCTGCAAGCCGCCGAGCGCCGCGATGCGCTCCGCGCCAGGCCGCAGCATCAGATGATACGTGTTGCCGAGCACGATGTCGGCGCCGGCCTCGCGGATCTCGCGCCAGTGCACGCCCTTCATGGCTCCGGCGGTGCCGACCGGCATGAAGGTGGGCGTCCGCACCAAGCCGTGCGGGGTGGTGAGGCGGCCGGTGCGGGCAGCCCCGTCGGTCCCGAGCAGCTCGAAATGATTGGGAAGGCTCATGGAGCGGCTTATCGCGTACCGCCTGCGCCGGATGCAACCCCATTGAGCCGCCGGGCAAGCCAAAAGCCGTTGACGCCCGCCCGGCCGGCCCCTATGGTCCCGCGCCGATGATGACCGCCGCGACAACCACGACGAAAACCAAAGAGCCCTCGCGGGCTTCGGGAGTCGTGCGCGCCTAACAGGTCGACCGCATCATTCTTGAACCGAAGCCCCGCCTGAAAAGGTCCGGGGCTTTTTTATTGCCTGCGCATGGTCCCGGAAAAGTGGGCACCGGTTTTCCGAAAAGGATCATGCGCAAAACAAAATGGAGAGCAAAGTGCCTGATCCCGTTGTTGCCATCGCCGGCGTGACCGGCGCGGTAGGAGCCGAGTTCATAACCACCATGAACCGGCGCGGTTTCCGCGTCCGCCGGCTGAAGGCGCTGGCGAGCAGGCGCTCGGCCGGCAGGACGGTCGATTTCCGCGGCCAGAGCATCACCATCGAGGAGCTGACCGAAGACTGTTTCGATGGCGTCGACATCGCCTTGTTCTCGGCCGGCAGCGCCGCATCCCGCGCCTTTGCACCGGCGGCCGTGAAGGCGGGCGCCGTCGTGATCGACAATTCGTCGGCGTTCCGAATGGACGGAAACGTGCCGCTCGTCATCCCGGAGATCAACGGCCGCCGGATCGCCGAGCACAAGGGCATCATCGCCGTTCCGAACTGCTCGGCGATCACGGCCCTGGTGCCGCTCTGGCCCATCCACCAGAACAACCGTATCAAGCGCATGATCATCGCCACCTACCAGGCCGCAAGCGGCGCCGGCGCGGCCGCCATGCAGGAGCTCGTGGAGTCCACCCGCGCGAACCTCGAGGGGCGGCGTTTTCAGCCGAAGGTGCTGCCGCACCCCTATGCCTTCAACCTGTTCAGCCACAACACGGCGATCGACCCGGCGACGGGGTACAATGAGGAGGAGACCAAGGTCATCAAGGAGACCCGAAAGATTTTTGAGGACGAGCGGATCGCGATCGGCATCACCTGCGTGCGCGTCCCGGTGCTGCGCGCCCACAGCCAGGCCATTACCTTCGAATGCGAGCGGCCGATCACCGAGGACGAGGTGCGGGAGATCCTGTCGGCGGCACCCGGTGTGCGGATCGTCGACCATCGCATCCAGAACTATTTTCCGATGCCGGTCGACGCCTCCGGCCAGGATGACGTTTTGGTTGGCCGTATCCGCAGAGATCTCAGCGATCCCAGGGGCCACTCGATCTCGATGTTCGTGGCCGCCGACCAGCTGTTGAAGGGCGCGGCGCTCAACGCCGTGCAGATCGCGGAGCTGCTCCCCGAGCGCGTGCCGGCGTAGCCACGCTCTGCCACATTTACATGACGATTGTCATCACCCGCGAAAGCGGGTGATCCAGTATCCCCAGAGACGGCAGTGATTGAGCCGATAAGCCGCGGCGTACTGGATGCCCCGCATTCGCGGGGCATGACGAGCTGAGGGGCTGGCGCGCCTTCCCGCTTCTCAGACATCCGATCGAAACAGCAGGCAGGCATCGCCATAGGAGTAGAAGCGATAGCCGCCGGCGATTGCATGGGCATAGGCGCGCTGCATGACCTCGCGGCCGGAAAAGGCCGACACCAGCATGAACAGGGTCGAGCGCGGCAGATGGAAATTGGTCATGAGAATATCGACCGCGCGAAAGGGATAGCCGGGCGTGATGAAGATCGCGGTCTCGCCTTCGAACGGCGCGATCGTGCCGTCCTCGCGCGCCGCGCTCTCCAAAAGCCGCAGCGACGTCGTGCCGACCGCGACGATCCGTCCGCCCCCCGCGCGCGTCGCGTTCAGCGCGGCCGCAGTTTCCGTTGACAGGCTTCCCCACTCCGCATGCATCCGATGGCCCGCGGTGTCTTCGGCCTTGACCGGCAGGAACGTCCCTGCCCCGACATGCAGCGTGACGCGATTCAAGCCGATACCCCGCGCGCACAGCGCGGCCTCCAGCGCAGGCGTGAAATGCAGCCCCGCCGTGGGCGCCGCGACCGCGCCTTCGTTCGCCGCGAACATCGTCTGGTAGTCGCTCGTATCCTGCTCGTCGGCTGGGCGCTTGGAGGCGATATAGGGCGGCAGCGGCGTCGCGCCGAGGTCGGCGATCGCCTGGTCGAGCGCCGGCCCGTGAAACGTGAACGACAGCGTCACCTCGCCTTCGCGGCCCTTGTGCTCGACCTCGGCGTCGAGATGGCCGAGCAGGCAGACCTTTCCCTCATTGCCGAAGCGGATGCGATCGCCCTCGACGAGCTTCTTCGCGGGTCGCACCAGCGCCTGCCACCGCGAGCCGTCGACGCGCCTGATCAGCGTCGCCTCGATTTTTGGCTCGGTGGCACGCCCGATGCGTCGACCGGCGAGCTGGGCGGCAATCACTTTGGTATCGTTGACGACGATCTGGTCGCCGGGTTTCAGCCAATGCGGCAGGTCGCCAACACCCTGGTCGCGCAAGCCACCACCGGCTTCGACCACCAGCATGCGCGCGGAATCGCGCGGGCTCGCGGGACGCAACGCGATGCGCTCTGCAGGAAGATCGAAATCGAAGAGGTCGGTGCGCATGGGGACTTCTAGCTCGCAAAATTCTGTCTGACGATCGGCCGCAGGCGGCTGCGCAGCCACTCGAGCGCGGGATCGCGGCTGCGGCCGCTGCACCAGATCATCGCATGCGGCAGCGGCGGAAGTGGAAACGGCACCTCCTGGCTGTCGAGCCGGTAGGCGTGGACCGTCTCGCTCATCGCAAGCTCCGGCAGCGTCGCCAAGAGGTCCGAGCCGGCCAGGATCGGCGCCACGGCGGAAAAATTCGGCACCCATCCGGCAATGCTTCGCGCGAGGCCTGCAGCCGCAGCTGCCATATTGACGGG
>NZ_JAFATE010000489.1 GCF_019244115.1 Bradyrhizobium sp.
CATAGCCCGAAATTCGGGGTCAACCGCACGCTCGGCGTCCAAGGCCCGATGGCGCGCAACATCGAGGACCTTGCCCTGTTTCTCGATGCCATGAGCGGCGAACATCCGGCCGACCCGCTGTCGCTTCCCAAGCTGCCGACCTCGTTCCTGTCATCGGCGCGATCGGGCCGGAAGCCGAAACGCGTCGCCTACTCGGCCGATCTCGGCATCACGCCGGTCGATCCGGAGGTGGCGGCGCTGACGCGCAAGGCGGCGGCACGCTTCGCGGAGGCCGGCGTCATCGTCGAGGACGCGCATCCCGATCTGTCCGAAGCTCACGACTGTTTCCACGTCCTGCGCGCGTTCGACTTTGCCATCAGCAAGGCGGAGCTGCTGAGAACGAAGCGCGACCTGCTCAAGCCGGAGGTGATCTGGAACATCGAAAAAGGCCTCGAGCTCACCGTCGAGCAGATCGCGCGCGCCGAGGCGCAGCGCGTCGCCATGACCGAGCGCGCGCACGCCTTCTTCGAAAGCTACGACTTGCTGCTGACGCCGGCCACGATCGTGCCGCCGTTCCCGGTCGAGCACCGCTACGTCGCCGAATGCGGCGGCCAAAAATTCGACAATTACATCCAGTGGCTCGGCATCGTCTATGCGATCACGCTGGCCTGCTGCCCGGCGCTGTCGATGCCATGCGGATTCACCGGCTCCGGCCTGCCGGTCGGGCTCCAGGTGGTCGGGCCTCCCCGAGGCGAGGCGCCGCTGCTCGCCGGCGCCAAGGTGCTGGAGGACATTCTGGGCCTGCGCGATATCGTCCCGATCGACCCGCGTCCGCCGAAATGACCTTGCCTCGTCAGGCTGCGCGCACCGAATTTAAGAATTTGCCGACCTCGAGTTTCAGCCGGTTGCTATCGGACGACAGCGACTGAGCCGCCGAGAGGACCTGCGAAGAGGCCGACCCGGTTTCGCTTGCGCCGCGCTGCACATCGGTAATGTTGGCGGAGACCTGCTGGGTGCCTTGGGCGGCCTGCTGCACGTTGCGGGAGATTTCCTGGGTTGCCGCGCCCTGCTCCTCCACGGCAGCCGCAATGGTCGAGGAGATTTCCGACAGCCGTTCGATCGTGCCGGAGATATCCCGGATCGCGCTCACCGACTCGTTCGTCGCCGTCTGGATGCTCGCGATCTGCTGGCCGATCTCGCCCGTGGCCTTTGCGGTTTGCTCGGCAAGGGCCTTCACCTCCGAGGCGACCACCGCGAAACCGCGGCCCGCCTCGCCGGCGCGCGCCGCCTCGATGGTGGCGTTGAGCGCGAGCAGGTTGGTCTGGCCGGCAATGGTGTTGATCAGCTCGACGACGTCGCCGATACGGCCTGCGGCCTTCGACAACTCGCCGACGCGATCGTTGGTCATGCGGGCCTGCTCGACCGCTTCACTCGCCATGCGCGCGGATTCCTGCACCTGACGACTGATCTCGTTAACCGAGGACGACAGCTCTTCGGTGGCGGAGGCGACCGACTGCACATTGGTGGAAGCTTCCTCGGACGCCGACGCGACGGTCGTTGCGAGGGTCTGACCGCGTTCTGCGGTCGAGGTCAGCGTGGTTGCGGAAGCCTCGAGCTCGGTCGAGGCCGAGGAAACCGTATCGACGATCTCGCCGATCGCACCTTCGAACCGGTCGGCAAGCTGCAGCATGTCGGCGCGGCGCTGCGCGGTCGCACGTCTTTCCGTCTCCTTCCGCTCAAGCTCCATGCGGGTCTTTGCGAGGCCGTTTTCCTTGAACACCAGAGCCGCTTTCGCGACCTCGCCCACTTCGTCCTTTCGCTCGGTGCTGTGGACCGCGACGTCGTAGTCGCCGGCGGCCAGTGCCTGCAGCAGCGCAACAATCGATTGGATCGGTTTGCTGATGCCGAATTGACCGATCAGCATGCCGAGCGCGAGGCCGGCGATCACGCTGATCACGGAAATCACGATCAATGTTCGCGATGTTGAGACATATTCGTCCGCGGTGGCTTGCTCGAATTCCTCCGCACGCCTGGTCATCCGCTCGGCGACGGCGTTCATCCTGCTCCGCAAGCTCTCCGCAACCGCATCGCTTCTCATTACGACTTCCAACAACTTCTGCGCGGTTTCACTGGTCTTGGTCGAGGATGCCGCATCGACGGCCGCAAGCGTCGTGGCGACACTCTGCTGATAGGCCGCAAAGGTCTCGCGGACCGAAGGCAGCAGCGCCTGAACCTGCTGGTCGCTGGTTTTTGCGACCTCGTCGAGCCGTTCGCGGAACAATCTGACCTGCTCATCGATCACATGGCCGGCCGCTTTGCGGTTGTCATCGCGCGGATCGAGCGCGCTGCGAAACTCCGCGCCGATCATGGACATGACGTTGACATTGGCGCGTGCGGCGAGCATCGAACGCTTGGCGGCGGCCGCCATTCGCACGGCGCGTTGGTTCTGGTCATTCAGCGCACTGGTCGCCAGATAGGCGAGCGAGCCCATCAGTGCCGCAAGCAGGAGAACGACCGCGAGAATCTTGGTGAGAATGCGAAAGCGCCCGAGAAATTGCATGTGCCGCCCTTGGAGTCGCAGCGCGTTGATCTCGAGGCAGAATCATGCAGACATGTGCCCCTGCGTGAGGTTGTCGCAGTCCGGCAATTAACGGGGCATTAAACAGCAGCGCGCCCCGTGAAACTACTGGAGCGCATAGCAGACCACGTCGGCCTGATCTCGATCGTACCGCAAAGGCGAGGTGATTTCAGTCGCGCCGCGCCCCCTCGCCACCGGCAGCCTCGATCGCCAGCTTCAAACTCATCCGGGTCTGCTCGACGATATCGTCGACCAGTTGCTCCCGCGTGATGAGAGCGGCCTTGCCGGTGAGCAGCCCCTGCTCGGCCAGCATGACCACGCCGTGCAGTGCAGCCCAGATATGCAGGGCGTGGCGCTCGCGCACCAATCCGATCTGCGGCGCCTCCATCGCGTCGAGCAGCAGGTCGTAGGTTTCCCGCGCGGCGTTGTGCAACTCGCTGCCCTCCGGTGCGCAGGCCATGGTGCGCGAGGCGAACATCAAACGATAGACGCCGTGACGGCGTAGGCCGAAGGCGAGCGCCGTCTGCGCGAGCCGCGACAGCTTTGAACGCTCTGACGGCTTTTCGATCTCGTCGCGCAGCAGCACGTTGAACTGGCGGAAGGCTTCCGCCGTCACCGCCACGAGCAGCGCGTCGCGGTCGGCGAAGTGACGGTACGGGGCCGGCTGCGAGACGCCGAGCTTCTTGGCCAGCGCGCTGATATTGACCGCTTCGGGACCGCCGCGTTCCACATCCTGCAGCGCAGCCCGCACCAGGGCATCCCTGAGATCCCCATGATGATAGGTATGTTGCGGCTTGCGGGCGGGGCGCGGCGACATTTTGATGTAATGATCTATAACTTTTGTCTTGACAGCATGATCGAAGCACGAATGTAATAGACTATAATTTTAAAAAGCAATGTCCACGTCAAGCCAACGGAAACGCCAAGATTCGCAGCCCACGAAGCTGCGCGGGGCCGGGAGACTGCATGTCCGGAAAGCTCAAGGTCCATGTCGACCCCGACAAATGCCAGGGTCATGCCCGCTGCAAGGCGCTGGCTGGCGAGCTGTTCGATCTCGACGCGTATGGCAACGCGCATGAGAAGGGCGACGGCACGGTGCCCCCCGGCCTTGAGGACAAGGCCTATCTCGCCCGCGCCAACTGCCCCGAGAATGCGATCGACGTGACCGAAGACTAGTTGCGTGCCGCAACCGGTGGCCAGACTGCCCGAAGGAGCAGCAGAGATGTCCGACACCAGCTTCATGCCCGAACATCCGCCGGTCACCGACTGGGTGCACGATTTCGATCACACCGATCCGCGCTGGACGGAAAACCCTTTCCCGATCTGGGACGAACTGCGCGAAAAATGCCCGGTCGTGCACACCAGACGCTTCCAGGGCTGCTATCTGCCGACCAGCTTTGAAGCGGTGCGGCAGATCGCCTACGACACCGAGCACTTTTCCTCGCGCCGTGTCATCGTGCGCGACGAGCGGCCGGAAATCCAGAAGAATGGCGCTCCGCCGATCACCTCCGATCCGCCCGAGCACAAACCCGCCAAGCAGTTGCTGCTGCCGCCGTTCACGCCGGATGCAGTGAAAAAGCTCGAGCCGCGCGTGCGTGCGATCTGCAACGAGCTGATCGACGGCTTCATCGCCGATGGCGCGTGCGACGCCGCCGACTGCTATGCCAAATTCATTCCGGTGCGCGCGATCGCGCACATGCTCGGGATTCCCGAGGCGGACGCCGGGCTCTTCATCGACTGGATCCACCGGATCCTCGAACTCAGCATCAAGGACGAGAGCCAGCTCAAGACGGCGGCGGAGGAGATGGGCGCCTATTTCATCGGCCACATCGAAGCGCGCAAGCGGCAGCCGACCGACGACCTGATCACGACGCTGATGAACGCCAGGGACAAGAGCGGCGCGCCGCTCGACGACATGCACGTCCTTGGATCGTTGCGGCTGCTCCTGATCGCCGGCATCGACACGACCTGGAGCGCGATCGGCGCCTCGCTCTGGCACCTTGCCAAAACGCCGGCCGACCGCCACCGTCTGGTTGCGGAGCCGGAACTGATGCCGACCGCGGTCGAAGAGTTCCTGCGCGCCTTCTCGCCCGTGACGATGGCGCGCGAGGTGATAAAGGAAACCGAGATTCAGGGCTGCCCGGTCAGGCCCGGCAACATGGTCCTGTTGTCGTTCCCCGCCGCCAACCGCGACCCGGCAGTCTTCCCCGATGCCGACAAGGTTGTGCTAGACCGCAAGCAGAATCCGCACGCCGCGTTCGGGCTCGGCATTCATCGCTGCATCGGATCCAACCTCGCGCGGATGGAGATGACGGTTGCTCTCGAGGAATGGCTGAAGCGCATTCCCGAGTTCCACCTCGACCCGGCCCATCAGGTGAAGTGGTCGCAAGGCACGGTGCGCGGCCCACGCCAGTTGCGCGTGATTTTTTGAGGGACAGCCTGTGCCCCCACCCCTTGGAACGACAAGACCTTTCGACCTATAAGGAGGGTCATAACAAATCGTTCCAGGGGAGCCGTGCATGACAGACCAGGCCTTGAAGCCGGCTTCCGAGGCGTTCGATCTCGGCGGCGCCGAGCGGCGGATCAAGGCGATCTTCATCGGCTCGATCGGCAACCTAGTCGAATGGTACGATTTCTACGCCTACACCGCCTTCGCGCTATATTTCGCGCCGGCCTTCTTCCCGCAGAGCGATCCCGTGGTGCAGCAGCTCAACGCCGCTGTACTGTTCGCCGCGACCTTCCTGATGCGCCCGCTCGGCGGCTGGCTGTTCGGTTATCTCGCCGATCATTTCGGCCGCAGGCTATCGCTGACGCTGTCCGTGGTCTGCATGTGTTTCGGCTCGCTGATGATCGCGGTGACGCCGACCTATGCCACGATCGGCTTCGCCGCACCGGCGATGCTGGCGCTGGCGCGGGTCATCGAGGGCCTTAGCCTAGGCGGTGAATACGGCGCGAGCGCCACCTACTTAAGCGAAGTTGCGGATGCCAGGCATCGCGGCTTCTATTCCAGCTTCCAATACGTCACTTTGATCGGTGGCCAGCTCACCGCGATCATCGTGCTGCTGCTCCTGCAGAAGGTCTTCTTGACTTCGGCGGAATTGAAGGAGTGGGGCTGGCGGATTCCCTTCGCGATCGGCGCCCTGCTCGCGATCTTCGCCGCCGTGATGCGGCGCGGCCTGCACGAGACCGAGGCCTTCGTCGAAGCCAAGAAGGCGGTCAAGCCGACCGGCTCGATCACCACCCTGTTGCGCTATCCACGCGAGCTGTTGCTCGTGGTCGGGCTGACGGCCGGCGGCACCGCCGCGTTCTATACCTTCACCACCTACATGCAGACTTTCGTTAAATTGTCGGTCGGCCTCAGCGAGGACCAGACCACCTTCGTGATCTTCGGCACGCTGCTGTTCGCCACGCTCCTGCAGCCGCTTTATGGCGCGCTGTCCGATCGCATCGGCCGGAAACCGCTCCTCATCTTCTTCGGCGTCGCCGGCACGCTCGCGACCGTGCCGATCCTGACCACATTGAAGGAAACCAAGGAGCCGCTCTACGTCTTCCTGCTGATCTGCTGCGCCTGGATCTTCGTCGCCGGCTACACCTCGATCAACGCCATCGTAAAGGCGGAATTGTTTCCGACCAATGTCCGCGCGCTCGGCGTCGGCCTGCCCTATGCGATCACCGTCTCCGTGTTCGGCGGCACCGCGCCCGCGATCGCGCTCTCGTTCAAGAGCCTGGGGCATGAAGACTGGTTCTATTATTACCTTACGGGCATCATCTTCCTTTCGCTGGTCATCTATTCGACCATGCGCGATACCAAGCACGAATCGGCGATGCATCGGCACGAATAAACCGTGGCGTCAGCGATGAGCGAGGACCACGAACCGCCGCCGGAATCCAAGCTGACACGCAGCAAGGAGCGCTGGGCGCGCGAGGGCAAGTTCCTGACCGGAAAAATCACACGGCCCGAGGACGAGCGCCTGCCGCCGGGTCAGCACCTGACCCGCGACTGGCCGGTGCTCGATCTCGGCTTTCTGCCGAACATTTCGCGCGAGCGCTGGCGACTCGACGTCTACGGCGCGGTCGAAAATCCCCTGTTCTGGGATTTCGCGCAGCTTTTGGCGCAGAAGCAGTCGCAATTCGTCTCCGACATTCACTGCGTGACGACCTGGTCGCGCTATGACAATCAGTGGGAAGGACTCTCGACGTCCGACCTCCTGGCCGCCTGCCGCCCGCGCGACGAGGCGCGGTTCGTCATGCTGCATTCTTCCGATGGCTACACCACCAACCTTGCACTCGAGGATTTCGCCGCCGACACTGCTCTATTGGCCCATAGCTGGTCGGGCAAGCCGCTGGAGGCCGAGCATGGCGGCCCGGTGCGGCTCGTGGTGCCGCATCTGTATTTCTGGAAAAGCGCGAAATGGCTGAAGGCCATCGAGTTTTTGGCCGATGACGCACCCGGCTATTGGGAGGTTCGCGGCTATCACAACCGCGGCGATCCCTGGTCCGAGCAGCGCTATTCGGACGACTCATATTCGTGCTGAGCTCTCCGGCCAACAGAGAGCATTGCAAACGGGGAGGCTCACATTGCCAACCGAACGCTTCCAATTCGAAGGTGAAGGCGGCCACCATTTGGCCGCGCCGCTGGACCTGCCCGAGCAGGAGCCGCTCGCCTTTGCCCTGTTCGCGCACTGCTTTACCTGCGGCAAGGATGCGCTGTCGGCG
>NZ_JAFATE010000515.1 GCF_019244115.1 Bradyrhizobium sp.
CTCACAGCTCGCGCGACTTGCCCGCACGGTGTGCGGCGAGCGCCTCATCCGCGAGCGCGTCCAGCCTTCCTGCACGCGCGTCGCGCTCGATTGCCGCATCGAATTGTGCGGCGTCAAACGCCTCGAACCAGGCGCGAAATCGCGCAAGTTCGCCAGGCGGGAGCTGTTCGACGGCCTTTTCGATGTCTTCGGCGGTGGTCATTACGCCAATATAGCATCGCCGGGTGGGGCATGAAAGGAGCGGCAACGCTTTAGGCCGACCAAGTGGACACAATCCCGGATTTCGCTGCGCTCATCCGGGCTACGCTTGCTGGTGGCTGTGCTCATCCGGGCTACGCTTGCTTCAACTGCTGCGGCGATAACGGTGCCGATCCAGCATCCAGGAAGGCACCATGCGAAATGCCAGTCTTCCAGCCGTATCGAGGAAAACCCGCCGTACGGATTGATAGGGGGATCGAAGAAACGTCGGCATCATGCGAAGCCCGGTCCGCGCCTCGATCCTACCCGACCGCTTGGTGGACGCGTAGAGCGGGTGAGCAGTGTTAGCCGGTGCTCCAGGCACCGGCGGACGGACATGTCGGTTTGCGTAACTTGCGCTTGTTGTATAATGATCCCCTGGAGGAGTCCCCGATGGGAGACCTGAAACCAGCAATCCAGGCCGAAGTAACTTGTGATCCCACCGTCATGAGCGGCGATCCCGTGGTTAGGGGGACGCGCGTGCCGGCCGAGACCATTTTGGCTTACTTGCGCGCCGGCTATTCGCCCGAGGAGATTTTCGCCGACTACCCAAGTCTCCCCGTGGATGGGATCGATGCGGTCATTCGCTGGGCCGAGGCGACCTATGGGGCCGATTGGCGAGCGGCCGGCCATTGACCGACCGCTTCCTGATCAACGAGCGAGACATCTCCGGCGACCGAGTGAATAGGAACTCGATGTCGCTGCGCTCATCCGGGCTGCGCTTGCTGAAGATCGGTCTTAGGGCTTGAGGTCGACCATTTGGGGACATTGAAGGCCATCACTGTGACGATGACCTCCCTGTTCGCGTCGGTCGGGTTACCGAATACCGAGCGGAATCGCGTCTCGCTCTCCTTAACGGGGCCTCGTTTGTGGTTTGCCTGTTTCGGGATGGCGGCTTCGATGGTCGCCAACACCTTTGAGAAGTCCGCGTTTTGGCTGAAGATGACCACCGCCGCTTTGGTGTCGCGCCAGCTCAGGTACCCTAGCAATTGGGTGATCGTGTCGAGAAACGCCTTCTCTCCACTCCAGAACTTGCACTCAGCGATAAAGATGTTGCGGTCTTTTTCCCTGATGAGGATGTCGGTCTTACCGGTGTGGTTGAAGGTTTCACCTGTGCCGCGCCCTCGAATTGGCCATTCAGCTGGACAAGAAAGTGCTGGCGGAGCGCCTCTTCGCCCATGGTCTCGAAGGCAGACGGGCTGCGCTCCATGACGTGCGCCATGCCCTCCATGATCTTGAGGATGTGCTTGTAGGTCTCCTCGTCCAGAACCGGTTCGGGCTTAAAGGGCGCCACCG
The DNA here is from genome assembly GCF_019244115.1 of Bradyrhizobium sp. Classification (GTDB taxonomy): domain Bacteria; phylum Pseudomonadota; class Alphaproteobacteria; order Rhizobiales; family Xanthobacteraceae; genus Bradyrhizobium. The sequence goes on from NZ_JAFATE010000515.1 coordinate 1,534, forward strand.
CTTTCGAGGTCTGGATACCGACAGGCTTGCGCTTCACGGGCGCTACATAGGTTTTGGGCGCGTCGGGCCGCACCTTGAGATTGAAGCCCAAGGCAGCGATCGAGTTGCGGTCCTTCAAAACCTTGGTTTTGCGCGCTTCAACCGCAGTCCGCAGCACCGTCTTGAGTTTCTCGTTGAAGGGGTCAACAGACTGGCGGAGCCATCCGAGATGCTTCTCGATGTTGTCGATCACCCCGTCCAGCTCGGTCCTCGCCTGCTGGGGCTTGAGGTCGACAGCCGAGTAGGCGATGACAATACTGCCTTGCGTAACACGCGCACGGGGCGGTCCAGAGGTGAAGGTCGAGGGCTGGATCCCGAATGCTTCGGCGTCGCCGCTGAATGGCACGGAAAGCCGGAGGATGGTGCCGAGCACCGTGTAGCCAGGTTCAACGCCGCGTGACCAGTAATCCCTAACGGCCACCGGGCCTTCAGAAGAGTCCACCCAGGCGCCGGCGCGATCGAGAACCGGGACCTCGATGGAGAACTGCGCGACAAGGCGATTGACAAGGTCATCGGTTGGCGTGTTGAGCAGCTCGTCGTCGTTGATGCTGGTTGGGGCGTTCCCGGCCTGGCGCTCCTGGTTGTAAAGGATGTCGGAGATGCTCGTCCCGTTGAATAGATATTCGCCGCTCGGCCCGTATCGGTTCAGTAGTTCTCTGTTGCTCATTGTCATCCCAACGTTTTCCCCTTTTGCCTGCATATGCGCATGCTGGTATGTCCTCCAACGGGTGATACGAGATATTGATTCAGGCAGGTTAAATGGGGCGCGTTACGACTTTGATGTTCTCCCGGCGCCGACTGCGCGTGGTCTGGTAGGCTGGGGACATTTCACTAGGCGACACGCTTTCGCCGTGGCCGCAGCCATGTCTCCGTCACGGCATAATCAACTGCACCCCCGTTGTCCTTCCGCAGTGATCGCATCTCCGGCACAAGCCGAAGCTCACCATGCCGCCCTGGGGTTGCTCGCGCGTTACACATAATTGGAGGTGCATCGCGCGATTTATTGGGATGCAATGCAGCCTTTTCGGGTCCGTTACACTCAATCAAAGTATCATGAACACCCCGTCGTGGACCCGCACGTGTCGCACTTCATGCAGGTGCCGTTGCGCACCAAAGTGAAGTTGCCGCACTCCGAGCACATCTCGCCCTCGTAGCCTTTGGCCTTGGCTTCGGCGCGGCGTTCGGCCTTAGTGGCGGTGTGCGTGCTGCCTGCCTTGCTCCATTGCAGCGCCTCCAGCTTCTCCGTCGGGGAGAGGTCGTGGCTCACTTCCTGCTTCAGGGCGACGGCGCCTTCGATGGTGTCGGAGACGCGGGCATGGGGGCCGTGAGCCGAAAGAGAGGTCACCTTGGATCCCCCTCCTTGACCTTCACTGGGGGCACCGGCAGCCGAGCCGCCGCGCATGACGACGAGATTGTCGGTGCGCGAGCGGGTCAGGCCGCGCGACAGGTATTTTGTCGCCTGGCCTGGGCCGTCCTCCGGCGACTTGCCCTCGTCGACGCCCTTGCCGAGCGCATCAAACCCGCTCTCGTTCGGATCGACATGCGCGAGGTCGAAGCGGCTGAGATACGAGACCGCGAGCTCGCGGAAAACATAGTCGAGGATCGAGGTTGCGTATTTGATCGAGTCGTTGCCCTGCACGGGGCCGGCCGGCTCGAAGCGGGTGAAGGTGAAGGCGTCGACATATTCGTCGAGCGGCACGCCATATTGCAGGCCGAGCGACACCGCGATGGCAAAGTTGTTGATGAAGGAGCGGAGCGCCGCGCCCTCCTTGTGCATGTCGATGAAGATCTCGCCGAGGCGGCCGTCGTCATATTCGCCGGTGCGGAGGTACACCTTGTGCCCGCCGACCACGGCTTTCTGGGTATAGCCCTTGCGACGGTCCGGCATCTTTTCGCGCTCGCGCATCACCACGATGCGCTCGACCAGTTTTTCGACGATCTTTTCCGAGATCTGCGCCGTGCGCGCCGCCATCGGCTTCTCAAACAGCTGCTCGATCGCGTCGTCCTCCTCCTCGTCGTCGGAGATGAGCTGCGAATTGAGCGGCTGCGACAGCTTTGAGCCGTCGCGGTAGAGCGCGTTGGCCTTCAGCGCGAGCTTCCAGGAGAGCAGGTACGCCGACTTGCAGTCCTCGACCGTCGCATCGTTCGGCATGTTGATGGTTTTCGAGATCGCACCCGAGATGAACGGCTGCGCCGCCGCCATCATGCGGATGTGGCTCTCGACCGACAGATAGCGCTTGCCGATCTTGCCGCAGGGATTGGCGCAATCGAACACCGGATAGTGTTCCGCCTTGAGATGCGGCGCGCCCTCGACGGTCATCGCGCCGCAGATGTGCACGTTGGCGGCCTCGATCTCGCGCTTGGTGAAACCGACCGCGGCGAGCAGGTCGAAATTCGCAGCGGCGAGCGCTTCCGCGCCGATGCCGAGCTGGTCGCGAATGAAGTCCTCGCCAAGAGTCCACTTGTTGAAGACGAATTTTATATCGAAGGCTGTCGGCAGCGCCTTCTCTATCTTGGCAACGGCTTCATCGGTGAAGCCCTTGGTCTTCAGCGTCGAGACGTTGACCCCCGGCGCATTGGCGAGCGAGCCGTGACCGACCGCATAGGCCTCGATCTCGGCGATCTCGCTCTCGCGGTAGCCGAGCGCGCGCAGCGCCTCGGGGACGGCGCGGTTGATGATCTTGAAGTAGCCGCCGCCCGCGAGCTTCTTGAACTTCACCAGCGCAAAGTCGGGCTCGATGCCGGTGGTGTCGCAATCCATCACCAGGCCGATGGTGCCGGTCGGCGCCACCACGGTCACCTGCGCATTGCGATAGCCGTTCTTCTCGCCGAGCTCGAGCGCGTCGTCCCACGCCCGCATCGCATGCGCAACCAGATCGGTTTGCGGGCAGGAGGCGTGGTCGAGCGGCACCGGGTTGACCGAAAGTGCTTCATAGCCGCTTCCCTGGCCATGCGCGGCGCGGCGGTGGTTGCGGATCACCCGCAGCATATGCGCGGTGTTCTTCTTGTAGCCCGGAAAAGTACCGAGCTCGCCCGCCATCTCCGCCGAGGTCTTGTAGGCGATGCCGGTCATGATCGCGGAGAGCGCACCGCACAGCGCGCGGCCTTCCTTGGAATCGTAGGGCAGGCCCATGGTCATCAACAGGCCGCCGATATTGGCGTAGCCGAGGCCGAGCGTGCGGAACTCGTAGGAGAGCTCGGCGATCGCCTTCGACGGGAATTGCGCCATCAGCACCGAGATTTCGAGCACCAGCGTCCAGAGCCGGCAGAGATGCTCATAGGCCTCGACGTCGAAATGACGCGTGCCCGTGTTGTAGAACGACAGCAAATTGGCGGAGGCGAGATTGCAGGCCGTGTCGTCCAAAAACATGTATTCCGAGCACGGATTGGAGGCGCGGATGTCGCCCGAGGCCTTGCAGGTGTGCCAGTCGTTCATCGTGGTGTTGAAGTGCAGGCCCGGATCGGCCGACGCCCAGGCGGCGTAGCCGATCTTCTCCCAGAGATCCCGGGCCTTCAGCGTCTTCGTCACCTTGCGGTTGGTGCGGCCAACCAGATTCCAGTCGCCGTCGGTTTCGACGGCGCGCAGAAAGTCGTCCTTCAGGGAGACCGAGTTGTTGGAGTTCTGGCCGGAGACGGTCAGGTAGGCCTCGGAATCCCAGTCGGTGTCGTAGGTCGGGAAATCGATTTCCTTGTAGCCTTGTCTGGCGAACTGGATCACCCGCTTGATGTAGTTGTCAGGCACCAGGTTGCGGCGCGCGAGCTTGATCTCGCGGCGCAGGGCAGGGTTCTTCTCCGGATCAAAGCAGTCGTCGCCCGAGCCCTCGCAATTGACGCAGGCCTTCAGCACCGCCTTCAGATGCTTCTGGTTGATTTTTGAGCCGGTGACGAGGGCGGCGACCTTCTGCTCCTCCTTCACCTTCCAGTCGATATAGGTCTCGATGTCAGGATGATCGGCGTCGACCACGACCATTTTTGCCGCGCGGCGCGTCGTCCCGCCGGACTTGATGGCGCCGGCCGCGCGGTCTCCGATCTTCAGAAAGCTCATCAGGCCCGAGGAGCGGCCACCGCCGGACAGGCGCTCGCCTTCGCCGCGCAGGCGGGAGAAGTTGGAGCCGGTGCCGGAGCCATATTTGAACAGGCGCGCCTCGCGCACCCAGAGATCCATGATGCCGCCGTCGTTGACGAGGTCGTCATTGACACCCTGGATGAAGCAGGCGTGCGGCTGCGGATGCTCGTAGGCGGATTTCGATTTGGTGAGTTTTGCCGTGAACGGGTCGACGTAATAATGGCCCTGGCCGGGGCCGTCGACGCCATAGGCCCAATGCAGGCCGGTGTTGAACCATTGCGGCGAGTTCGGCGCCACCATCTGCATCGCCAGCATGTAGCGCAGCTCGTCGTAGAACGCGCTGGCGTCTTCCTCCGACGAGAAATAGCCGCCTTTAAAGCCCCAATAGGTCCAGCAGCCGGCGAGGCGGTCGAACACCTGCTTGGCGGAGTGCTCGCTGCTATAGCGCTCGTTCTCGGGCAGCAGGCTGAGCGCCTCTGTGTCCGGCACCGAGCGCCACAGGAAGGACGGCACGGTCTCTTCCTCGACCTTCTTGAGCCGCGCGGCAACGCCCGCCTTGCGGAAATATTTTTGCGCCAGGACGTCGGAGGCGACCTGCGACCAGAACTTTGGCACCTCGACGTCCTCGAGGCGGAAAACCACCGATCCGTCGGGATTTTTGATCTCAGACGTCGTCAATCTGAAATCAATCCCGGCGTAGGGTGACTGACCTTGTGTGGTGTTACGCCGCTCGATTCGCATGTGTCGTGCCCCATTCTTCTTGGCCGGATCACGCGGTCTGCGCGCGGGTCCGGGTCGTTTTTTCCTTGAGCGAGTCCTCGCAGTCGCCATGGCCCGCCATGGCGATGCAAGCATCCCGCGGTGAAAGCCGGTGGTCCGGCCAGTTTCTCACGGCGGCCGCGATGCGACGAAAACTGTCGATCGCAACCCCCGGCACGATTCCAAGACCCGGCCTTACGGGTTCTCAAAACCATGCATCCAACGCGCCCCAGTTACCCCACGCAACCACCTGAGCCGCTTTTCCGGCTCGTTTCTCGTTTGGCGCACCCTCAAAGCTTGCGGACTGAGGGCAGAAAATCCCTCGACCGTTGCCTCGTCAGGCGGACGGTTTGGCTGTCCTAAAAACCCTTCTGGGAGCTGCCGGCGGGAAAGCGAAACACGTCAGCGCCGAACAGGGAAAGGCTAGGACATCTCCGCTGCGCACGTCAAGAACTAGTGCGACTTTCTGAATCAAACACTAAATATGGTGGAAAGCTGGGCACAACAGGGGCCAATGCCGCGCCTGTGACCCTGCCAAGTATCGGTGAGTCCAGGCGGATTCCCAAGCTCAAAAAATCTTGTTTGTGCCTCCCATCACCACTCACTCCCGCTCTTCACAGGCACCCTCCGTCGTCGGCTCAAGGGCTTGCATCGGCGAGACTCACGGATGCTTACGGAATGCTCCGGTCTGGCATGCCCGGCCGCGGCTGGTGCGATACCGGCCCGTCGGTAAAGTCGCCCCGCGATTCGGCCGGATCCACCTTCATGCCAGACCAACCAGCAACGGTTGCGCGATCGAAAATCGCGCCCGCAGGGCTCCTGTTCCTCGCGATCACCTCGATCGGCTGGGGTTTTAACTGGCCCGTGACCAAATTCCTGCTCTCCGAGCTGCCGCCGCTGACGCTGCGCGGCACGACCGGCGTGATCGGCGCCGCCCTGCTGGCCGCGCTCGCGCTGCTGCGTGGGCAAAGCCTTGCGGTGGATCGCCCGATGTGGCCGCGCCTGGTGATGGCCGGGCTTTTGAACGTCTCTGCCTGGATGGTGCTGATGGGGCTCGCGCTGCTCTATCTACCGGCCAGCGAGACCGCGCTGATCGCCTACACCATGCCGGTCTGGGCCTCGCTGCTCGCCTGGCCTGTTCTCGGCGAGCGGCCGACGCTGCTGCGCACGCTGGCGCTGGTGATGGCCTTCGCCGGGCTTGCCTCGATCATGGGTGGCAACGGCTTGAGCGCAAGCCTGGCGAAACTGCCGGGGATCCTGATGGCGCTCGGCGGCGCCTTCGGCTTTGCCGTCGGCACGGTGCTCGCCAAAAAACTGCCGATCAAGCTGCCGCCGATCACGGCGGCGGCCTGGCAGATCGGCATCGGCTGCGTGCCGATCACCATCGTGGGCTTGTTGATTGAGAGGTCGGACTGGCTGCACGTCACGCCGCTCGGCTGGTGGCTTCTGTTCTATTCCACCGTGGTGCAGTTCTGCATTGCCTATGTCGCCTGGTTTGCCGCGCTGTCACGGCTGCCGGCGTCGGTGGCCGCGATCGGCACCATGGCAGTGCCGGTGATCGGCGTGGTCGCCTCGGCCTTCGCGCTGCATGAACCGCTCGGGGCAGGGCAGATCGCTGCGCTCGTCTTCACGCTGGCGGCCGTCGTGCTGGCGACGCGGTCTTGAAGCCGCGCCGCCATTTGTCATGCGTCATGCAATCACACCGGCCTTAGGGGCAGGGATGCCGCAGGCCGTCATAGCCGAGATAGGTGCCTGACGCCGGATCGTAGGAGCGATAGCGCTGCGCGCAATAGCTCGGGTCGACTCCGGTCTCGGTCGTGACGGCCACGCCGGTATCGTCATAGCCGTAGTCGCTATAAGCGTAGTCCGGGCCATAGTCATAGTAGTAGTCCGGGCCATAGGCATAGGCGCCGCCGAGCGCCACGCCGGCCGCGAACGCCGCGCCGGGGAAGAAGTGGCCGTGATGGAAGCGTCCGCCATGCCAATTACCGCCGCGCCAGTTACCGCCATTCCATCCGGGGGTGCCCGCCGCAGCGACTGCTCCGGTGCCTGGCGCGAAGGCTCCGCGATTTGCCGCAAAGGCTCCACGATTCGCAGCGGTCGCAGCGAAGCCACCGCCCGTGGCAGGCGCTGCTGCAAAGCTGGCGCCGCGGCCGAAGTTCCCGCCGCCCATGCTCGGCGCTGCCGCTGCGTGGCCAGCGAAGCCGCCACCACCAATATGGCCGCCAGTGAAGCCGCCGCCACCCATTGCATGACCACCACCACCGCCCATGGCGTGACCGCCACCACCAATGCCAGCGCCGCGGCCCTGCGCAAGCGTAGCGGTCGGCGCGATCGCTAAGGGCAAAGCAAACGCGAGTGCCGCAGCGGCACCCAATACTCTCGAACGAATCATAGTCGGCTCCATTTCTTGGAAGATCATTCAACATGCAGCGTGAGCGAAAGGTTCCTGCTGTCGCGCCGATGTGAAAGCTGGGCGCCGCATGCCGTACGCGAGATGAACACCGTACGCGAGATGAACAGCCGCGCGTCAATCGGTCACCTGTGTGCGCGGCCTTCACAACAAGTCGGCGCGGCCGTCACCGGCCGCGCCGACATCACTCGGACTATGATCGTCCGCGTTGTTGCTGCTCGTCAGTAGTTCGGCCCGTAATAGTCGGGGCCGTACCCGTAGCCGCCGTTATAGTAGGGGTTGCCGACCGCAAGGCCGGTCACAGCGCCGGTCACGCCGGCAGCGGTCCCCAGCGCCCAGCCAACAGGCCCACCATCCCAACCATACGGGCGGTAGCCGTTGTTATAGTAGCCGTACTGGCGGTAGCCGCGATAACCCGGATGACGGTTATAGGCATTGTCCCAGCTGCCAATGCTCCGGCACTGGCCGACACCGGCCATCAACTGGCCGCCGCTCATCGCCGGCCCGGCTGCGCCGACCGCATGATTGCCCGGAGGGGTGCACGGACCCGGGCCGCGTCCCCTGGCGAGACTCGGACTTGCCGTTGCGAGCGGCAGGGTGAGGGCCAGGGCAGCGACGGCGCCCAGAGTTTTCAGGCGGTTCATATCGTTCATTGCGTGCTCCATCTCTTTCGGTCTTACCGCCGACCAATCCCGGCCGCCGCCGGTCGTTCCCGCCGCCAACATCGCGATTGCGAGACCAATGGCCGCGCCCCACGGGCGGTGATGAGAACGATTTCAGGTCGTGATTCGAGGGGAACATTGCGTGTCCCGTCACCTCGTCGGAACACTGCAGGGCGCTGCGCCGATCACGTCTGCTTGTGGCGAGGGCGCAGCAACATCTGGCGCTGCAAACGGCGCTGGCTGACATCGCGACTATGGCGGCCCAACGGGGCCGCCATAGTCGCGCGTCAGATTTGCAAAATCGGTGTCGTCACCAATCACCCGGCCCGCCGTAATAATAGGTCCGACCAGTCGCGTAACCGGTTGCATTGTAGCCGTTCCAGTTGTTCCAGCTGCCAACAGGCCTGCCGACGCCGGCCAGCCACTGGCCGCTGCTCATCGCGGGCCCGGCCGGGCCAACGGCCCTCCCCGAAAGCCGGGTATACGGGCCGGGGCCTTGGCCGGCCCAACCGCCGCCGTACCAGCCGCCACCGTAGTTGTAGGGGCTATTCCAGCCGTAGTGCCAGCTTGCAATGCTCTGGCATTGGCCGACACCAGCCATCAACTGGCCGCCACTCATCGCCGGCCCGGCCGCGCCGACGGCCATGCCAGCAGGAGGGGTGCAAGGACCATAGCCTTGACCATAGCCTTGGGCGAAGCTGGGGCTGGCAGTCGCGAGCGACAAGACTGCGGTGAGAGCGGCCGCGGCGCTCCATGATTTCAGACTGCTTGTTCTGTTCATTGGATCCTCCATCTTCCTTGTGTCCGCTGGCCAACTTGTCCGTTGACCAGCCCTGCCACTTGTTGATTCGTTCAACCACGGCCGCTTTCGTTCGATCACGTCAGCTTTCGGTTGCGAGGCCAAAAGCCATCTCTGCGCCGCGCCGTCCGTGAAAACGATTTCACAACGCGATTAGCGGGCGAGAATGGCGGATCCCGTCCCGTCGTCTGGGGGATCACGACGCTGCGGTCGATCACGTCTGCTTGTGCGAAGCGGGAGCGGCCTGCTGGACATTTTGCGCTGCGAATGGCATCCAGAGCGCCGAAGATCGCTTTCGACAAACCGGTCAGCCGCGCTCCAATGAAACAATTCTTCCTAAAACTGTTCACCTGGTGGAACAGCCAGACCTTTGGCACCCAGCTATGGACCTGGCGCTTCGGTGAACTGGTCGGCCAGGACGAACAGGGCAATCGCTATTATCGGACGCGGGGCGGCGAGATCGATCCGACGCTGAATTTCGAGCGGCGCTGGGTGATCTATAACGGCGTCGCCGAGGCGAGCCGGATTCCGCCGGGCTGGTATGGCTGGCTGCACCACCGCTTCGATACGCCGCCGACGGAAGACACATACGCCCCGCGCGAGTGGGAAAAGCCGCATCAGCCGAACCTCACCGGAACCCCGGCAGCCTATCGTCCCGCGGGATCGACGCTCGCGAGCGGCCGCCGCCCCAAAGCGACTGGCGACTATCAACCCTGGACTCCCGGGAACTAAGCGTCGCGCGCGAACGCAGGCCCTGTGAACAGCGGGAACTGCGGGGATAGTGCGCACGACCATCCTTGCGCGCTCGACCTGCGTGCGGCTCAATAGGCCATCTTACGGAGATGGGAAACCATCGTGTCGGATCGGGCAACAGAATCGCGACTGTCCCGATGTGCAGCGGCTGCCGAGTGGGATACGGCCGGGAGATAGGCCCCCGGTGCAGATGTCCTGAAATCGCCCGTCGAATGTGCAGCTGCCGTGAGACAGGAAAGGTCGCTTGGGAC
>NZ_JAFATE010000663.1 GCF_019244115.1 Bradyrhizobium sp.
CGACAGGGTGCGCGGCGAAGCCGAGCCGTTGAGCACGAAGCGCAGGCTCTTCTGCGTATTGATGATGGCCTGGCTCTGCACCAGCCCGCGCGGATCGGCGATTTCCTGCTGCGGCAAGCGATTGAGATCGAAGATCCCGCAATAGAACAACAGCCAGGACAACATCTCGTCATAGGGCATCGATTGCGAGATGTGATCGACGGCCAGCAGATGACCGTGCGTCGCGACGCCGGTCGCCTCGAAGTCGAGGTCCCAGTTCTTTCCCGCCGTATCGAGAAAATACAGCAGGCTGCCGCCGACGCCATGGATCGCCGGGATCTCCAGTTCACCCGGCCCGACCGGCTGATAGAACGAGCGCGCCTTGAGCGCCTGGGCGCGCGAGGCTGCGCTCGCCGCGTCATCGACATCCAGCGCAATGGCGCAAACGCCGGGTCCGTGGGTGATGTAATGCGAGTGCGCAAAGCCGTCCGGATCGGAGTTGATGACGAGCTCGATCTGCCCTTGCGACCACCGCTCCACGGCCTTGCTGCGATGCTGGCCGGACTTGCGGAAGCCGAGCTGGCCGAACAGGTCGGCGAGCGCGGCAGCCTTGCTTTCGTTGACGGCGAACTCCAGAAAACCGACACCGCGGCTCGGCGCACGCGGCACCAGGCGATGCCCCCTGGCGGCCGGAAATTTCGCCGCGAGCTGGTCCTGCAACAGGATCAGCGAACGCATGCCATCCATCGCGGTGCGCGCCGCCGAACCGGCACGGAACTGGTCGTTGAAGATTTCGAGCGACAGCGGCCCGGCATAGCCGGTGGCCGCAACAGACTCCATGAAGTCCGAAACCGGCAGGTCGCCCTGCCCCGGAAAGCAGCGAAAATGCCGGCTCCAGGAGAGCACGTCGAGATCGATTTTCGGTGCGTCGGCGAGCTGGACCAGAAAGATCTTGTCCGCCGGGATGGCGCGGATGGCCGTGGTCGGAAATTTCGGCGCCAGCGCATGGAAACTGTCCAGAATGACGCCGATCGCCTTGTGGTCGGCCCGACGCACGATCTCCCAGGCATCGCGATAGTCGTTGACATGACGGCCCCAAGCCAGCGCCTCGAAACCGACGCGCAGGCCGCGCTTCGCGGCAAGCTCGCCGAGTTGCCGAAAATCATCGGCGGCGCGGTCGATGCCGCCGAGCGCAGCGGGCGACACATTGCTGCAGATCAGCAGCAGATCGGTATCGAGCTCCTGCATCAGGTCGAACTTGCGTTCCGCGCGCGCAAAACCGCGACCGCGCTGCGGCTCGGGCATACCCTCGAAATCCCTGAACGGCTGGAATGCGCAGGTCGCGAGGCCGAGCTCGCGGCACAGCTCCTTGACCTCGCGCGGACTGCCGCCGAACGACAGCAGGTCGTTCTCAAAGATCTCCACCGCATCGAAGCCGGCCGCCGCAATCGCCCGCAGCTTTTCGTCGAGCGCGCCCGATAGCGAAACCGTGGCGATCGACCGCGTGCTCATGCCGCCTGCTCCATCATTTCGCCGGGAGAAAACCGCGATCCCCGACGCGCCGCCTCGCTGACCGCCTCGACGACGGCGAGCGTCCCCATCGCATCTTCGACAGAAACGAGCGGCGCTTCGCGTTTCTCGATCACGGCCAGGAAGTGTCGGAGCTGCTCGGCAAGCGGATCAATCGAGGCGGACTTGATCTGACTACGTGACAGGGGCGCGTGCCATCCCGCTTGCACCGGATAGGACCACAGCTCCATGGCAGGCACCGCCAGCGAGCCTGCCGTACCCGCGAATACATAGCAGGGCTGATCCTGCTTGGGATAAGCGGGATTCTCACCCGACGACAGCTCCCAGCTCCAGGGCGAAGGCGTCGCGTCGGAGACCGTTACCGTGCCCAGCGCCCCGTTCGCAAACCTGAGCAGCAGGGCCGCGGTGTCTTCCACTGCGAAGCCGCGCACCTTGCTCGAGGTCAGCGCCTGCACCTCGGCGATCTCTCCGCAGATGAAGCGCAGATTGTCGATGTCGTGGATCAGATTGATCAATAGTGGACCGCCGCCCCGCTCGCGCCGCCAAGTCACTTCAAAATAGTCGTCAGGTTTCTTGAGAAGCCACAGCCCGACTACCGCCGTGAGCTGGCCGAGCTTTCCGCCCATCACGAACTCTCGCGCTGCCTTGATGACAGGATTGTGCCGCCGGTGATGGCCGACCAGCATCGGCACGCCGCTTCGCCTGATTGCCGCGCAAAGTCGCTGCGCTGAAGCGACGGTCTCGGTGACCGGCTTCTCGATCAGCGCCGGCGTGCCCTCCGCCAAGCAGTCGAGCGCCATCGACAGGTGCAGCGCATTGGGCGAGGCAACGATCAGGCCGTCGGGTCTCTCGTGTTGCAGCAGGGCGCGGTGATCAACATAACACGGCGCATCGTTCGCCTCGGCCAGCGCTTTCGCCGCTGGCGATGGATCGGCGATTCCCGCCAGCACGCAATCGCGGGACGCAGCAATCAATTCGAGATGCCGCCGACCGATCAGGCCGGCGCCGGCAACGCCGATCCGCAATTTCGCGGTCATGCTGCGCTCCCCTGCATGGCGCCACCCAAGAACAATTCGCCGATCCGCGGGTCGTTCAGAATTCTTTCCGCCTTGTCGACGAGACGGGTCTGGCCGAGTTCGAGCACGATGCCGAAATCGGAGATTTCCAGCGCCGAGCGCGCATTCTGTTCGATCAGCAGAATGGAAACGCCGGCGTCGCGCAGCTCTTTGAGAATCGCAAAGGTCTGCTGCACCAGCAAGGGCGACAGCCCGATCGAGGGTTCGTCGATGAGGACCAGTGACGGATTGAGCAGCAGCCCGCGGGCGATCTCGAGCTGCTTCTGCTCACCGCCCGACAGCGTCGAGGCCTGCTGGCCGGCTTTCCGGCGCAGCGCCGGAAACTTGTCGAGCGCCGCCTCGATCCGCACCGGCAGATCGATATCGCCAGCCGCGGCGACGCCGCCGAGCTCGACGTTGTGGCGGACCGACAGCTCGGCAAAGATGTTGCGGCCCTGCGGCACGTAGCAGATGCCGGCCGCAAGCAGCGCGCGCTGGCTGAGGCCCGTGACATCCCGGCCGTTGAAGACGATCTTGCCTTCACGCAGCTTCAGCAGGCCGAAAATCGCCTTGAACACGGTGGATTTGCCGGCCCCGTTCGGCCCGATGATGGTGGTGATCGAACCTGCCGGCACGGAGAATGTGGTGCCGTTCAGGATCGTCATCTTGCCATAGCCGCCGACCAGATTTTGCACGTCGAGGATCGGATCGCTCATGGCTGCCCCTCAATGTCCGAGATAGGCTTCAACGACGGCCGGATTGGCGCGGATCTCGTCGGGCTGGCCGAGTGCGAGCACCTTGCCCTCCGCCATCACCATGACGCGCGAGCACAGCGACATCACGAATTCCATGTTGTGCTCGATCACGACGAAGGTCGCGCCCTTCTCGCGGTTCATCGCGATCAGGCGATCCTTCAGATCCCCGAGCATCGTCGGATTGACACCGCCGGCCGGCTCGTCGAGCAGCACGAGACGCGGCCCGCCCATGAAGGCCATCGCGGCGTCGAGCAGTTTCTGCTGACCATAGGACAGCCCGCCCGCCGGCTCGGGTGCGAGATGGTCAAGCTTGAAGAAGCCAATCATCTCATTGGCGGCCTTTGTGAGTCCTGCATCGGAGGGACCGAAAAGTCGGCCGAGCATCGAGCCCTGGTGCTCCTGTCCCGCGAGGATCAGGTTTTCCCGCACCGACAGGCGCGGAAACACCTGCAACAACTGAAACGTCCTGGAGACGCCGAGCCGGTTGAGGTCGGACGGCCGCAGGCCCGTCACGAGCCGTCCGTCGACCTTCACCTCGCCCGCGCTCGGGGTGAGCTGGCCAAGAATGCAGTTGAACAGCGTCGACTTGCCGCAACCATTCGGACCGATCAGCCCCAGAATCTCGCCCTCGCGGACATCGAAGGAGACGCCGTCGACCGCGGTGATGCCGCCAAAGGTTTTCTTGACGTCCTTGACTTCGAGGACCGCACTCATTGCGCCACCTCGAGCTTCGGCTTGGCGACGGCGCGCAGCGCGGATGCGGCCCTGGTGCGACGCTGCGTCAGATAGCGGTCGAGGATGCCCAAAATGCCGCTCGGCGACCAGATCAGCAGCAGGATCACCGCGATCGCGTAGAGCATCAGGTAATAGCCCTGCGTGAAGCGCAGCCATTCCGGCAGCAGCACCGCGATCATCGTGCCGAGGAACGGGCCGAAGAAGAAGCCGGAGCCGCCGACGATCACCATCATCAGGAGGTCGAGCGAGAGCGACAGGTTGAACGGCACGGGATCGATATATTGCGTCAGCGGCGCGTAGAGGGCGCCGGCGACGCCGCCGAGCGCGGAGCCGATCGCAAACGCCATCAGCGTGTAGCGGCGCGTGTCGACGCCGAGCGATAGCGCCCGCACCGGATTTTCCCTCAGCGCCATGAAGGCGCGCCCCCAGGGCGAACGGATCAGCCACCAGACCGCCGCGGTAACGATCGCAAGCGCGCCGAGACAGACATAGTAGAACGGCAGCGGCTTGCTGGTGGCCATGCCAAAGACATGCGGGCGCGGGATGTTGGAGATGCCGTAGATGCCGCCGGTCAGCCAGCTTTCGTTGCGGAACACCAAAAAGGCCAATGTCGAGAACGCCAGCGTCACGAAAGCGAGATAATGATGCTGCACGCGCAGCGCCGGATAGCCGAGCAGCCAGCCGATCGCGAAGCACAGCACGATCGCAACCGCGGTGGCTGCGATCAGCGGAAAGCCCTGCGTGGTCAGGATCGCGCCGGCATAGGCGCCGATCCCGACGAAGGCGCCCTGCGCGAGCGAGACCTGGCCGGCATAGCCGAGCGTCAGATTGAGGCCCATCGCGGCGATGCTCATGACGGCCCACTGGCTCAGGATGTACAGGCCGTAGCGGTTGAAGGTCGCGGGTACCAGGATCAGCGCGAGGACGGCCGCGACGCCGAGCGCGATGCGCAGATATTTTGCGGCCGCCGTCATACCGTGCGCTCCTCGGGCCGGCCGAGCAGGCCCTGCGGCCGGAACAGGATGACGACGACGAGCAGGATCATCGGCACGGCCGCGCGATACTGGGTCGAGATGTAGGCGGCGGCAAGATTATCGACGACGCCGATCAGGAGCCCGCCGGCGATGGCGCCGCGCACCTGGTTGAAGCCGCCGACGATGGCCGCGATGAAGGCCGCCTGTCCGAGCACCTCGCCGGAGGAGAATTTGGCGAGATAGATCGGAGTGATCAGGAGCGAGGCCAGCGCCACCAGGAACGCGTTGATCAGAAAGGTCAGCAGGATCATGCGCTCGACGGGGATGCCGATGATCCGCGCGACCGTCGGATTCTGCGCGACCGCCTGCATCTGGTGACCGAGCGAGGTGCGGTTGAGCAGCGCGGTGAGGCCGACCACGGCAAGAATGGCGAGCACCAGGACGCCGAGGCTCTGCAGCGACACCACGCGGCCGAAGATCGAGAGGTCGCCGGCCGGCACGATGGAGGGAAACGGCGAGGCCTCGGCGCTGAAGAACTGCTTCACCGCCTCCTTGATGCCGATCGCGAGCGCCATGGTGGCGATCGCGAGCGGCAGCACGCCGTGACGCAGCATGGGATCGACCAGCAGCATCTTGAAGCCGAGACCGAGCAGCAGCATCGACAGCAAGATGCCGATGATGATCGCGAGCCAGAACGGCGCCCCGGCATGCATCACCGCCAGCATCAGAAAAGCCGGCAGCATCACGAACTCGCCCTGCGCGAAGTTGATGGTCTGCGAGGTCTGCCAGAGCAGCGTGAACCCGACCGCCACGATTGCGTAGATCGCGCCCGTCGCAAGTCCCGCCACCAGGAGGTCGAGCAGATTGGACATGTCCGTGATGTCTCCCGCGTCGCCGTCGGCTCGGATCGATGCAGCGAAATTTTAGTGCAACTTCGGCAACACCTGCTTCACCACCTGCTTGCCTTCCACCACTTCGACCAGAAAGCCCTGGCGGTCGATGTCGCCGTTCTGGTCGAAGGTCACGTCCATCAGGATGCCGGGCTCATCGGCCGCCTTGATGGTCAGGCCATGCAGGGTATCGGCGAAGGCCTTGGGATCGACCTTGCCCATCTTCTCGGTCGTGGCCTTGATCATGTAGATCGCCAGATACCCCTTGATGCCGTTGTGGTCCGGGACGTAGTTGTATTTCTTCGAGAACTTGTCGCGGAACTGCTTGATCAGTTCGACCGGGGCATCGGTGGTCAGCCCGACATGGCCGCGCGCGCCGTTGGCGGCATCGCCGGCGAGCTCGATCACCTTCTGCCCGACGAGCGTGGTCTCGCCGATCAGCGGCGCCGTGACACCCTGGCGCTTCAGCTCCTTGAGGATGCGCGCGCTTTCCTCTTCGTTCAGATAGATGAAGACTGCGTCGGGATTGGCGGCCTTGATCTTGGAGACGTCGGCCGCGAAATCCGCCTGCCCCGCCTCGGTCGAGATGTCGGCAGCGACTTTGATGCCGTAGCCGCCGAATTCCTTGGTGATGACGTCGCGGCCGCCGCGGCCGAAATCATTGTTGACCCAGACGACGGCCACCGACTTCGCCTTCACCTCATCATTGATGTACTTGGCGACCTTCGGCATCGAGGATTGCTGGCCGAACGAGGTGCGGAACAGGAACTTGTTGCCGGCCTGGGTCAGCTCCGCGGCCTCGCCGCCCATGATCTGCGTGATGCCGGCTTCCGCGACCAGCGGCGCGGTCACCTTCACCGATCCGGAATAGCCGGGACCGAGCAGCACATAGGGCTCGCTGTCGAGGGCCTTCTGCACCTGCGCGCGCGCCACGCCAGGATTGGACTGCGAGTCGGCGTGCGTGACTTCGATCTTGCGGCCCAAAATGCCGCCCTTGGCGTTGATTTCCTCGACCGCTAGGTCGATGCCATTCTTCCAGTTGTTGCCGACGGTGGCGCCGCCGCCGGAAAGCTCGGCGACATCGGCCAGCTTGATCGGCCCCGACGATTGCGCGAACGCGGTTCCGGCGGCCAATGCGGCAAACAGTATTGCTGCCAAACCAAATGGCTTCATTCTCATCTCCTCCCTTGTCGTATCGGCCTTCACGGCCTTTCTTGCGTCAAACTGCGGTATCAGGCTGCATCCGCGGAGCTGATCGTCTTTCCATGACGGCGTCGAACGCTCGTCCCATGTCGCTCGAAGAGGGTTTTAGCCCTGTGAACAATTCGAAGGCGTCGGCGGCCTGATAGATGGCGAGCTCCCGCCCGGTCATGATCCGCGCGCCCTTGGCCTTGGCGGCCTGCAGCAGCGGCGTCCAAAGCGGCGAATAGACCGCATCGGCGACCCACAGTTCATCATGCAGCAGCGCTTCCGGCACCGGCATGCCGGTGTTCGGAAGCATTCCGACCGGCGTCCCGTTCACCAGCCCGACCGCGCCGCGCAGCGCATCGGCCACGCTGCCGGCGACCGAGATGCCGCGATAGGCGTGCATCAGGCTGGCGAGCGAGGCGGCTTTGGCGCGGTCGGCGTCGAAAATCCGTACCTCGGACACACCAAGCCGCGCCAGCGCGAACGCGATCGCCTTGCCGACGCCGCCCGCCCCGATCACGGCGACGGCGCCATGTCCGGACTCTGCCACCAGCGGGGATGCCGCGCGCTCAAAACCTGTGGTGTCGGTATTGTGTCCGACCAGCTTCTGGCCCCGCACCACGACCGTATTCACCGCCCCCATCTCGGCCGCAGGCGGCGAGAGCTCGTCGAGCAGATCGACCACGGCTTCCTTATAGGGGAAAGTGACATTGACTCCGGCAAAGCCGAGACGCCGCACGCCGTCGAGCAGGCTATGCAGTTGCACGCGGTCCGCGCCGGCGACCTCGATGAGCTGGTAGTGGCAGCGCGCGCCGAGCGCGTCGGCCGCTTGCTCGTGCATGGCAGGCGAAGCCGAATGCTTGATCGGCGCCCCGATCAAGCCGGTCAAGAAGCGCTGCTGGTCGATGGCTGGGCGTCTGGACACTGGGTCTTGGTCTCGTGATGTCAATTGTCGCGCGGCGCAATCGCGATCGAATGACGAAAACGATAGCGTTTCCGCGATCTAACACAATTACTCATTTATTCGACAAACATAACATGATGTTACCTTTTTCGGAGCTTCGCGGCAGCGACCTTCGGGCTGCGCCGGCCTGGTTCGAGCGCACGCATTTCCGATCGCAGCATCTCGATGAAATATTCGACGTGCAGCGACAGCGGCGCGCCGCGCTTCACCGCGATATAGGTGTCGAAGCGGGTGGGCTCGGCAATGCGCAGGAGTTCGACGCCGGGATAGCCGCCGTGGGCGAGGGTGAACTGATCGATGACAGCGATGCCGAGACCGGCTTTGACCAGGGCGCACACGGTCGTCCCGAACCGCGCGCGGATCGTGATGTTGTAGGTGAGTTTGTTGCGCGCAAAGATCTCGGCCATGATCCGCCCGTAGGGATCGTTGGGATCGATGCCGATCAGGGGATAGCGCGTCATCTCCGCGGCGGTGACCTGCTTGCGGCCGGCGAGTTCGTGTCCCGGCGGCACGATGCAGAACAGTTCGCCCGAGGCGAGCGGCATGAAATCGAGGCCTGAATGATTGAGCCGGTAGCTCATGGCGACGCACTCGCCGCGCCCGAGCATCAGGTAGTCGATCGCCTCCTCGATCTTAAGGATGTTGATGTCGATGCCGAGATCCGGGTAGCGTCGCCTGACCCGCTCGATCGCGCGCGGCACCATCACCTGGGAAATGCTCGGCACCGAGCCGACGCGCAATTCCGACAAGGCGCCACGGCCGATCTTCGAAATGATCTCGGAGAGATCGTCGACCTTCTTGTAGACGCCGTTGATCTGCTCAAAGATGTTTTCCGCCTCGGGCGTCGGGAAGTAGCGCCCGTTCTGACGCTGGAAGAAGCGGATGCCGAGGGAACGCTCGGTGTATTTGACCAGCCGGCTGATGCCGGGCGCCGAGACGTTGAGCAGTTTTGCCGCGCCGCCGATCGTCCCCGTCACCATCACGGCACGAATGACCTCGACCTGGCGCAGCGTCATCATGGGCGCGAATGTCGTTACGGATTGATCGCCTGCGGCACCAGCACCATCGGCGGACGCGGCTTTGGCTTGGCGAGCAGAGGATTTGGCGCCGGCCTGATCTCGATCGGCGGCGGCAGCGGCGCAATCTGCTCGCTGACATTGGGGCCCGCCGCCGCGGACACATCGGGCGCACGCGGCACGGCTGCCTTCGGCTTCGGCTGCGGCCGGTAAGGCGCCCGGCCCGGCGCGGCCACGTCCCCGAGCGGCGCCTCGGGCTGGACGACGGGACCGGGAACGGCGGAGGTGACCGGCGGCGGCAATGCCGGGTTCGAAGGCGGAGCCGACATGGGCTGCGGCGCCGGATTTTCGCCGCGCTCGATCTGATCGAGGCGTCGCGTCTCGCGATCGATGACTCGCACAGCAAGCCAGGACGAGAGCGAGGTGACGTCGAGCGTGCGGCTCAGCCCATCGGGCGAGCCTACGGCAAAGAGCTGGATTTCGGGACGGCTCTTGTCCGAGCCGATCTCGGTCGATGCGAGGCTCGCGCGAATGTCGACCTGATCGGCGGGAATGTCATAACCACCTGACACGATGACTCGCGCCCCCTCCGCCTCCAGCGTGGTCGCGCCAACGCGAAGCCGGCCATCCCTGATCGTGAACGGGATCTGCGCGGATGCAACCGACAGGCTGCCGCCCGACAGCGCCGGATCGACGATCTGCCGCAGCCGATTGTCATCGGTCACCTGCCCGGCGTCGCTGGCGCGGATCGCGGTTTCGAACGCATGTGGATCAAGGCCGGCGATGCTGGTGGAGTTCAGTGTCACGACGCCGCTCGCGGACAGTGCGCCGGTCAGGGCCGACGCGCTGCGGCCCTGGGTGGTCAGGGTCATCTGGCCCGAAACCCGGCCCGCCGGCATCTTCAGGGCGCGATAGCGCAGCGCGGCGCCATCGGCATTGGCAAGCTCAAGCCGGGCGTTGAGCGAGATGCCGTTGGCGCCAGGCCGCGCGTCGAGACTGGCGGTCATCTCGCCGCCTGCGATGCCGGCCTTGACGTTGTCCAGGACGAGCGATTGGCCGTCACCCGTCAGCGTGCCGCCGACTGGGCGCAATTCGATTCCGCCTGGAAGCGTGCCGCGCAGCGACTGGAAGGCGACCTTGCCACGCCAGCCCTTCATCAGTCCGCCAGCGAGCGGCTCCCCCGCATCGCGGCCGGCGGCCCCGATCGCAAGCCCGAACACCGGGGCGAGATCGAGCGTGTCGAGGCCGACCTCACCATCGACCTGTTTCTCTTCGCCGAGGCTCAAGGCGAGATGACCGCGCAGCCGCGAGCCGGCGGCGATGCTGTCGAGGTCCTCGAAGGTCAATTTGTTGCCCAGCAGCGAGACATGCGAGAACAGCCTGATATTCTGCGCCGCCGCTTCCGCAGTCTTCAGTCCGAACAGCGGGGCCAGATTGACGCTGCGAACCCGGAGGCCGACATTGGCCTTGGCAGGATCCGCCCACGGCTCCGCGGTCCCCTGAATGTCAGCGTCGACGCCCGCGCCCCACATCTTCACGCTGATCCGCTGCGGCGCGTGCCACGCCCCGCTCGCCGTTCCCTCGAGTTGCGCGGGGCCATCGCCGCCGGCGATCATGTGGTCGATGCCCATCAGCGTGAACAAGGTTGCGCCGCGCTCCGCCGACAAATGGGTTTCGAGACTGATCTCATTGCGGCCGATATCGGCGAGATCGAAACCTCGAAGGGACGCGCTCCTGGGCTTTGCCGACAGCGTCGTGGTGCCCTTGAGCTGCGCCGAATCGAGGTCCACGACCGCGCGCAGATTGGTGCGGTCGGCGCTGTCGGAACTGCGGCCCGCATCGAGCGTCAGCTTCAATCGCGCCGGTCCCGTGCCGGTGCCGACCGCTTCAAGGCGCGACACCAGCGCCGGCGCGACGGGCGCGAGCCAGGCATTGACTTGATTGAGCGAGGCCGCGCTTGCCGAAAGCGCGAGGCGTCCGGTCGCCTCGCCGCGATCGAAGCGCCCGGTCGCCTCCATCGCGACACCGTTCGGCTGGCCGAATTTCAGTTGATCCAGCGATAGCGCCTTCGGCGTATAGCCGAGCCTGGCCGCGAACGGCCGCAGCTCCTGGCCGGACCAGACGGCGCGGCCGAGATCGAGCGACAGCTGCGCTTCGTCCGGCCAGTCCGGCGTTGGTCCCGCGAGCGCGCGCACAAACGCGGTGGCAGCATCGAGGTCGAGGCGATCCGCCCGCAACGTCGCTTCGAAGCGCGAACCGGCCGACGCCGGATGCAACAGAGCCAGACGTCCCTCGACCGTCCCCCCGTCGATCTCGGCCTTCACGGCTTCGATGGCGATTCGGTCGGAGCTGACACGGAAGTCACCGCGAAAGCGAAGCGGCTTCTGGTTGCGCGCGGCGCCCTCGCCGCGGCCCTGGAGCCAGGAGACCAGCACATCGGGATCGGCCGAATCGATGTCGAGCGTGCCGGAAAGCAGGCTGTCGGGAGGTGCGATCAGCGAATTTGTAAAGGCGACATGGGTCCCTCCGGGCCCGCGAACATCCAGCCAGTCGAGCTTCCAGCCGGCGGCATCGCCCCGAACGGTCGCCGTGATGTTCTGCAGCGGCCGGCCGCCCAGCATGATCTGTTCGGCGCCGAACTCGACCTGCGTCGCCATCGGAGGGCTCGGCAGCGCGGCCACCAGCGCCCGCAGACCGGACCCCCATCGTTGCGGCTCCACGACGTCCTTGCGCGTCGCGCTGTCCTTCGAGTTGTCCGTTGCGTCCTTGTTGGCGCTGTCCTTGTTTTCCTTGGCGCCCTCCCTGGAGAACAGCCGATCGGCGTCGAGCTGACGAGCCGACAATGTCGCGCGCAACTGCGGCGACGCCCCGAAGCGAACATCACCGGTGCCTGCGATGCGCAGCGCACGGTCGTCTGCGCCATAACTGGCCTCGACCTGCTCCAGATGCGCCGCGCCGGGATCGGCTTTGACCTTGGCCGAGATTCGCCAGGGTTTTTGCGCATCATTGTCCTTGGCCTCCGGCACGACCGCTACGCTCAGCGCGATCGCGCCGTCGAAATGCGGCACCCGCTCGACGAAGCTGAGCAGCCCGTCGAGATCGGTCGCCGGGGTCCGGTCGGTCGAATCGATGCCGAGGTGGAGGCGGACGCCGCCGCCATCGGGGGTCTGTCCGGACGCGACCCGGAACGGATAGCGGGTTCCATTGATGGTCACATTGCCGTCGCCGCGCAAGGAACCGGCAAGCGAGCGGACGTCGCCCGAGAAGGCGATGTCGTCGAGTTCGAGCGTGCGGCGGCTCGCGGCATCATGCAAGGCGACACGCCCGGTCAGATTCAGGCGGTCGATCGACAGCGACGCCAGATCGAATGTTCCAGTCGCGGCCGGCCAGTCGATTCGGCCGCGCTGATCGAGCCCGAGGTCGAGCGCCATGCCGCCGATGGTGAGTTCATTGGCACGCCATTCGCCGCGCATCAGCGAGCCGAGGCTGAATTCCACGTCGAGCCGGTCCGCGCGCACCCGGCCGAAGTCGTTGGCACCGCCGAGTGTCACGGAACGCAGGCGCAGCGTCGGCGTCGGCAGCAGCCGCGCATCGAGCCTGCCGGACACCCGCACCTTCATGCCGAGGATCTTGGTCGCTTCCGCCTCGAATTGCGGCCGGAACTGGTTCCAGTCGACGAAGTACGGCCCGATCAGCGCGGCGAGGAGCGCAATGATGAAGGCAATGGCTAATCCGAGCAGCGTCGTCTGCACCGGGTCTCCCCTGGGACACACGCTCCGGCCGCGCGATGCGACCTCCTGCCGTCGCCAGGACCGCGCCGGAGCTGCCCACTATATAGGGGCAAGTGTGGCGGAGGGACAGCACCCTTGGGATGCGCATCCACGTCATCGTTTACGCCCGGCGGGCCGCCGCGAAAATCTTACCAGCTCGCCGGCAAGCACTTCAAGCCGCGCAGCACGAAGGTCGGCCGCCACGCCGGATTATCCGCGTCATCGAGCCGCAGGTCCGGAAGCCGCCTGAGCAGGGTCGAAATCGCGATTTCGGCCTCGATCCGCGCCAGCTGGGCGCCGAGGCAATGGTGAATACCGCCTCCGAAGGAGAGCGGGCGCACATTCGGCCGGGTGATATCGAGGCTGTCGGGCCGGTCCGGATAGACCGCCGGGTCCCGATGCGCCGAGCCCAGGAGGGAGAGCACGGTGTCGCCCTTGGCGATGCGCCTGCCGCCGAGATCCTCGATGTCCTCCAGCGCCACCCGCCCGCTCATCTGGACCGAGGAGTCGTAACGCAAAAACTCCTCGACGGCATTCGTGATCAGCTCCGGCCGCGCCTTGAGCAACGCGAGCTGGTCGGGATTGCGATGCAGGGCGAGCAGCCCGTTGCCGATCAGGTTGATCGTGGTCTCGTGGCCAGCGCCGAACAAGAGGATGATGTTGGCGGTCAGTTCCTCGTTGGTCAGCTTGCTGCCGTCTTCTTCCGCCTGCACCAGCTGAGTGGTGAGGTCGTCGCCGGGCTCGCGGCGGCGCAGTTCGAACAACTGCTCGAAATACCTCGTCATCATCGCATTGCTGGCATTGGCGTCCGCAATCTCGGCCGGCGTCAGCGGCACCGGATCGAGGATCCGCCCGCCGGTGCGCGAGCTGGCATAGAAGACCTCGCGATGGTCCTCGGGAATGCCCAGCATGTCGCAGATGATTGTCACCGGCAGACGGAACGCGAAATCCGCAATCAGGTCCATTTTGCCGCGATCGATCACCGCATCCAGCGTCTGGTCGACCACCTCACGGATCCGCGGGCGCATGTCCTCGACCCGGCGCGCCGTGAACGCCTTCACCACCAGGCCGCGCAGCCGGGAATGATCAGGCGGATCCTGCTGCAGCATCCAGTGGCTCATGCTGCGGAAGATCGGCTCGTTCATGATGTCCGGGCCGTAGCGGCGGATGCTGCGCTCGACGAAGGCCTTGCCGAAACGCCTGTCGCGCAGCACCAGGCTGGCCTCGGCATGACGGCTGGCGACGATGGCGCCGTACGACGTGACATGCATCGGATCGGTCGCACGAAGACGCTCGTAATGCGGATAGGGATCCCTGATGAAATCCGGCGACAGCGGATTGAACAGCGGCACGGCCGGCCCTGCCTGGACATGCTCGTTCATTGAGAACCTCGCTTGGCGTTGCTCCAGCCGATTTATCTGTTCAACTTTATGTATGATCTGAAATGCAACTCGATACACCGTTGTATCGAGTTGCATTGTCGCCTAAAATCATCCGATGTCAAGGCTTCGCACCAGGCCGACCCGCGACGACACCTGCGAAAAACTGTTCGAGGCCGCCGCCACCGTGTTCGAGGAACAGGGCATCGGCGGCGCCTCGATCGAGGCCATTGCCGCGGCAGCCGGGTTTTCGCGCGGCGCATTCTATTCGAACTTCAAGAGCAAGGACGAACTGATCATCGCTATGCTCGAGGACCACGTCGACCAATCGATCCGGCGCAATCTCGACCTGCTGGCAAAACACAGCAGCCTCGACGACTTCCTGGAAGCGTTGCGAACGATGGACCGCGGCCGACAGGATCCGCTTGGTCGTTCGCCGCTTCTGCACATGGAGATGATCCTGTTCGTCGCGCGAGCCGAGCAGCGCCGGCCGGAACTTGCCAAACGGCTGCGCGCGCGGCGCAGGCTGATCGCGGAGATCGTTGAAACCACGCTGAAAAACACCGGCAAGACACCCCGCAACGCCGAATGGACCGCCGCCATCGTGCTGGCGCTGGAGGACGGTTTTCGCCTGCACCGGCTGATCGATCCGGAAACCACACCACCCGATAGCTTTTTTCGGGCAATTTCGGACCTGCGGCGGGCGATCGTGGTCTCATCGGCCTGATTTCCCCGCGACCGCGCGCACCCTGCCGGGCGACGCCCGCCAGATCGCGGCCGCCGAGAGGATGCTGACCGCGATGGCGATGGCAAATCCAAGCGTGTAGCTGCCGGTCAGATCGTGAGTGAGCCCCGTGATCCACGGCCCCGCGGCGCCGCCGGCGAGCCCGGCGAGCATGATCGTTCCAAAAATGCTGCCGTAGTGGGCGCCTTGAAAGATCTCCAGCACGACGGCGCCCATGATGGAGGTCAGCCCGTAGCCGAGCGCACCTTGCGTGAACACCATGAGGTAGACGAGCAGCAGGTTAGGTGCGAATTTCAGCGCGATCAGCGAGGCAAAGCAGATCGCAAAACCAGATGAGCTGATCGCCCAGACCGCTTCGCGTCCGATGCGGTCCGACAAATGGCCGAGCGAGATCTGGCCGGGAATCCCGAGCAGGCTGACGGCGCCGAGCGCCCAGACCCCGACGTTCGCCGAGAAGCCGATGTCGAGCAGGAATTTGGTCTGGTGCACCTGGACGGCGTACCAGATGTACAGCCCGCAGAAATAACCCAGCGCAATCCACCAGAACCGCGCGGTGCGCAGCGCGCGCGGCAAGGTCCAGTCGGTCGCGGCCCACACGGGATCGACGATGTTCGACAGCGGTTTTGCAGCGGACGCATGCGTCGCCATCTCACCATCCGGCCGCAGCCCGAGATCCTCGGGCCGCTTGCGCAAAAGCAGGTTGATCGGCGCGAGCACGATCAGCACCAAAAATCCCATCGCGGTGCAGGCGGTCCGCCAGCCGGCCGCCTCGATCAGATGCTGCACCCATGGCAGCAGCGTCATCGATCCGATCCCGACGCCGGCAAAGGCGATGCCGATCGCAAGCCCGCGGCGGCGGATGAACCAGTTCGGCAAAAACAGCGATTGCCCGGAATAGCCGAGGCAGACGCTGCCGGCGCCGACCATCACACCGATGGTCAGATAGAGATGCCAGGGTCTTGACGTCAGCGGCGCCAGCAGCAGCCCGCCGCCCATCAGCGCGACGCCAAGCTCCATCACGGCGCGGGGACCTGCGCGGTCCATCAGGCGACCGATCAACGGGCTCGCGATGCCCGAGGCCACGAAGCCGAAGGAAAAGGCGCCTGCGGTGACGCCACGCTCCCAGCCGAATTCGGAGAGGATCGGCGGATAAAACAGCGAGAATGCGGTACGCGCGTTGACGCCGATCGCCATGGTGATGAACGTCACCACAACGATCACCCAGCCGTAGAAGAAGGGGAGGCGCTTCGAGAGGGCTGCAATCATGGACGCCGCGTCCAGTCTTCCCCATTGACGGCGCCGACCGGTGCTTCGCCTTTGAGGATCGCGGCAACCTGCCGCACCGTCTCGGCGGCCTGGTGCTCGATCGCCTGCGGCGTCAGCCCGCCGATATGGGGTGTTGCGATCACGTTGCGAAGTTTTGCAAGCGCCGGTGAAGGCATCTGGTCCGGCGCTCGGCCGACATCCATCGCCGCCCCTGCGATGCGATGCGTGCGCAATGCAGCCGAGAGCGCCGCCTCGTCGACCAGATTGCCGCGAGAGAGATTGATGAAGAAGGCGTGTGGCTGCATGCGCGCAAGCTCCGCCGCGCCGATCAGGTTTTCGGTCTGTTCATTGGCGATCGCAAGACACACCACATAGTCGGCGTGGACCAGGAGGTCGTCGAGCCGCACATGCCGGATGTTGGGATCGGTCACGGCCGCATGTGGATCGGCAACCAGCACCTCCATGCCGAGCGCTTTTGCAAGGATGGCGAGATGCCGGCCGATGCTGCCATAGCCGATGATGCCGATCCGGCTGCCTGCAAGCTGCTGGCCCATGACCACCTCAGGCTTTCGGCTGGCGTGATAATCCGCAGTCGCCCGCGACACGCCGCGCGACAGGTCGACCATGAAGCCGAGCGCAAGCTCGGCGACGGCCGGGACGAAACCGGGCGAGGCGCGCGTCACCAGCACACCCGCGGCGGACGCAGCGGCGAGGTCGACATTGCGGATGTCGACCGCGCAGCGCACGAAGGCGCGCAGCATTGGCAGATTTGCAAAAATCTCGCCCCTGCCCTCGGTCATGCGATCGGATACAATGACGTCGACGTCGCGCGCGGCTGCGACCAGACCCTCCGCATCGAGCGGCTCCTCCCCCGTGTGCATCGTGACCTCGGCCAGCGCCTGCAGGCCGCGGAGGCTGCGCTCGCCGTAATATTGGCGGCGGAACTCCGGCGGATGCGTCAAAAGGATTTTCACGAGAGCCTCGTCAGTAACCAAGGGCGCGCGGCAAGGCGGTCGACAGCACCGGCACGAAGGCGATCACCAGAAGACACATGAACAACAATCCGAGATAGCCCAGGATCGGCTTCACCGTCTGCTCGATCGGCACGTTGCCGATCAGGCACGCGCCATAAAGCCCGAGACCCAGGGGTGGCGCAAAAAGTCCGATCCCCATCGCAATGACCAGCACGACACCGAAATGCAGGGGGTCTACGCCGAGCTTGACCGCGACCGGCAACAACAGCGGCCCGAAAATGATCAGCGCCGCGGCGCCTTCCAGCACGGAGCCCATCACGATCAGCACCGCGATTGAGAGCAGGAGAAACAGCCACACGCCGCCGGTCGCAGACAGCGCCAGCATGAACTCGCCGACCGCATGCGGCACCTGCTGCAGCGTCAGGATGAAGGCAAGGGATTGTGCTGCGGCGACGATGAACAGCACGAGGCCCGAGCGCGTCGCCGCCTGCACGAAACTCGCCGCGGCCGCCCTCAATCCGAGCTCGCGGAACATCACGCTGCCGACCACAATGGCATAGGCGGCGGCGAAAGCCGAGATCTCGGTCGCGGTGGCAAAGCCGCTCTTGAAACCGAAGAAGATCATGAAGATCAGCCCGAAGGCGGCGATCGCGCCGCTCCACAGTCCTGAGATCGGCGTGCGCGGCTCGGCGATATCGGACGCGGTCGGGCGCTTGCCGGTCGCAACGGATACCGCAATCAGCGCCAGCGCCATCAAGCCGGCCGGCAGCAGGCCGGCCACGAACAGGCCGCCGATCGACAGGTTGGCGACAAAACCCAAAATGATCAGGTTGATGCAGGGCGGAATGGTTTCCGCCATCACGGCTGACGCCGCGAGCAGCGCCACCGCGCTGCCCGGATTCTGCCGGCTGCGGCGCGCGGCCGGGATCAGCACCGAGCCGACGGCAGCGACATCGGCCATTTTCGAGCCGGAGATGCCGGAGAACAGCACCATCGAGGTGACCATCACGACATTGAGCCCGCCGCGCATGTGCCCGACGCCGCGCTGCAACAGCTCGATGAGGCGGACCGACATGCCGTTGGCTTCCATCAAGTAGCCGACCAGGATGAAGAACGGGATCGCCAGCAGCACAAAGTTGTCGATGCCGCGCGCCATCTGCTGAGCAAAAATGACGCCGGGCAGCGTGCCCTCGACCCAGATGAAGATCAGCGCCGCGAGCGCCAGCGCGAATCCGATCGGCAACCCTCCGAACAAAGTCACAAAGAAACCGATCAGCATCAGCACGCCCGACGACGGCACCGAACCCGGCACCAAAAAGTCCCAGGCCAGATAGAGGCCGGCGAGCAGCCCAGCCGCAATTACCCCGGACGTCATGTCGCGCAGCGACCGGGCGCAGAACAGGTCGAGCGCGAACAGCGTCATGAACGATGCACCGACGCCCATCGGATAGAATGTCAGTTCCAGCGGCAGGCCCGAGCCCGTGGTCTGCCCGGAGGTCAGGCCGCCGAGCCTGATGGCATTGAAGGCGACGGTGCCCGCGATCACGACCATGAGCAGCGCAGCCGCCGCGTCCATTGTGGCGCGTGCGGCCGCCGGCAGGCGGTCGATGAAGAAACGCACACCGGGGTTGTCGCCGCGGGCCAGCGCGCTGGCCGCGCCAAAAAAGCTCGAGCCGACCATCAGCCCGCGCGCAACGTCGTCGGCCCACTCCACCGGTGCATCGAACCAGTAGCGCAGGGCGACCGAGACGCAGACGACCAGCAGGTCGGCGGCGAGCATGAGCGCAGCGACGGCGTCGCTGATCGCCAGCAGCAACGTCATGATCCAACGCCGGCCGGCATTCGTGGTCGCCGTCTCTGGTATGGCCTCCGATGTCATCACCGGTCTCAGGCCTTACGTGGCGCGGATTGCGTCCACGACCGGCTTGGCCTCCGGGTGCGCCTTGATGAAATTGTCGGTCTGCGGCAACGCACGCTTGCGGAACGCCTCCTTGTCGCACTCGACCACCGTGACGCCCTTGTCCTTGAGCGCCGCGAGCGCCTCGATCTCGACCGCGAGCCCATGGGCGCGGGTGTCGATCGCGGCTTTTTGTGCGGCATCCAGAAAACCTTCGCGCAGCTTCGCGTCCATGCGGCCATGAGTTGCTTCGCTGAAATAGATCGCAAGCGGCGAGAAGTTGTGCTGGGTCAGCGCGTAATTCTTCGAGGTCTCATAGAATTTGCTGGCGAGAATGGTCGGCGGGTCGTGCTCCAGCCCATCCAGCACGCCGGCCTGCAGCGCGGTGTAGATCTCGCCGAAGGCGAGCGGGGTCGCGGCCGCGCCCATCAGCCGCAGGCATTCGGTGATGATCGGATTCGGCAGGGTCCTGATCTTCAGCCCTGCGAGATCTTCCGGGGACTTCACCGGTTTCTTCGCCAGCACGCTGCGCGAGCCGAAATTATAGGCCCAGGCGATGATGCGGATATTGGCGCCCTTGAGCAGCGCCTCTTCGATCGGCTTCGCGGCGCCTGCATCGAACGCCTTGGTCTGCTGCGGAAAGCTGGTGAAGAGGTAGCCGAGGTCGAAGGTGCCGACCAGCGGCACCAGATTGGCCGAGATCGAGGAGCCCGACACCATGAGGTCGATGACCCCGAGCTTGACCGAATTGATGACGTCAATTTCCTGGCCGAGCTGGTTGTCCGGGAAGAAGGTGACGTCGATCTGCTCGGCGAGTCCGTTCGCCTTCAGGCTCTTCACCAGGTTGTCGTAATAGACGCGGCCATTGGCGTATTTGGGATCGTTGGGCAGCGAGGAGGAGCATTTCAGCTTCATGGTCGCAGCCTCGGCGCGGCCAATGATCGCCGGGGAAAGCGCGAGCCATGTCGCGGCCGCCGCCGACGAACTGACCAGGGTGCGACGGCTGACGGACGATCGTCTCATGAGCGGTTCTCCCGGATTTTCTTTGTTCGCCGCCATCGTTGTGGGGCATCGTTGTGGGCGCAACTGTAGAACCAAACGAACAGTTGAAGCAAGGGTGCGTGCCTAGGACGACGGGTGCTTCGGATTCAATGTCAAACATCGATGTCATCGCCCGGCCTTGCCGCCTTCGCTAAAGCTTCGGCGCGCCCTTGACATCGTGGCCCCGCCGCAGCCTTTGGCGCAGGCGGGACCGGGCAATCCACTACGGCGCGGCCCATCAACTCAAGCACCGCCGTCTCTGGGATACTGGATCGTCCGCCTACGCGGACGATGACAGCCGAAAGCTTGGCAGACTTGTACGCAAAACGTGGCTTCGCGTTCTCGCGGCGCGAATCGCGTCCGAGTTGTCGGCGAAACAGCACCCTCGACATCAAGGAGGGCGCAGGGAATGCCGGGTGCTGGCCGCAACCCATGGCCCGCCAGCAACAAGAAAAGCTGGCGGCAGTTACCACAGGTTCAGCCAAATCATCCCGGCATTCCCTGCGCGATGGTTTTAACGCTTATAGCGCGCTCTCCCTGGGAACCGGGCTTTCTTGCTCCCATCGCCCGCGAGATCATCATCCCGCGAACTTGGCCTCAGCGTCGGGAGGCCAGGACCACACGCCTTCGCAGTCCGCATCGGGATCGTTCGTCCGCGCGTCAGACGCGCTGCAACCCAATACGTCCATCGCATCCCGCGCCCAACGTTCGTGACGATCGCGAAGCGCCCCTCCTGAGCGAGTGCGGGACGGCGCGGATAATGCCTCTGATTTGGGGTCGGCGTCAAGGCGTTTTCTGTAAATCAGAACAGCGCCGTTGCGACAGATTGGCACGACGGGCAGTTTGCGCATGGCGGACCTGCGCGAATTGCCGGTCGCGCAGATCGATTCGTGATCCGTAGGAGGTGGGTTAGCCTTCCGCCTTGGCTCGACCGTTATGAATCGTTCGATAGAACAAGGCGGAAGGCGTAACCCACCGTCGCCGATGTTGGACACATGGTGGGTTACGCTTCGAGAACGCGGCCGCTATCGCAAGAACTCCGCCTGGGCATCGCGCGGCGAGTAGTAAGTCGGCGCGAATCTGCGGTTTCGCGGCGCGGGCGCAGGCGCGACATTGCGCGCCGGCGCCGCGGGTTTTGGCCGTGCGGCCTGCTCTTCCTGCTCCGCCCGGACGATTGAACGAGCGAGCTGGTTCACGCCGGCCTTGATCTCGTCCGCGGACTTGGTCGTGTCGTCGCTCGCCTGCTGGCTCGCCTGTTGCTGGGCGAGGCGAAGTTCATTGACCGCCTGCGCGAGGCCCGCGATGTCGCGATCGAGCTTGCGCAGCAGCGCCGCCAGTTCGGGTGAGGCTGGCGCCGGAGCAGGCTTGTCATTCTCGGATGCGGTCCGCGCCGGAGAAGCGCCCGGTGCGGCTTGCGCTGCTGCTCCAGCTTGTGCCGGTGCCGCGACTTGCACGGGCGATGCGGCCTGGGCGGACGTTGCCTCTGCCACGGCCCTTGCCGTGGCCGGCGCGCTCGGCTCCGCCACCGGCTTCTCCTCCGCCATGACCGAACTCAGCAACGCCCGGGGCGACGCCTGCGCCGCCGTCTGCTCTGCAGTATCGAGGTGCGACCAGAGATAGGCGATCGCGCCGACGAGGCTCGTCACCGCAACCAGACCAAACAGGCCGCGCAGCACCAGCCTGACCAGCGCGCTCTGATCGTCGGGATTCATGCCGTCACCGACCGGTTCGGCTTCGCCTGCATCGTCGGCGCCCCGGTCATCAGGCGTTTGCGAAGGTGGCGGTGGCGCGTTGCCCTCCAGGTCGGCAAGCCGCTGATCGATGCGCGCGAGCACCTCGCGTGCAATTTCCTTGTAGTCGTAATCGGCGCGTTCCTTCTCCGGTGTAGTCCTGGTCTGGCTGGCAGCAGAGTCTTGCAAGTTCGGCGCGCGGTTCATTGGCGCTCCTTGTCCGGTTTGGCCCCCCGGATAGGACGATTTTGCGGTTTGCGCTAAATCGTCCCAGCGCTTTGACCAAAGCAAGACACCGCGGTGAAAACTATAAGGCCGCTTCGCGAGATGACACGCAGGTTAGAATGGAACCTCATCAAGATTGTCATGCTCCGCGAAAGCGGGGCATCCAGTACGCCGAGCTTTATCGATTCCATTAGAGATGTCTCGGGTTACTGGATCGCCCGGTTAAACCGGGCGATGACCACCAGGAGAGTGCTCGCAAGCCGCACTCACGCAAAGCTCGAGAACCGATCGAGCCGAAATGCAGCGACCGCCTTGACCTTCGGATCGAGCGCCATGTCCGCCAGCATGGCGCCGATTGCGGTTGCGAATTTCGCGCCGTGACCGGAACAGGGCGAGGCAACGATGATGCGGGGATCGGCCGGCAGCCGATCGATGACGAACTCGCCGCCGTCGTCGGCGACGACGTCGGCCTGCGCCGTGTTGGTGTAGAGACAGACCTCGCGATCGGTGATCGCGCCGGCCGCGCCGGGGACCAGTTCGGCGAGCATCGCCGATGTCGTGGCGAGCTCGGCATCGCTAACCGGCGGGTCCCATTCGTCAGGCCCGACAGCCGGCCCGTGATCGTGCTGTGCGGCCTTCACGCCGCGACCCTCGAAATCCGGAAGGCCGTAGATCATGCCGCGCGCGGCTTTGAGGATGAAGATCGGACATTCGCCATAGCGCGTCGTCTCCGGGCGCGCGGGAGCGAACCAGCCGACCGCCTGGCGCGTCACCTTCACATGGCGTGTCAGGCCAGGCACGAGCCCCGCGATCCACGGCCCTGCCGACACGATCACGCGCCTCGCCATCACCTCGCCGCTCGCCGTGAGGATGCGGATGCCCTCCGGCATGGGCGAGATCTGCGCGGCCTCGCGAGCGACGCGGTGCTCGACTCCGGCGCGAAGGGCGCGCATCGCGCGCTCGGCCAGCAGGATGCCGCCGGCCTCGTGCACGACGACGTCCCAGTCGTCGGGCAGATTGAACGCGCCATAGGCCGCATTGGCCTCTCGGCCGGTGCGCGGTCCGGTGATGGGACCTCCCGCGGCGACGGCCGCCGCGCGTGATTTCCGCACCGACGGGCAGCCCGCAGGTCCCGCTTCGAGGATCGCGCTCGGCATCAGAATGGTCTGGTGGCTCTCGGCCTCCAGCGCCCGCCAAAGCGCAAAGGCGCGGTCGCTCAGCGCGGTATAGGCCTCGCTCTCGAAATTGAAGCGGCGAAAGATCCGGCAGGAGCCGTGCGAGGAGCCGCGCGCTTCGCCGATGGCGAGCGGATCGAAGCCGAGCACGTCGGCGCCGCGGCGCGCCAGTTCACGGAGCGCGGCGCTCCCCATGAGGCCGAGACCGACGATGGCGATGTCACAGGTCTTCATTGCGGGCTCTCGTCACCATGCCGCGTTTCAGCTGGCTGCGTTTCAACAAGCTCGTCATGCCCTGCGAAAAGCGGGGCATCCAGTATTCCAGAGACGTCAGTGCTTGAGACGATAGGGCGCGGCGTACTGGATCGCCCGGTCAAGCCGGGCGATGACCACCGAAAGAGCTGCGGCAGGCTCGCCTCGCATCGACCGCGCATTTTTCACATCCCCTCCGAGAGCTGCATCTGCGCGGCGGTCGCCTGGGTGATCAGCTTGCCGAGCTCGGCGAAGTGGCGCTTGCGCGGCGAGGATTTGCGCCAGGCCAGGCCGATGGTGCGGCGCGGCTGCGGATCGGTGAAGCGCATCAGACGGATGTCGCCGCGGCGCACCTCGAGATCGACGGCAAGCTCCGGCAGCAGCGTGAGCCCGAGGCCGTTGGCGACCATCTGCACGATGGTGGAAAGATTGGACGCCCCGAAAGTGTCGATGTTGTCGACGCGGCGCAGCTCGCAGAAGGCCAGCGCCTGGTCGCGCAGGCAATGGCCCTCCTCCAGCAGCAAGAGGCGATCCTGCCGCAACAGCTCGGGGGTGGCGCGGACGCGGTTGGTGATGCGGCGCGATTTCGGCATCGCCAGCAAAAAGCGGTCGGTGAACAGTCTTGTGGTCTCGACCTCGGCATGCTCGATCGGCAGCGCGAGCAGCAACAGGTCGAGATGACCGTCGGCCAGTTCGTCGAGCAGATGCTGGGTCTGCGTCTCGCGCAGGTGCAGCTCGAGATCGGGATAGGTGTCGCGCACGACCGGCAGCAGCGCGGGCAGCACGTAAGGCGCGATCGACGGGATGACGCCGAAATGCAAGGGGCCCGCCAGCCCGCTCTGGCGGCGGGCGTAATCGACGATGTCGCGCAGCTCGGTGAGCACTTTTGCGGCGCGGACCGCCACCTCGCGGCCGGCCTCGGTCAGCATGGCGCCGCTTCGCGAGCGCTCGATCAGCTGCACGCCGAGGAACTTTTCGAGCTCCTGGATCTGCATCGACAACGCCGGCTGGGTCACGGCGCATTGCTCGGCGGCCTTGCCGAAATGCGACGCGCGCGCGACGGCGTCGAAATATCTGAGCTGCTTCAAGGAGATCATCGATCAGATTCCCTTATCGTAAGACCAGATTATTACGATTGGACCTGATCGGCAACACGGCTCTAGGGTGTGATGCGTCAGAAATTCGGCGACGTCCACCGGGCCAAATCCCCCGTCCACTGTGGGCCCGGTGGTTGTCGGCGGCGCGCAAGCGCCGCCGATTTTTTTGTCTGGGTTCTTCCGTCGTGCAGCGATGGCTGAAGCCGGCCGCAAAATTTGCACCCAAGCCCCCCAGGGATCGTGGCATCCTATAAGGCAATCGGGTGAGAGCGCCGGATTTCAAGGGAGAACTGCGATGGCGCAGGACGCGACCAGGAGGGCACGGACGGGCTGGCCGGTGCTGGCCTCGCTCAAAGCCTATCGCGCGGGCGCACTGCCCGCCGACCTCGTCGCCGGTCTCACGCTCGCGGCGATCGCGATTCCCGAGCAGATGGCGACCGCCCGGCTGGGCGGCTTTGCGCCACAGATCGGCTTCTTCGCCTTCATCGCCGGTTCGGTCGGCTTCGCGCTGCTGGGCGCCAACCGTTTCCTGTCCTGCGGCGCCGATTCCACCATCACTCCGATCTTCGCCGGCGGCCTCGCGCTGCTGGCCGCAACCGGCTCGCCCGAGTACCAGACGTTCGCGGTCGCGCTGGCATTGCTGGTCGGAATCTTGCTGGTGGCCAGCGGCCTGTTCCGGCTCGGCGGCATCGCCAATCTGCTGTCGGTGCCGGTGACCGTCGGCTTCCTCGTCGGCATCTCGGTGCACATCCTGGTCTCGCAGCTCCCGGGCGTGCTGGGATTGCCCGCGCCGAGCGGGCCGATGCTCGCCAAGCTCGCGGTGCTCGCAGGCGAGCTCGGCCACGCCAACATTTTTACTGTCGTGATCGGGCTCGGTGTGCTGGCCGTGGTCGCCGGCTGCGCCGCGATCAGCGAAAAGATCCCCGGCGCCCTGATCGCTTTGATCGCCGCAACGGTTGCCGTCATCGCGGCAGATCTCGAGGCCAAGGGCGTTCATGTGGTCGGCGCGGTGCCGGCGACGTTGCCGACGCCATCGCTGCCGGAGATTTCGCCGGAAAAATGGGCGCGGCTGATCCCTTTGAGCCTGCTGATCGCGATCGTGGTCATGGTGCAGACCGCGGCCGTCACGCGCGCCTTTCCCTCCGATCCCGAAAAACCCGCCGATGTCGACCGCGATTTTCTCGGCGCCGGTTGCGGCAGCCTGCTGTCCGGCCTGTTCGGCGCCTTTCCGGTCAATGCAAGCCCGCCGCGCACCGGCATCGTGTCGGAGACCGGCGGACGCTCGCAGCTTGCGGGGCTGTTTGCGGCGGCCATCGTGCTGGCGCTGCTCGCGTTCGGCGCCTCGCTGCTGCAACACGTTCCGGAAGCCGCGCTCGGCGGCGTCCTGCTGTTCGTCGCGCTGCGCATCATCCGCTTCGGTCAGATCGCGCTGATCTACCGGCAGTCGCTGGCTGAGTTCCTGCTGATCGTGGCGACGGCGGCCGCGATCATCGTGCTGCCGATCGAGCAGGGCGTCGCGCTCGGCATCGCCCTGTCGCTGCTGCACGGCATCTGGAGCATCACGCGCGCCCATCTTGTGGAGTTCGAGCGGGTGCCGGCGACCACGATCTGGTGGCCGGCGAGCCCGCATCATGCCGGCGAGCGGACCTCCGGCGTCGCCGTGGTGGGGTTCCAGGCGCCGCTGACCTTTCTCAATGCCGCGAGTTTCCGCGCCGACATGCAGCAGCTGCTGCAGACCAGGACGCCGGCGCCGCGCCTCTTGGTGCTCGAGGCCAACAGCATTCCCGAGATCGATTTCACGGCGGCGCAGACCCTGCGCGAGCTGTTCAAGATCTGCGCGGAGACCGGCGTCACGGTCGCGGTCGCACGGCTGGAGTCACTGCGCGCGCAGGCCGCGTTCGAACGCTTCGGGATCTACGAGGTGCTGCCGCGCGACCATATCTTCCACAGCGTGCACGAGGCGATCGAGGCCCTCGGCGGCGGCAAAGGCTAAAGGCTAGGTCGCGGCGCGCTTCGGGCCGATCGACTCGAATTGCGCCTTCTGCGCATCGCTCAGCGTCTCGTAGAGGTCTTCGAGCGCGGACAGCACCAGGCCCGCCGCCTGCTGCATCGCGTCGAGCCGGCGTTCTGATGTGGCGAGACGCGCTGGAGCGGTGGCGGCCTCATCCGCCGTATCGCTCTCCGGGCAGGCCGCCTTCAGCATCTCATCGGCCCGGATGGCGGCGTCCTGCAGCTCCTTGAGCGCCGCGCGCTGGGCGTCATTGGGATGCAGCGTCCGCTCGATGTCGGCCGCCGGCCATTCCGGTGCTGCGGCCCGCGACGCGCCGCAGCGTTCGGCGAGCGAGGCTTTTGACGGCACCTTGGACGGTGATGCGCTCCGCGCATCGTCGGCCAGCGCATCGAGCCGCGCCTTCTGCGCCTCGTCGAGCAGGCCATAAAGGTCCTCCAGCCGCGGCCGCATCAGCTCGACCGCCGCGGTCATCGCCTGCAGGCGCTGCTGCATCACGGCCAGCCTTGCGGGTGCCGCCGGCGCGATCTGTTTCGGGCAGCTCGCCAGGATGGTCTGCACGGCCTTCACCGAGGCCTTGGCGAACTCGTCGAACGCACCCTGCTGCGCCTCGGTCGGCGCGATCGCGGCGCGCACCTGATCGGTCACCACGCTTGCCGCCGCACCGCTGTCCGTCCCGCACATCTCGGTCAGCGAGGCACCGCGCCGCGCGGCGGAGGTAGGCTGCGCCAGATACGCGCCCTGATCGTTGGCGCCATAGGGCGCAAAGATGCCGGCAAAGATGTCGCCGTAGCCGTAATCCCAGAATCCGCTCGCGTCGGCACGGATCGCATAGTCGGTGAGGTCGAAATAAGCGAACGGCCAAAACAGCGGGCCGACCCAGCCATAGTCGCCGTCGGCATGCCGCCACCAGCCGTCGCTGCTCCGACCGCCGTGCCAGCCGGCGAGCGCAGCACCGGCGACGAGTTGGGCGCGCGCGGCCTGATCGCCGAACAGCCGGCCCTTGCCGCCCGTTGCCTCGCTCTGTTGCGCCGCTTTCGCCTCAGCTTGTTGGGCAGCTTTCGCCTCGGCCTGTTGGGACGCCTTCGCCGTATCGGGGACATCAGCACGTTGCCGCGGCGCGCGTGCCGCGTCACGCACGCTGGCAGACCTCACTCGGGCCGGATAATGCCGGTGCATCCGCGCTCCCGGCAACGCCTGGCCGAGCACCATGCGCAAAACGCCCAGCGGGCCACCGATGCGGACGCGCGCATCGGCCGGCACCGTGCTCGCCAGCGCGGCCGCCAAAGAGATGACAAGGATTCCGACGCGCTGTTTCGACATGGCATTCCCAAGGCGCGCCCCTCGCGCCGCCTGGCCACGCCAATCCTACGCCAGAAACGGACGAAAGTTCCATGCGACAGTGCCACGCGGCACCGTCGCGGCATCTTGGCACCGCCAACGCGTCGGCGG
>NZ_JAFATE010000674.1 GCF_019244115.1 Bradyrhizobium sp.
CGTGGACGGCGCTGCTGTGCCTGCAGCAGCAATCTCGTCGTCTCGAGACCGCCGCAGGCAAGCGCCACTCGGCGCGGTTCGATGCAGACCCTGCTCCTTGCGTCGGCAACGGTGAGGGCGGTCACCTTTTGGTCGTCCTCGGAGAGATGCAATTCCGTCACCGTCGCTACGAGCAGGACGCGGATGAGGTGGGAGTTCGACAGCTGCAGCCTGTGCCGCCTGCCGAGGTCGTTTTCTTGTGTCCATCGCTCGAGCTGGTCGCAGCGGGTGTCGCCAAATTCCGCCCAGCAGCCGGCGGGCGCGGTGAAACGGGCCGGCCCGATGCCGAAGAAGGCGGCAGCGGCCTCATACCATGCGGCGATCTCGTCGTGGGAAACCGGCCAGCCCGGGCAGCCGAGGTCGGGTCGACCAGCGAAATCCACATCATCAAGGGGAACGCAGCGTCCGCCCCACCAGCGCGAGGTCCCGCCGAGCCCGCGATGGATTGCGATCTCGGCAGGCGCGTGACGCTCGACATTGACGACATGCCCGGCGCTCAGCGCCATCGCGAACGGATCCGGCTGCTCGCGTCCGGATTCGATCAGCAGAACGGACATGCCGTATCTTTCGCATGCCAGCGCCAGGGCGATCCCGATCGGCCCTGCGCCGACGACGCAGAGATCGCAGTCAGGAAGTTTAGCAGCTTCGGAGAAGGAGATCAGCATGTGCCGGCCGTACTCAATGTCTGCGAACCGAATGCGGGCAGTGATATAGATGATAACAAACCGAAATGCGTGATTACATATCGCGAAATTGTAATGTTTGCTTGATAGTCATCGAAAGCTGAATGATGCAATGATAGTGCTACCGCTTCTTATCTTCCAGCCGGACGTCCCAACGAGGCGGTGCATGGTCTTCACGTCCCGATCGTCGTCAGCGACGCTGCCGTTGGCCGAGGATGAAGTGGCCGGTGCAGTCGCCGGCAACTGGCGCAGGCCGGTCGCGGCGTTCGTCCTTGCATTCGCTTCCGTGTGGCTCGCGTTGGATATGGCCTACATTGGGTTGCCATTCATCCGACCGGGCTCCGTCGTCATTGCGGATGGCAAATTCGAGACCCTGGTGACAGGCAGGATGTTCGATCCGCAAGATCGCTACCGCGTCATGATCTTCGGCCACAGCAAGGCGTTGACCGCAGCGCGCCCGCGCGAACTCGATGCAACGATGGGGGCGGGGTTCCGGTCCTACAACCTGGGCCTGCCGGGCGAGGTCCATTTCCTTCCGATCCTGAAAGCCGCGCTCGAGGCCGGCAATGTCCCGACGCATGTGCTGTTGACGCTGCCGTGGGACGGCAAGCGCGACAGGGACGGGCTGATCGACGCCTTGCACAACGACGCGGCGATCGCCAAGGTCTTGCTGCCGTTCCGGACATTGCCACGCGACGCAACCCTCTTCGTGTTCGAGAACAGGAAACGGCTGATCGAAGCCATCCACGATGTCGCGATCGAGCGCAGCCGCATGCTGGAGGAGCGCGGCTGGTACTTCATCAAGTCGCAGAGTCATTATGAGGATGATCGTCTGCCGGACGATTACGCGTTGCCGACTGATCAGCCGACTCACGTGGCCAGCCGCCCGATACCCGAACAATCGTTCACCCGCACCCGTCTCGAGCAACTCGCGAGGCAGTATGGGTTTCAAATCCTCCTGATACCGCTGCCGTATCGCACCGGTGAGTTCGCCCGGGCGCCTGCGGCGGATGCCGGCCCGGCAGCGATCATCGCGGATCAGCCGCCCATTCGTGTGCTGGGCCCAGCCTATTTCAGCTATCCGCCGGCGCTGTTCGCGGATCCTCAGCACACCAATCCGCAGGGTGCATCGGTTTATACCGCCGATCTCGCACGCCTCCTGAAGGGCAGCGGAGCGTTCCGCTGATGCTTTTCAATTCCTTCGAATTTTTCGCCTTCTTCACCGCTTTTCTGGTGGTGTTCTTTTCGCTGCCGTCGCGAGCGCAGCCGTTCATCCTGCTGATCGGCAGCTACATCTTCTACATGGGCTGGCTGCCGTCCTACGCGCTGCTGCTTGCGCTGACCACGGTGGTGGACTTTACTACCGGCCTCATCATGGCCGGGGCCCGCAGCGAGACCGGTCGCAAGATCGCCATGGCGACCGCGCTCACCGTCAACCTCGGCATCCTGGGGACTGTCAAATATCTCGACTTCACGATCGCGAACGTCATCGGGCTCGCCGGATTTTTCGGCTACCAGTTGCCTGATTTCGCGCTCGGCATCGTCCTTCCCGTCGGCATCTCCTTCTATACGTTTCAGTCGATCGGTTACACGCTCGACGTCTACAATCGCCGGATCGAGGCGGAGCGCAATTTCATCGTCTATGTGCAGTACGTCGCTTTTTTTCCGCAGCTCGTCGCGGGTCCGATCGAGCGGGCGCCGCACATGCTTCCGCAGTTCCGCAGCATCCATGGCCTGAGATTCGAGAATGTCGCGCCGGGCCTGTGGTTGATCGGATATGGCCTTTTCAAGAAAATGTGCGTCGCGGATGCGCTCGCGCCGATCGTCAACGGGATCTTTGCCGACCCGCAAGCCTATTCCGGCTCCTACAATCTGCTCGCCGGCGTCGCCTTTTCGATCCAGCTCTACTGCGACTTCTCCGGATATTCGGATGTCGCGCGCGGCGTCGCGCGCGTCATGGGTTTTGATCTCATGATCAACTTCCGGCAGCCGTTCTACGCCAGCAGCGTCACCGACATGTGGCGCAGATGGCATATTTCATTGATCTCGTGGTTCCGCGACTATCTGTACATTCCGCTGGGCGGCAACCGTGGAGGGGAAATCAAGACCGCACGCAATATCCTGATCGTGTGGCTGGCCTCGGGCCTCTGGCATGGCGCAGCGTGGACCTACGTCGTCTGGGGCGCGTATTATGGCTTCTGGCTGATCGTCGAGCGGCTCGTCCGTCACACCATCGCGCCAGAGCGATATCTCGGCAGCTCCTTGGAGAATGTGCTCGGGCGAATCTGGGCGCTTCCGATCTTTGCCGTCGGCATGATCTTCTTTCGCGCACCGAGCGTTGCGAGCGCGCTGACCATGTTGCGGAGCTTTGCCGATTTAGGGCCGCTGTCCTACGGCACCTTCAAGATGCTCGGCGTGCCGAGCTTCGAATTGGCGATGCTTGGCGTCTCGTTGTGCGTCCTCTTTGTCGCGGACTATTTCATCGCCTTCAGGCCGCAGCGCCTCGCCGAGCTCGCCGCATGCCCGCGGCTGCCCTTCGTGGCGGGTGTTGGCCTGACCTATTACGTCCTGCTATTCGGCGTGTTCGGACGGATCGAATTCATCTATTTTCAGTTTTGATTTGAAGCGCCGCCCCGGCTCAAGGGAGCAGGGCGTCTTCAGCCTCGGACGCGCAGGCCGCAGCGAGCCTGGCCTCGTGCTCGGGCTTCACCAGCAGATACCGGCCAAGGCAAAGCGCGTCGAGCCCGGTCCTGAGGAAGCAGTTCATCGCCTGGTCCGGCGTATCCACAATGGGTTCGTTCTCGTTGAAACTCGTGTTCAGCACGATTGGAATCCCGGACAGTCGCCCGAAGCATTCGATGAGCTCATAGTAAAGCGGGTTTGTATCCCGATCGATGCTCTGCAAGCGGCCGGTTCCGTCGACATGGGTGATCGCGGGCAATCGCTCGCGCCATTCGGGTCTGACCTTCACCACATGCATCATGAAAGGGCTGAAGACGTCCTGCTCGAAATAGGTCGCCACGGCCTTCTGCAGCACCGAGGGTGCAAAGGGGCGGAAGCTTTCACGCCGTTTGATCTTTGCGTTGATCACGTCCTTCATTTCCGGCCGCGTCGGGTCGGCCAGGATGGAGCGGTTGCCGAGTGCGCGGGGGCCCCATTCCGAGCGACCCTGGTACCAGCCGACCACGAGCCCCGCATGCAGCAGTG
This sequence comes from Bradyrhizobium sp., assembly GCF_019244115.1. Lineage (GTDB taxonomy): Bacteria > Pseudomonadota > Alphaproteobacteria > Rhizobiales > Xanthobacteraceae > Bradyrhizobium. Next base: position 3,930 of record NZ_JAFATE010000674.1, read on the forward strand.
AAGCGACCACCCCTGGGATGACCGCGATCGGCATGGCTCGCATCGGGGTTTGCGCCCCCTCAGCGGCGCGGCGCATGCGATCATCGGGATACTCCGGCCCCCAATAGGCGTGCTTCATGTGAAAGCGTTCACGTCCGCCCGCCACATTGTGCCAGGTCCACAGACCGGCACCGATGCAAAGCCCGTCGTCCGACGACGCCGGCTGCATGTAGGCGCGCTGGAACGGCGTATCCCGCAGCAGGCGGGCGTTCATGACGCCGTTGAGCGCGCACCCTCCGGCATAGGCGACCTGACTGCTGGGCACGAGGCCATGCAGCCTCGCGAAGCAATGCAGAGCGACTTCCTCAAATCGAGCCTGGCAGGAGCGTGCAATATCCTTGTGGCTCTCCGTAAGCGCCTCACCGGGCTTGCGCGGCGATCCGAGCCTGTCGCGCCACTTGTCGGTGTAGAGGCGGAGCATTTTTACGCGGCCCTGTTCGTCGAGGGCCGTGCCATGACCACCACGATGCATACCGAAAAAGCCCTTGCGCAATTTGAACCATTCGTGGTCCGCCGTCGCGATCAACTCGCTCATGACCTCGGCGAAGCTGTTGCTGCCGTAGGGGGCGAGCCCCATCACCTTGTACTCCTCGCCGAACTGGTCGAAGCCGATGAACTGGCAGCAGGCAGTGTAGAAGAAGCCAACGCTGTCCGGCAGATGCACGCGATCGAGGATCTCGATGCGTGTGCCCTCGCAACGCGCCGCCATCGCGCTGACGAAATCGCCGCTGCCGTCATAAGAGAATCCGGCCGTGACACTTTCGAACGGAGAGCAATAGTAGGAACTCGCGATGTGCGACAGGTGATGCTCGACATTGATGGTCTTCGCCTTCAGAGCGTCCGGAGCCAGGCCGCAGGCCAGCGCGACCTGTTCGCCGATCCCGAGATCGGCGCGTGCCCGCCTCAAATGCTCCAGGGCGGCCATGGCGCCGGTCAGTGGATGTCGTAGCGCATAGGAGATCCGGGCCGTGCGGCTTTGGGCGGCGTCGCGCGCGACGGCGATGAAATCCAGTTCCGATGCGGCAATCCCGCCGATCGACAAAACGGACCTGATCGCATGCTGCGGGAAGGAGGGATCATGCTTGAGGCGCGATCCGAAGCGCTCCTCGGCTACCGCGGCGACGACCCTTCCATCCAGGATGAGGGCGGCGGACGCATCCGGGTGGTTGATGTTAAGGCCCAGAATGGCGGTCATGGATCCAGTCCTTTGGCGCTTGTCGGTCAGTGAAGGCGAACTTGCAGGTTGCACTCGTTGCGAGATCAGCTTTCGTTAACAACGAAACATATCAAGTCAGTGACTTGCGCTGGTCGTTCAAAGGACTTCCGGAGAAGCGGGGGCTGGTCTCACCTCATACGCAACGTCATCATCGGGTTGATAACGATATGAACGTTAGTGCAAGGTTCGGGTTGGCAGACATCACATCACTGTCACGCGATATGTGTTAAAGGCGGGTGCGGGTCGGACAAAGCCTTGGTCCGGGTTCGCATTGAGGCAGAAGCCATGACTCTGGTCGCGCAGGCCGTCATCTCTGGCCGAGCGGCCGCGAGCGCTGCGACGGAGCGGCGTCAGTATCGAACCCTGGACGGATTGAGGGGCGTTGCCGCCCTGAGCATCGTGATCCTGCACACGCCGCATTTCTTCAACCAGTGGCACCTCTCCGATAGCTTTCTCGCCGTCGACCTGTTCTTCGTGCTAAGTGGCTTTGTACTGGCGGCGGCCTATGAGCCGAAGCTGCAGGCCGGCATGACCGCGCTGAGCTTCCTTCGCATCCGCCTGATCAGGCTTTATCCGCTTTATCTCCTGGGCACCCTGTTCGGTGTGCCGGTGGCACTCATGGCGATGAAATTCGGGGGCAACGGTCTGTCGGTCGACTGGTCGGCCGGCCTGTTCGCGATCAGCCTGCCGCTTTCGCTGGTGATGCTGCCGATGCCTGCGGGCGGCGCGGATGGCTTTCTCTATCCGTTCAATCCGGTGCTATGGACGATCTTCTTCGAGATCGTGGTCAATTGTCTGTACGCGCTGCTGGCGAGGTCGTTGCGCCGATCCGAAAGCCTGGCCGTGCTGGTCGGTGTCTCCGCGCTCGTTCTCGGCGGTCTCGGCATCCTGCAATACGGCACGCTGGAAGGCGGCTCGACCTGGTTCACATTCGCCCTCGGGCTGAGTCGGATGATGTTCAGCTTCTTCTGCGGAGTGTTGATCTTCAGGTTTCGGTGGCCCGGAAAGATCCGTTCGTCCCTCGCAACCGTTGCGCTTTTGGCGGCACTCCTGGTCCTGCTGGGAGTCCCCCACAGTAATCTGAGTGCGCTTGCGACGATCCTGTTCCTGTTTCCGATGCTGGTGCTGACCGCATCATCCGTCGAGCCCGGGCCGACGCTGCAGCGAAGCTTCGGTTTGCTCGGCGGGGCCTCGTACGCCGTTTATGCCTTGCACAAGCCGTTGTATCAGATCCTGCTCGGCTTCCTGATCGTCGCATCACCGGTCAGGCCGCAGTCCATGGCGCCGTGGATCGGGATCGTATATGTGGGCCTGATGTTCGGGCTCTGCGTGCTGGTCGACCGCATCTATGATGCGCCCGCGAGGGAGCTTCTCAGGCGGCTGCTGGCCAGGGGCGAGCAGGTCGCAAAGCCGGCCGAGTGAAGCCGCCTCGCGGACAAAAATGTCATTTGACGATACGGGCGGCCTGGACGTTGCGACGGGCGAGGTAGGAGGCAACACCGCGGTCGATCACTAGGCCGACGCGCGACGGCCCGATGCTGTTCGCCTCGACGACGATATCGCGGATGCCGGGCGATGCCGCCGAAAAGCCTTCTATTCTGATATGGGCATCTTGATCGAGCTGATTTCCCCGCACGATGACCGCTTGTACGAGGGGCGGCTGGCCGGCGGTGGTTGCCTGCTGGTTGGCGCGGACGAACACCGAGGCTTCGTTCGAAAAAACGTTTCGGTCCGGCCCGGCCCGATACACGTTGCCCTCAAGGATATGATTGTTGAGAATCTGCACTTGCCAGCACGGCTGCAAATGGCCATAGGATAGTCCGATCGCGGCAAAGCCGCTGGTTCTGTTGGATCGGTTGCCTGCGATCACATGGCCGATCGCACTGCCGAAACTCTGCGCGCCGACACCGGTGTCTTCGAACGCATTGTCGACGACGAGATAGTTCTGCTGTGCCTGGACGACAGTGATTTCGGACGTGCGGTCGAGCGAGACCTGGAGTGCGCGGTTCAGCGTGACGGACAGCTCTTGCGCCGTCTTGGAGTATGACGCTACGCGGGCGTATTGGCCCGTGCCGCGGCCATTTACGACCATTACGAGAGCCCCGGTCCAGCTTGTGCTTGCAGGGTAGGGGTCGGGGGCGTCGCGCAGCGCGAGTTCGCGGGACGTTGTGCTTTCGGCGCGACCGAAATAGTAGCCGCCTGGTCCATCCGTCGTCATGGCTTCGCGGTCCCAGCCATAGATGGCCTTGAACGTATTGCCCCCGACAAAGACGTTTTCGGAGGCAGTGACGGATTTCGACAGAACGGTTATTCCGCCGCCGGTCGCCTGGAGATCGGCCGAGGTCACGAGGTTGTTTTCGAAGATGATCCTGCGAGATCCGAGCAGAATGTAGTTGCCGTCTCGCCCGTTGCTCAGGACGTTGTGTGAAATCAGCGCGTTGGCAGCCTTGAACAGGCGAAGAGACGTGCCGGACCCGAGGACATCGCAATCGGAAACCTCGATCCGGTCGCCAGTGAGGCGAATCGTATCGGGGCCACCGTCGGGAAAGATGCGACGGAAATCGCGCATTCTCTGGATGATTGCCTCCAGATCCATCTGGCCGCGAAAAGCCGACGCGCGAATCCTGACCCGCCTGATCGCAATATCGCCGGCATCTGGCGACAACCCGTCGCGCAGCACAAAACCTCCGGAGATGACGTGCAGGTGATTGGACGCGTAGATCGTGACGTCTTCGATCGAAAAATGCGATGTGCCTTGAAGCAATGCGGCGGGCGGGCTGGCAAAGTCCGGCCAGACGAGGTTGACGAGGTCGGTGCGCTCGCCCTTGATCTTCACATGCGGCGGGACAATGAGCGACTCAGTCACCAGGTAGCGGCCGCGGGGAAAATAGACGATGCCGCCGCCGCTCTGCGCCGCAGCGTCGATGGCGGATTTGATCGCATGCGTGCAATCGGCCTTGCCGTCTCCGATCGCACCATAGCCACGAACATCGAAGAACTGGGTCGGCCCGGGATCACGGGCGCGAACGTCAATGGTACCAGCATCGACCCACTCGGCCTCGCCGCCATCGCCGTTGAAGAGGCGCAATGTGTAGGAGCCCGGTTCGAGCCCGTCGGGAATCTGGGCGCTCGCCTGCCACAGATCGCCTTTGATCGGGACGGACGTTGCCGGCGCATTTGCTGCGTTCCGCAGCAAAAGGAGCCGCGCGCGATCCGCGCGGCGCACGATATTGCGGCCGAACATCCTGATCCAGCCCGAAGGCGATGCGGAATCGCCGAGATTGCCTTGGCTCCAATAGACGGTCGGCAGATTAACGCGGCCCGCAATCGTCCCGCCCGCATAAGTGAGCGTGAAGCGATATGTTCCGGGCGCAAACTCCTTCGGAATGATGAATTTCAGGGAAAATGGATTGGCCTGCAAGACCGCGACCTTGGTCTCCTGGTCCGATGCCGACGTTGATCCTTGATCGGCGATGCGCGCGACGCTCACCGACGTCGCCTCGTCGAGCGCCGATCCGCTGACAAGCACCGCCTCGTCGGGGCCGACCGGGTCGTTGAACCAGAATAACGCCGGCTCTGCCTCCGCATGGCCGATCCATGACCACTGCAGCGCCGCGAGAACGAAGATGTGCTTCCAGCGCATGACGGTGACCCCTCGTGGTGAGATCGTGATCCGGCACTCAGGGCTCGATCGCGAGACCGGTTAGGCGACGCAACTCGGCGCGTACCGCCGCCGGATCGTCGAGATGGGCGATGGCAGCCTCCAGTTCGTCGACCTTGGCGCCGACCAGGAAGCGGTACCAGAGGCCCTGCAGGCCGTGGTACACGAGGCCCTGCTTGCCATCCAAGAAGCCGAACTGAAAAAACATGCGAAACAGGAAGTAGGCCGGCACGCTGATCTGATAGGGGATCCGGTTATAGAGCCTCTCCTTGATCCAGCGCTTGATCGCCGCCTGACGCGAGCTTTTTTCAGTCAGATCGACATCGCGGGAAAAAAGCCGCCGGCGCTGGTTGATGATATCGATCGCCTCGCGCGTTGCGTATCTGTTGTGCTTGTCGGTGAAGAAGGTCAGGTCGTTGAGGTTGTGATCGCAAAAGCCCCCGTCGAAGGTGACGGTACGGCCGCCCCAGACGATCATATGCTCGTCCATCCAGCGGTTCTCGATGCGGCCGTGACCGCGCCGCCAGATTCTGAGCAGTACCAGCGGGTAGCGACCGCCGTGGCGTATCCAGCGCCCGAGAAAGATGTGCTTGCGTTTGAGGCTGACACCGACGATCTCAGGTGAAAGCTGCGGCAGTTCGCTCCGTATCCGCGCGGCAAGGTCCGGCTCGATCACCTCGTCGGCATCGAGGCGCATGATCCATGAAGCGGTGATCGGCGCGTTATCGAGCGCCCATTGGAACTGCCGGGCATAGTTGATGAAATTGCTCTGCAGCACGGTCGCGCCATGTGCGCGCGCCAGCGCCACGGTTCGATCGGTCGAGAAGCTGTCGACCACGAAGATCTCGCTTGCGATGGCGGCAACCGAGGCGATCGCGCGCGCGATGTGTCGCTCTTCATTGTGAGTCAAGATGACCACGGCGAGGCTCATGCCCGCAATCCTGCCGTGGTCACGCCCGCATCGGACGCTTCGGCCGCGGCATGGCGCTATTGACCCTGCGGGGCCGCTTTGGGACCGTCTGCCCTGTCCATCAGCTCGATCTTTGCCGTTTCGCGGGTCTTTTTCACCAGTTCGAATTGGGCCGTATTCGCGACCATCGCCGCAACCCTGTCCTTGATCTTATCGAGTTCCACCGGCTTGCGGACGCGCTGATCCTCGAGCTGGATGATGTGCCAGCCAACGGCCGTCTTGATCAGCGGCGAGACGTCGCCGTTTTTCATCGCGAACGCAGCCTCGGCATACTCTTTTCCCATCTCGGGCCTGGTTCGCCAGCCGAAATCGCCGCCCTTGGCCTTGGTCACCGGATCCTCGGACACGTCGGCAACGACGGCTGCGAAGTCTTCGCCGGCCTTGACCCTCGCCAGCGCCTTCTCGGCCTTGTCTTCCGCGGCCTTGACTGCGGCGTCATCCCTCGGGTCCCTGAACAGAAAGACCAGGTGACGAAGATGCAGCTCGACCTCGTTCTGCGCCGGCTTCAACACCACGTCCTCGTATGCCTTGCGAATGGCGTCGTCGGTGACTGCCTGCTGGCCGACGACCATCAACAGGTGGTTCATGAGCCCTTGATTGCGCGCGAAAGTGATGCGGCGCTGAATGTCGGCATCGTCGATGATCTTCCGCTCATTCGCCACTTGGGCGAGCAGGGTCGTGTCGATCACCATTTTCAGGATGGAAGCGCGCCGTTCGACCCTGTCCTGGCTCGGGAGGTTGCGGCCGATGATTTCGTCCACCAATTGCACGTCGCTCTCATGAATCTGCGTTCCATTGACGATGGCGACGACGGGATCGGCGTTGGCCGCTTGGCTAAAGGCTGGCCCAGCCGTCCCCAGCATTACGCCGAGGCAGATGGCCATTGCGCTGCGCATGGCGTTGATCGGACGAGGCAGGGGGGCAGGCGCGACGTTCATCACAGGAAGTCTCATTGGTTATTGGCTGGCCAGGAGTTCTCAGAGCGATCGGGCTGGGGGACGGCAAAGTCGATAACGTTAAGTACGCATATCGCACACTGATGTCATATCGTTCTTAACGAAGTGATCGTTACGGCCGTGTGATGTCAAAAAGACAAGTCGGTGACGGCCGGTGCGGCCGGATCGACGGCGGCTCTCGACGATCGGCGTCGATCGCGCTGCGCCGGCGCGGGGAACCGCGCGATCGAGGGACCCGCGGCCTGTTTATCGCGGACGTGTTATGTATCGCGATATCTCTTATCCATGGCAGTGAATGGGCGGTCGGGAGCGGTCCCTGATTTCGCTGGACAAATTCCAGCATCCATCCGTTCTTATCATAAGTCGTGCGCGCGCTATGTGGTAACATTAACATAATTCACAAAACAACAACGAAAGGCTCACATAGCGCGCGTAGGGTTCGCGCGACTCCGGTGTGGGGGAGTCGTCAAACGCATACAATTAGGAGGTTCTTGATATGCGGAATCTAAAAGCAGTGCTCATGGGCTCGGCCGCGTTCGCCTGTATCGGCGTCGCTTCCGATGGCGCGCAAGCGGGATCGGTCGCGTACGGTGCCGGTGCCACCTTTCCTCAGATTGCCTATCGGCAGTTGATGGACTGCTTGTACAATCAGGCGCAGGGCAGCGCTGGCCGTCCGGGCCCGCTCGCGATCGCGAAGAGCTGCCCGTTCTCCGGCGGCAACGGCAGCGGTTTCGGTGGCGAGATTCTCTACGCTCCGACCGGCTCGGGCAATGGCAAGCTGGTGCTGCGCACCAACAACAAGGCCAATATCGGCACGCCGTCGAACTCGGTCGCCTATACGGACTCCACCATCGGCGTCAACTCGACCGCCGACTATGATGGCGTCCAGTTCGCGGGCAGCGACGACATCATCAACTCGGCCGACATGGCCGCGTGGAATGCTGCTGGCAATCCTGCGACCTTCGGTAATCTGGTCCAAATTCCGGCGCTGATCGGGCCCGTCGCGCTCGGGTTCAACGGCACGGACGGCACCGGCGCCGCCCTCAACATCCTGCCCGCCGCGCCGACCGTGACCTTCCCCGACGGCTCGACCGCCACGGGCAGCAGCGGTCTCAACCTGTCGCGCACCGCGGTGTGCGGCATCGTCTCCGGCCACATCACGCAGTGGAACAACGCGATCCTGACCGCGCTCAATGGCGGCGCGCTCGGCACGGGCAACATCACCCTTGTCCATCGTCAGGATGGCAGCGGCACCACTTTCCTGTTCTCCAACGCGCTGGCGACGCAGTGCCAGTTCGAGATCGGCCCAAACAGCGAAAGCGACTCGACGATCGTGTCCTACGCGCTGCCGTGGACGGACCATGCCGGCAGCTGCCCGCGTCCGGTGGCTCACGGCGCCAACCAGCTGAACTGGCCGGATCAATTCCCGACCGACCAGTGCGGCACCGCGGTTGCCAATCCGGGCGGCGGTCACTTCGCCAACGCCTCCGGCAGCGGCAGCCTCGTCGCGCTCGTCTCCTCGACCAACGGCGCGATCGGCTACGCTTCGGCTGACTTCTGGCTGCCGGTCAAGACCGGTGGCAAGCCGACTGCGAACATCCAGTCGCAGTGGGACATCACCGCCGGCACCGGCCAGTTCCAGCCGCCGAGCTGGCAGGGTGCGCAAATTGCAATGGGTTCAGCCGTTCCGCAGTTCTCCGACGCCACCCGCATCAATCCGCTGGCGTGGAGCCTGCAGGGCGTGGTGCCGAATCCGGTCGTGCCGGGCTCCTACCCGCTCGCCGGCTTCACCTGGGTCGAAATGTATCAGTGCTACCAGAACCACGCCAATGGCAACAACGGCTTCATCTGGTTCCGGACCTGGCTGGACTTTCTCTACGGCAGCCAGGACGCCCACAACATCCTGCATGACAACGGCTTTGCCGAAGTCCCGGGCGCGTGGACGACCGAAATCTACAACCTGCTGAACGACCCGGCCCACGGCCCGGCCCAGAACGGCAACGGCGGCTGCACCACGCTCGCCGGCGCCTACTGATCCGGATCGGGCTTTCGCCTGATTGCGATCGAGACAACGCTGTGCACCCGGCTTCGCCGGGTGCACTTTCCACGTTATGTGATCGACAACATTGCGCACCCGCTTCACAATATCAGCACCAAAGAGTATACCAAGGGCATTATGTGATGTGTTATCGTTCGGTCGGCGCAGGCTGGGACCCGTGGTCGGCTGCTCGTGCTGAATGAGCGAACGGGCGAAAGGCGGTCCCGGATCATGTCGATGCGCGCGTGGGTTCTGCTGATCGCGCTCGTCGTGATCGGCAATGTCGAGGCACTTGCGACCGCCCCGCAGATCGTCGATCCCGGCGAGGACCTGTTCGAAGCAAAGGCTGACAGCCTGCGTCAGGGCGCCGAGCCGGGCGCCACGGCAAAACCGTTTCAAGGCGCGCCCGCAAGGCCCGATTCCAGATCTGAGCCGCGTCCTGCGGCGGCGCCGACGTCCGCAGCGCCGACCTCGGCAGCGCCGACCGTCACCGTACCGACCGCTGCTGCCCCGACCGCGGCCGCGACGACCCCCGAGCCAGCCGCAAATCCGCTCTGGGCTGTCCCGTTCAGTCGCTTGACCGAAACGCGCAACCGGCCGGTGTTTTCGCAGACGCGGCGTCCACGCCCTCTGCTCTCGAGCATGAAACCCGCTGCGATTGTCGCGCCTCAGCCAAAGCCGATCGAGCCGGAAAGGCCGCCGCTCTCGCTGGTCGGCACCGTCGCGGGCGGCGAGGGCGGCGGCATCGGCCTGTTCCTCAACACCGCCGACAAGAGCATCGTGCGTCTGAAGGCGGGCGAGAATCATCGCGGCTGGGTGCTGCGCATGGTCCGGCCGCACCAGGTGGAACTAGCCAAGGGGCTGGACAGCGCCGTCCTCGATCTGCCGCCGCCGGATTTGAAATCCGCTGCCGCGCCAGTCGCAGGCCTGCCGCCCGCAGCGCCGCGTCCGCCGATGCCATCACCTCCCGCCAACGCGTCCCTGCCGGGCAATGGCGCGGGGCCGATGACAGCCGCGCTGCCGGGGGCAGGGCAGAGCCGGCCAATGCTCGTGGTGCAGCCGCCCGGGCCGAACGCGACGCCAACGCCGCTCAATCCGTTCCGCTACGGGCGCCGCCCCTAGCGGGCGGCGGAATCGCGCGTACCCTCGCGGATTTGCGTGTCACATCGGTTGTGTTGCCGCGCAGACCCGTGCGTTAACGTCGATATCATAAAAACGGGCGTAGCCGAACGCCGATGTGAATCTGCTGATAAGTCGAAGTGAAGGCTACGTTATTTGACGCCTGGCCGATCTCCCGCGGCCTCGCGGTCACGTTCGACGATACAGATCTGACACATAAATGTTAGTAAACGAAAGGTAAATCCGTAACGCAGGTATTGACCGCGCGAACGGACGGGATGCCCCGTGTCCCGCGCGCAAGAACAGGTTGCATCATGTCTGATTGCCAGTCTCCCGCTCCTTTTCGGACCAGTGCAGCCGATCTGCCGGATCGTACCGAGCACGTCAGATGGAAACTCGGCATGCGACTGCGATATTGGCTGGTCCCGGTGGCATTCCGCGGTTCGCGGAGGGACATGACCGCGGGGCATGACGAGGTTTGGAGCGTGGGCATCAGCCGCAAGGTTCACGCGGCCCTGCTCGGCGGCGTCAGCGTGCTCGCGATCATGCTCGCGAGCAACGCGGGCAGGGCGCGCAACCTCAACTCGACCGGCCCAATCGCGGCAACGGCCGCGGCGCAGCAGGCGGCGATCGCGGCCGCCCAGCAGGCGGCCGGCGCGGCGGCGCAGGCCCAGGCATCGCTCGCGCGCGCAGCGGCCGCGCTCGCGGCGGCGCGCAAGCTACAGCTCGACGGCGCCGCGGCAGCGCAGGCCTCCTCGGTGCCGAACGGCGTGATCACCGGCGGGCTGATGCCGCTTGGCGGCACCAATGCCGACCCGATGGCCGGGATCAAGGCGGACCCGAGCAAATGGATCGGCGCCGGCGCGCCGACGCAGACCAGCAACGGCTCGCAGGTCGAGGTCGACATCCAGCAGAACCAGCCGAAGGCGCTGCTCTACTGGAACACGTTCAATGTCGGCGCCAACACCACGGTCAACTTCAACCAGCAGCAGTCCAATTGGATCGCGTTCAACCGCGTGACCAACTCGACATCACCGACCCAGATTCTCGGGCATGTGAACGCGCTTGGCTCCGTCTACATCATCAACAACAACGGCATCATTTTCGGCGCCGGCTCGCAGGTCAATGTCAACACGCTGGTGGCCTCGAGCCTCGACATCGGCAAGCTGGGCACCGACCTGCCGACGCGTGATTCCTATTTCCTCAACACCGGCATCACCAATCTCAATTCCTTCTCGTTCTACGATCCGGCGACCCAGGGCTCCGCGACGTCCAACGCCGTGGCGGGCAATATCGTCGTGGAGCGCGGTGCGTCGATCACCGCAAATGTCAGGAGCGATCTTGTTTCGACCGGTTCCCCCGGAAATGTCTATCTGTTCGGCGCCAATGTCCTTAATCATGGCTGGATCAGTGCGCCGACTGGCGAGGTCGGCATGGTCGCGGGGCGAATCATCGACCTCGTGCCGAACGGCTATTCGGTGCTGCCGACCGCCGTGCTCGGGACGGACTCCTCGGGCAATCCGCTGCAATTTCGTGGCACTGAGTTCACCATCTCCCCATTTGCATCGAGTTACGCCAGCAACGGATATCCGGGCACCGGCACCAGCAACGATGGCCGTCCCTATCTGTCGGGGACTGGCGCGGTCACTCATGACGGCCTGATCGAGTCCCCCGGTGGCATCGTCGTCATGAATGGCGACAAAATCGCCGTCAATAATCCCGGCGTGATCTCGGCCGACACCGCGATCGACCGCAACAGTTTCGTGATGTTGCGCGGCGCAACCAGCGTCACCATGAACGGCGTGATCACGAGCCTTCCCTTCGACGACGGCGCCTCGCCGCTGCCGACCGGCGGCTCCAGCGGCAGCACGGTACAGAGTTTCAAGCCGGCTTACATCGAGATGAGCGCTCAGAACACGGTGACCGTCGGATCCAGCGGGCTGATCTCGGCGCCATCGGCAAACGTGTCACTGCGCGCGATCTCCTTGAGCAATCCCAATCTCTACCTCACGACTGTAACCAATGAGGCCGGCGCCCAAGATCATCTTTTCAACCAGGGCCAGAACGGCGTCGATACGCTAAGCAGCGCCACCTCCCTGCCGCAAACCGTGCAGCTTTCGCCCGGCGCGACGATCGACGTCTCCGGTCTGGAGAACGTAACGCTGCCGGCGACCTACAACTTCGTCTCGTTCGCGCCGCGCGCGGAATTCGCCGACATGCCGCTGCAGCGGCCGCCGCTCGGCGGCCCGCTCTACGGCCAGACGCTGTGGATCGATATCCGCGCCTCCGGCATCCGCAGCGACGGCACGAGCTGGGTCGGCACGCCGCTCGCGGACGCCAGCGGTTATGTGTCCGCGGTCGGCCGCAGCATCTACCAGCTGATGACGAAGGGCGGCAGCGTCACTCTGCAGACCGATCTCAACACCAACAGCGGCGGCGGCCGGGTGCAGACCGCCGGCTCGGTCATCAACGTCGCCGGCGGCAGCGTCAATTTCCTGCCCGGCATGGTGCCGACCACGCGGCTGCTCGGCATCGATGGCCGCATCTACGGCATGGCCAATGCCGATCCGAACATGACCTATGAGGGGATCGCCGGCCAGTTCACGGTCGACCACTCGCACTGGGGCATCAAGGAGACCTGGTCCACGGGAACGCAGACCTTCTCGCCCGGCTATACCGATGGCCAGCCGGCCGGCAGCGTAACCGTGACGACGGTCAACCCGTCACTCCTGGGCACGATGTATTTCGGCTCGGTCGGCGGCCAACGCCAGATCGCCAACGGGCAACTGCCGAACCAGGGCTCGCTGTCGCTGACGACACCGTCGAGCGTGCAGATCGGGCCGGCGCCTTCGACCGACTACATCACGACGAGCGCAAGCACGACGCTTCTGTCCGCCGATACGCTCTCGGGCTACGGCTTGAGCTCGCTCTCGATCGCCTCCAACGATCTCGTCGTTTCCAGCGATAGCACGCTCAACCTCGCCGCCGGCGGCAGCTTTTCCGTTGTGGCGGGCGGCGCGATCGACATCGCGGGCACGGTATCGGCCGCGGGCGGCTCGATCAGTCTGACGACCGATCATCCCACCGTGGGCGGCAAGTTTGGCAGCGGCTTATTCAAGGAGCCGCTCGATCCGTCCAGCAAGGCAATTGTCGAAAGCGTCTTCGTCGAAGGCGCGCTCGACGTCAGCGGGCGCTTCGTCAATGACACCGGCCGCTTTGGTTCCGATATGGCTGGTCCCGCATTCATCAATGGCGGCACTATCTCGATCACGACCCGCAAGACAAGTGATGGAAAGCTTGTTGATAGAACAGGAAGTGTCATACTGGCCAAGGGCAGCCTGCTTGACGTTTCGAGCGGCGGCTACATCTCCCCGCTGGGCAAGCCGAAGACCACGTCGTCCGGCGTAATGGCCGGCAAGGCTGGCAGCATTTCGCTCTCGCTTTATCAGGGAATCTGGACGAACGACGTCAATGGTAACGACCTGCGACAACCGACGTCCGGTCACGTCGCCGTGCTTCAGCTCGACGGCGCGTTGCGCGGCTATGGCTTCGAAAGCAACGGCAGCCTGACGCTGAGCGGCGTCGACACCATACGGATCGGCGGAACGCTGCAGGCCGGAGAAACCTCGGGCATTCGCATCGGAGGTGTGGCATCGACGCTGCCGGTCGCCTTGCTCACCAGCGGCGGCTTCGGTTCCTATACGATCGATTCCGTGAGCGACGGGTGGACTGGTGCTACGGCGAACGTCGTCGTCTCCGCGGGGACCAACATCACCCTGCAG
>NZ_JAFATE010000679.1 GCF_019244115.1 Bradyrhizobium sp.
AGCCAGGCAGGTCTCCAGCATCTCCTGCTCGGCGCGCGACCGAGGTGGCAAGGCCTACGAATTGCAGTTCGAATCGGATGGCTCGCCGATCACGCTGCGGATCGTCCGCCAGACCACGCCGTCGATCCGCCAGGATCCCTATCGCTAACTGCGGCGTTCGCCTGCCACGCGCCTGCTCGTGAAATGAAAGAGCTTGCGTGTCGGCGCGCGCCGCTACGCGTTGGCCTCGGGCGGCAGGAAATCCACCTCGTGCTCGGCCGAGATCTTGACGACCTCGGCGGGGTCGGTGAGGTTGTGCAGGCGGTTGAAGAACGCCTCGAGCTTCTGCATCGGCGAGACCCAGAACAGCGCGCGGACCGGCTTGTCAGACTTGTTGAAATAGCCATGCGGGATACCGCGCGGCATCCGCACGAGGTCGCCCGCCCTGGCCTCGACCCAGACGCCGTCGAGCTTGAGGCTGAGCACGCCCTCCTGCACCAGGATGAATTCGTCCTGGGTGGGATGGATGTGCACGGGCACGAACTGCCCGGGCTCGCTGTTGGTCTCGAAGGCGAAGGTGGAATCGGTGATCGCCTTCGGAAAATACAGCTGGCCGAGGATATTCCAGCTCTTGCCGCTATAGCCGGTACCGGCCTCTGTGATGCCCTTCTCGAGTTGTGTCATGGCCTTCTCCCTCCTTGCTTCGAGCAGCATCGGGCGACAGGGGCGCCTTGTCTATCCGGAAATCGAAACCATCGACCAAGCCGGGCAAATATCTGCACCAGCGGATGCGCGCGTCATCGACATCGCGTTCGATCTCGGCTTCACCCATCTCGGCCGCATGGCGGGCGCGTACCGGCAGAAATTCGGCGAAGCGCCGTCGGCGACCTTGCAGCGGCTGCATTGACCGGCCGCTATTGTCATCACGTCACGAATTGACGTGCACGAAATCCCGCAGCATTGGATAGATCTCGTTGTTCCATTTCTTGCCGCTGAACACCCCGTAATGGCCGACGCCGGCCTGCATGTGATGCACGCGGCGATAGGCGCGCACGCCCGAGCAGAGGTCCTGTGCGGCCAGGGTCTGGCCGTTCGAGCAGATGTCGTCCTTCTCGCCTTCCACCGTCATCAGGCCCATCCGCTTGATCGCGGCCGGGTTCACCGGCCGGCCGCGGAAGGTCAGTTTGCCCTGTGGCAAAAGGTGATCCTGGAATACGTCCCGGATGGTCTCGATGTAAAACTCCGCGGTCAGGTCCATGACCGCGAAATATTCGTCATAGAAGGTCTTGATGCTCGCGGCCTTCTCGGTGTCGCCTTTGACCAGGTGATTGTGCAAATCGAGGTGCTGCTTGATGTGGCGCTCGAGATTCATCGACACGAAGGCGGTGAGCTGCAGGACGCCTGGATAGACCTTGCGGAATGCGCCCTTGCATTGCACCGGCACATAGCTGATCAGGTTATCTTCGAACCATTTCAGCGATCTGCTTTTGGCGAACTCGTTGACCTTGGTGGGCGAAATCCGCGTGTCGATCGGGCCGGCCATCAGCGTCAGCGTTGCCGGCCGACAGGGGTGATTGTCCTCCGACATAATTGCGGTCGCAGCCAGCGCGGACACCGACGGCTGGCAGATCGCGACCATATGGGGCCGCGGGCCGAGCTGACCGAGAAAGGTGATCAGGTGCTCGGTGTAGTCATCGAGCCCGAACCGGCCGCGATCCCTCGGGATGTCGCGCGGATTGTGCCAGTCGGTGATGTAGACGTCATGGTCCTGCAGCAGCGTCTTCACCGTGCCGCGCAGCAGCGTGGCAAAGTGGCCGGACATTGGCGCCACCAGCAGGACTCTCGGCTGCTCACGCGCGTCGTCCTTCTTGAAGTGCAGGAGCGAGCCGAACGGCGTCGCATAGGCGACTTCCTCGGTGACCTGAAGTTCGCGGTTTCCGACCTGGACGCGATCGATGCCATACGCAGGTCGGCTGTAGGTCAGGGCGGAGCGGGAGATCAGCTCGAGCGCCGCCGCGAGCCGGGCCAGAAAGCGGTCGGGAATGCCCTTGGGCACAAGATTGAGATACCGGAGCGACGAGACCGCCGCGGCGCGCCAGGGCTCGGTCAGGTCGACGTGGTTCTGATAGGCTTGGTAAAACATGGACATCATGACGGGCCTGCCTCAAAGGCGGCCCATGCAATATCGACGCCAAGAGACGGCCATCGTGCCTGTCAAACTGGCACGTTGCTTGCTGCTTGAACGGAGGAAATCGGCGCATACTGGGCGCGCTGCCTTGGCGGGCGTCCCCGGCTCGAGGAGGCCGAATGGCGAAAGCGACACTGACCATCAGCAGCAGGAATTATTCGTCATGGTCGCTCCGCGGCTGGCTCCTGACCAAATTCTCCGCGCTCGAGTTCGAGGAGATCGTCACCGCGGCGGGCGATCCCTCCGCGAGGGCCGAAATCCTTTTGCTGTCGCCGACCATCCTGGTGCCGTGCCTGCGGCACGAGGGTGCGACCATCTGGGACACGCTGGCGATCGGCGAATATCTCAACGAGACCATGCCGCAGGCCGGCCTGTTGCCGGCCGACCGTATCCAGCGCGCGCATTGCCGCTCGATCTGCGGAGAGATTCATTCGGGTTTTACGACGCTGCGGGCTTCGTTGCCGGTCAACCTGAAGGCGCATTTTCCCGGCTTCAAGATCTGGTCGCGGGCGCAGGCCGATATCGATCGGGTCTGCACCATCTGGCGCGAATGCCTGGCCATCTCAGGCGGACCGTTCCTGTTCGGGGCGCGCTGCATGGCGGATGCGATGTATGCGCCCGTCGTGACGCGCTTTGCGACGTATGACGTGAAGCTCGAGCCGCGGCTCGAGGCCTATGCCGACCTGATTATGGCCATGCGGGAAATGCAGGAATGGATCGCGGCGGCCAAGGCCGAACCGGAAGAGATCGAAGAACTCGAGGTAGAGTACTAGGCAGCTGGGCTTGCCGAGGCTGCTCACGTATCGGGCGCATCCTGCGCAAGGACACGCCAATTGCGCCCGCGCGGTTAACCCTTCGCCTGTGACCGGCGGTATCGGGCCGGTCCCGCAATGCTGCATGTCGGGCGATGTCTGTGCAACCGCGCGACATCTAGCCGTGAACAGACCAGCGACGGGCGCCCCATCAGCGATTCGGGCGCGATTCGTTCCGGCGCCGTTCCGAACGTTAAGATGCGTTGCCTGAGCCGTTGCGTTTTGGGACATCGGCAGGTCGGCGCGCGGGAGAAATGCGACGTGAGCGTTCCCGGGGCAAAACTGACATCCATGTCATTTTCGGCTGTGTCACCGGAACGAACGCTGAAGCCGGTTTGGCGGGATCGGCGCTGGCGGTTTCGCTCGATGCCGATGCGGGTGAGGTACGGAGAGCCGCCTTGAAGCCGGCGCGGCTCTCCTGGTTCGATCACGTCTTCAAAAAGCGGTCTCAAGCGAAGTGAAGCCAGTTCGATTGAAGAAACACGTCCGAACAGGAAAGCAGAAACCTGTTCGGTTCTGCTTCAATCACAACCGGCCGGCCTCAGCGGCCGACCGACTCCATGCGCGGCAGGCGCCAGCCGACGACGGTTGCTTCGATGGAGGCGCCAGACTCCTTGTTGCGCCATTGGCCGTCAACGTAGAGGCAGGCGAAAGGAAGTTTGTAAGTACCGCTATGATCTTCGCACAAAACCTCGACGGGCTGGCCCGGCGGGGGCGATCCATGACCATCGAACTGTGCCAACCGTTTTTCTCGTGTTGCCATTCCACAATCTCCTGACAGTGGCGATGACCTGGACCTCACCGTGCGATTGAGGTTTCAGTGTGGTATCTTTCGGTTCCCGCGCAATTTCATATGACGGGCAAAGCCATGGAGAACTCATGATCGTTAGACTTTCATGCGCTGCGCTGATGATGTTTTCGTTCTGCTTTCTCGTCTCCGCGGCTCGCGCGCAGGACATTCCCGGCATTGAAATCTGCACCGTCGAGAAGACCATGGAGCGGCGCACCTCCTGCCTGCAGAGTAATATCGATTTTCAGCAGAAGACGATCGCGAAGATCACGGCCAACTACCAGCAGAGGATCGATGCCGCGAACGCGCAGATCGAGGCATTGAAGGCAACCCTCGCAGCCCTGCAGAAGACGGTCGAGGACCTCAAATCGGCGCAGGCGAAACAGGCCGAGGATCTGAAGAAGAAGGCCGATTCGCCGATGGCGAAAGATGCGGGGAAGTGATTTCACGATGCGTAGCATCCAGCCTGGAATCTCGAGAGGATACCGATGGTCTTTCCAGGAAGTTTCGCGGCCGCGAAAAGCGCAAGGACTGTCAAATGGCTCCGGCGCGGATCGGGTAGGATACACGCGCTTCGGAGAAGAGAGCCAAGCTCCATGAATCCCGCGCAGAAGGCACTCTGGTTCATCGAAAGCCACCTGGCCGAGCCGTTGAACCTCGATGACATCGCCGCTATCGGTGGCGTCTCCCGGTTCCACATGGTGCGGGCGTTCGGGGCTGCGACGGGTTTTTCCGTGATGCGCTATGTGCGCGCCCGACGTCTCACCGAGGCGGCGCGCGCGCTCGCCAAGGGGGCACCGGACATTCTGGCGCTGGCGCTGGATGCGGATTACGGCTCTCACGAAGCGTTCACCCGTGCCTTCCGCGACCATTTCGGAGTGACGCCCGAAGCGGTGCGGGCGGCAACGCGCCTCGATCATCTCAAGCTTCAGGAGCCGATCCTCATGGATTCCACCGCACTCGACCAGCTTCCGAAACCGCGCTTTGAGACCGGAAAGGCCTTTCTCGTCGCTGGTGTCGGCGAGCGCATCCATTGCGAGAACGGGGCCGTCATTCCCGGCCTCTGGCATCGCTTCCATCAAAGCATCGACGGCGTTCCCGCGCGGATTGGCAATGTCGCCTACGGCGTCTGCTGCAACGGCGATGATGCCGGCAATTTCGACTATATCGCCGGCGTCGAAGTCGCCGACTTCTCCGACCTGCCGCGGGAATTTTATCATGCCCGCATTCCCGCGCAGAAATATGCGGTCTTTACCCATGCCGATCATGTCTCGACCATCCGGCGCACCATCAGCACCATCTGGAATCACTGGCTGCCAGGCTCGGGTCATGAGGTCGCCGATGCGCCCAACTTCGAGCGCTATGACGAAAAGTTCGATCCGATGACCGGCAATGGCGGTCTCGAGATCTGGGTGCCGATAAGATCCTAGCGCCGCGCGGCGCAACGCTGGTCTGCGCCGCGGTCCGGCGTGTGCTTGCTTGGCAACAAGATGCGACTTTGTCATAACCTCGCGCGACAGGATGTTGCGCGCGGCGCCGAAGGCATGAATCCGCCTGCAGCATCAAACGGGAGGATTCATGGAAAATATTCGCGTGCTTGCCACCGACCTCGAATTTCCGGAAGGGCCGGTGGCGATGCCCGATGGTTCGGTCGTGCTGGTCGAGATCCGCGGCCAGCGCCTCACGCGGGTCTGGCCGGACGGCCGCAAGGAGGTCGTCGCAAAAATCCCCGGCGGCCCCAACGGCGCGGCCCTCGGCCCCGATGGCAAGATGTACGTCTGCAACAATGGCGGCTTTTCCTGGATCCCGACGCGCAACATGATCATGCCCGGGCCGCAGCCGGAAAATTATCTCGGCGGCTCGATCCAGCGCGTCGATCTGCAGAGCGGCAAGGTCGAGACCGTGGTCGACAAATGCGGCGAGCACGCGCTCCGAGGCCCGAACGATCTCGTGTTCGACAGGCAGGGGGGCCTGTGGTTCTCCGACCTCGGCAAGCGGCGCGCCCGCGAGATGGATGTCGGCGCGTTCTACTATATCAAGCCGGGCATGACCGAGATCGTCGAGGGCGTGTTCGGCCTGCTGCCGGCGAACGGCATCGGGCTGTCGCCGGACGAGGCCACCGTCTACATTGCGGAGACGCCGACCGGACGGCTGTGGGCCTATGATCTTGCTGCGCCCGGCACGGTGAAACCGCGCGACGTGATCTATCGCGGCGAACGTGGCAAGCCGATCGCGGGGCTCGGCGGCTACCAGATGCTCGACTCGCTCGCGGTCGAGGCGGGCGGCAATGTCTGCGTCGCGACGCTGGTGTCCGGCTGCATCTCGGTGATCGCGCCCGACGGAGCGCTGGTCGAGCAGGTGCCGACCGGCGACCGCGTCACCACCAATATCGCGTTCGGTGGACCCGAACTGAAGACGGCCTACATCACCCTGTCCGGCAAGGGCGAACTGATCGCGATGGACTGGCCCCGTGCCGGCCTGCCGCTGAACTTTTTGAACAAGTGACTCTAACGCGGTCATTCCGGGGCGTCTCGAAGAGGCGAACCCGGAATCTCGAGATTCCGGGTTCGATGCTTCGCATCGCCCCGGAATGACTATGTTGAAATGGCGCGCAGGAAGGAATAATCGATGCCGTGGCTTGAACCCGTCACCCTCCGCGCCGCCCATGCCCGGCTCGAACCGCTGTCGCACGACCATCACGACGGGCTCGTCGAGGCCGTGAAAGACGGCGAACTGTGGAAGCTCTGGTACACGCTCATTCCAAAGCCCGAGGACATGGGGAAGGAGATCGATCGCCGGCTGGGCCTGCAGGCGAAGGGATCGATGCTGCCGTTCACGGTGTTCGACGCCGAAGGCCGCATCTCGGGTGTGACCACCTACATGAACGTCGATGCGACCAACCGGCGGGTCGAGATCGGCTCGACCTGGTATCCCAAGCGCGTGCAGCGCAGCGCGCTCAACACGCAATGCAAGCTCCTGCTGCTGACCCATGCCTTCGAGGCGCTCGATTGCATTGCAGTCGAGTTCCGCACCCATTTCTTCAATCACCAGAGCCGTCGCGGAATCGAGCGGCTCGGGGCCAAGCAGGACGGTATTCTGCGCAGCCACCAGATTGCGCCGAACGGCACACTGCGCGACACTGTGGTTTACAGCATCATCGCCAGCGAATGGCCGACGGTGAAGGCTCACCTGAATTATCAGCTCAATGACAAGCCGCGTTAGCGGTCGGGTGGAAACACCATGGATACGTTCGATTACGTCATCATCGGCGCGGGCTCGGCCGGCTGCGTGCTGACCAATCGCCTGAGCGAGGACGCGGGCACCACGGTCTGCGTGCTGGAAGCGGGGCCGCGTGACTGGCACCCCTATATCCATCTGCCGGCCGGCTTCATCAAAACCTTCCACATGAAGAGCATCAACTGGGCCTACCAGCAGGAGCCGGGCCCCTGGACGGGCGGACGCAGCATCTATGCACCGCGCGGCAAGACGCTCGGCGGCTCGTCCTCGATCAATGGCCACATTTACAATCGCGGCCAACGGCAGGATTTCGACACCTGGGCGCAGATGGGCAATCGGGGCTGGAGCTATTCCGACGTGCTGCCCTATTTCCGGCGGATGGAGTGCCGGATCGGCGAGTGCGACGAGACTTATCGCGGGCGCGACGGCTCTCTTACCGTCACCACGATGGACTGGAAGGATCGGCTGTGCGAGGCCTTCATGGAGGGGGCGGTCAGCCTCGGCATTCCGCGCAACTCGGACTACAACGGCGCGATCCAGGAGGGCGTCTCTTATTGCCAGCGCACGATCAGGAACGGCCTGCGGGTCAGCGCCGCGACCGCGTTCCTGAACCCCGCGCGGCGCCGCGGCAATGTCGACGTGCGCACGCATGCCCATGTGACCAGCATCATCTTCGAGGGTAAGCGCGCGGTGGGTGTGCGCTACGTCAAGGGCGGCCGTGGTGGCACGCCGGTCGAGCTGCGTGCGCGCAAGGAGGTCATTCTCTCCGGCGGTGCCTACAACTCGCCGCAGCTCCTGCAACTCTCCGGCGTCGGCTCCCCCGAGCTGCTGCAGTCGCTGGGCATCGAAATTCGTCACGCGCTGCCCGGCGTCGGCGAGGGGCTGCAGGACCATTACGCGCCGCGCACGGTGGCGCGCGTCAAGAACATCAGGACCATCAACGAGCTTCGGCAGGGCTGGAATCTCTGGGTCGAGGCCCTGAAATGGGCGACGACCCGGCGCGGCCTGCTCTCGCTGTCGCCAACCATGGTCTACTGCTTCTGGCACTCCGGCGAGACCACGGAGAGCTCCGACCTGCAGCTCACCTTCACGCCCGCAAGCTACAAGGAGGGCGTGCAGGGTCAGCTCGAGGATGAGCCGGGCATGACCGTGGCGTCCTGGCAGCAGCGTCCGGAGAGCCGCGGCTATGTCCGCGCGCGCTCGTCCGATCCGTTTCAGCCGCCGATCATCCAGACCAATTATCTCACCGACGAACTCGACCGCCGCGTCATCGTCGCCGGCATGAAGCTGGCGCGGCGGCTTTTGCAGTCCGCGCCGCTCGCACCCTATTATGCTTACGAGGACTTTCCGGGGCCGAAGGTGCAGAGCAACGACGAGTTCCTGGCGGCGGCGACCGAGCGCGGCACCACGACCTTCCATCCCGGCTGCACCTGCCGTATGGGGCCTGCTGACAGCACCTGGGCGGTGGTCGACGATCAGCTCCGCGTACACGGACTCCAAAGCCTTCGGGTGATCGATGCCTCGGTCATGCCGCGCATGATCTCGGCGAACCTCAATGCCTCGACCTTGATGATCGCCGACAAGGCCTCCGACCTGATCCGCGGCAGGAGCGCTGCAGCAGGCTAGGTCTTCCAACATGGAGCGGTCGTGACCTCGCGCCAATACCGAAGCGGGCCCGCCAAATCTCGAACCCGCTCTCGACGGTGGGCACGGTTGCCCACCCTACATTCGTGCACGCTCACACCTCCCGTCGGCTCAAAAAGGCCAGCCGCTCGAACAGGTGCACGTCCTGCTCGTTCTTCAAGAGCGCGCCGTGCAGCGGCGGGATCAGTTTGCGCGGGTCGCGCTCCCGGAGCATCTCGGGGGTGATGTCCTCGTTGAGCAGGAGCTTCAGCCAGTCGAGCAGCTCCGAGGTCGACGGCTTCTTCTTCAGTCCCGGCACCTCGCGCACCTCGAAGAAGATCCGCAGGGCTTCCTCAACCAGGCGCTTCTTGATGTCGGGGAAATGCACGTCGACGATCCGGCCCATGGTCTCGGTGTCGGGGAATTTGATGTAGTGGAAGAAGCAGCGGCGCAAAAAGGCGTCCGGCAGCTCCTTCTCGTTGTTGGAGGTGATCATCACGATCGGGCGCAGCTTCGCCTTCACCGTCTCGCCGGTCTCGTAGACAAAGAACTCCATGCGATCGAGCTCGAGCAGGAGGTCGTTGGGAAACTCGATGTCGGCCTTGTCGATCTCGTCGATCAGCAGCACCGGGCGCTGTTCCGAGGTGAA
>NZ_JAFATE010000770.1 GCF_019244115.1 Bradyrhizobium sp.
CGCTGTCCCATGTCGACCTCAACCGCTGCGGCGTTGCCTTGATGGAGATCGTCTCAAAGCCCGACATCCGCGATGCGGAGCAGGCGAAGGCCTATGTGAGCAAGGTGCGTTCGATCCTGCGCTACCTTGGTACCTGTGACGGCGACATGGAGAAGGGCAATCTCCGCGCCGACGTCAACGTCTCCGTGCGCAAGCCAGGCGGCCCGCTCGGCACCCGCTGCGAGATCAAGAACATGAACTCGATCAACTTCATCGGCCAGGCGATCGAATATGAGGCGCGACGCCAGGTCGATATCCTGGAAGACGGCGGCACGATCGACCAGGAGACGCGGCTGTTCGATCCGGTCAAGGGTGAGACGCGCTCGATGCGCTCCAAGGAGGAGGCGCACGACTATCGCTATTTCCCCGATCCCGACCTGCTGCCGCTTGAGTTTTCGGAGGCTTTTGTCGCCGACCTCAAGGCGCACCTGCCGGAGCTGCCGGACCAGAAGAAGGCGCGCTTCATCGCCGACCTCGGCCTGTCGTCCTACGATGCGAGCGTGCTGGTGGCCGAGCGCGAGAGCGCCGACTTCTATGAAGCGGTGCTGGCTAGGCTCGACGATCGCGCACGCGACGGCAAGCTCGCCGCCAACTGGGTGATCAACGAGCTGTTCGGCCGCCTCAACAAGGAGGGGACGGCGATTTCCGCCTCGCCGATGTCGGCCGCGCAGCTCGGCGCCATCGTCGGCCTGATCGGCGAGGGCACGATTTCGGGCAAGATCGCCAAGGACCTGTTCGAGATCGTCTGGAACGAGGGCGGCGATCCCCGCGCGCTGGTCGAAAGCCGCGGCATGAAGCAGGTCACTGACCTCTCCGCGATCGAAAAAGTGGTCGACGGCATCGTCGACGCCAATCCCGACAAGGTCGCGCAGGCCAAGGCCAAACCCGCCGCGGTGCAATGGTTCGTCGGCCAGGTGATGAAGGCGACGGGCGGCAAGGCCGATCCGAAGGCGGCGAGCGAGCTGCTCAAAGCCAAGCTCGGCCTCTAGATCGGTTACCGACGACCAAAAACCTTCCTTGTTGCATCAAAGACGTGGATGGCCGGGTCAAGCCCGGCCATGACGAGGTCGAAAGTCGGTGCCGGCATCCGATAGCGTGAGATGGAGCCGGAAGCACCTGCTTGCGCGGCTGCTTTGATCTTCTGCAAGCGCTTTGCGTCGCGCGATGAACACCCGCAGGCGCTCAATCGATCGCCTGCGACAAACCGCCGTCCTTCGAATCGCTGACATCGATTCGCAAAAAAGCCACGGTTCGACCGGCCGTCAGCGGCGATATCGGCGTTAAGCATGAAAATTTTTTCGTTGCCAAATTTCCCGACTCAGAGTCCGCGCAGTGCGACTCTGCGCCATCGCGACGCGTTGCGAAGCAAAGGTCGCGTGTTTGATCGCGCAAAATACGAATCGCGAAAGTAACTGCGGCGCAAGCGTTTCCTGCAATGTTGACTTTCCCCGTCGTCGATGGGATGCGCATTCCTCGCATCTGTCGTCGCGCGCAGTTCGTGATCACGGCAAATCACGCGCTGCCGACTGCCGGCTTTAGGCGTCAACACTTCTTTAAGTCGGAAGCTGTTTTTTTTCTCTCGTTGGTGTATTCGAGATGCAGTGCATTCGATCCCCGAGTGCACGCAGCGAGTAGAGCCATCTCACACTGGAGGGCAACATGGCGAAGAAGGCTAAGAAGGCGAAGAAGGCGAAGAGCGCAGTGAAGAAGACTGCGAAGAAGACCCGCAAGGTCGCCAAGAAGAAGAAGTAACTCTCGCGGGTCAACGCGAGATCGCCGGCGGCTTTGATGGCCGGCGCGTCATTGGAACCTAGCGACGACGGCCTGCCTCCTGGAAGACAGCTTCGATCCCGCCAAGGTCCGATCGACGATAGAGGGTGTCGGCGAGACATCAGGTCAAACGGCTGGATCGAACTTTGACGGCTTTAATGCCCTCCGAGCCGATCCGGCAGAAGAAACGAGTTTCTTCGTTCGGTGCGGTCCAATCCGGCCCGCAGTTTCATTCTCGGCTTCACGCGAGATGAAATTTGGTCCTGACGTGTTCGCCGACGCCCTCGTTCAACGAGCCGGGGTGCCGAGCCGGCCGTAAGATTCTCCCCCCAAAGACGATCCCCTGACTTTCCAGTCTCCCGATGGTGCGCGCGGTCCGCAGCGCCGCCGCTTTGCGCATCATGGTTATCGTCGGGCTAACCGGGCCACGCGCCAGCGGGCGCGAAACCGGCTCGATGGTCGGCAATCCGTTGTTTTCCGAGCTCCATTTCGCCGTGTGGCCCGGCCGCATTCACGGCCCGTTCACCGCGATACTTAAAGCGCTTTTCAAATTTGATCGGTCATAATCAGCCCATAAGCCGGTCAATCGGCATGGGGAAGTCAGCGTTGAACAGACGGGCAGGAGCCGCGCTCGGCGAGCGCAGCCCGCTTGAGTTTCGAGGGGAGTTGCGACGAATGTTTCAGGGACTGATCGACTTGGATACCGCCATTGCCGTGCAGATGACGGCGATGCCGGATACGCTGTTCGAGCAGGGGGTCTATTGGGCTAGCGGGCGGGCCGGCAGGGTCGACCTGGTCGCCGCGCACAAATGGTTCAATCTTGCCGCCCTGAAGGGTCGCAAGGACGCGGTCGCCATGCGCAGCGAGATCGCCGCGCAGATGTCGGAGAGCGAGATCGCGCGGGCCCAGCGCGAGGCGCGCGCCTGGATCAGCGCGCACTGAAGCCGCCAACGTCGCCGGCGGAATTTAGATCCTCATGGTGAGGAGCCGCACTCTTGCGCGGCGTCTCGAACCATGAGGCCCCGATACCCATTTGCGGGCCTCATCCTTCGAGACGCTTGCTAACGCAAGCTCCTCGGGATGAGGGGATAGACTTGTCTCGTCACGCAATGGGTTATCAGAGCCCGGCGGCGCGTGCGATCAAAAACAACCCGGCCGCGCAGGCTACCGCGCCGATTGCGCGCGCGATCGCTTCTCCTGATGGCGCCAGACGCTCGAGCGTGATGGCGGCGGTCACGACCGCCATCACCCGCAGATCCATCATGCCCGATACGAGCAGGATCGCCGTCGGTCCGGCGGAGCAGGCGGTGCAGTGCAGGCCAACGCGCAGCCCCTGCCGTAACGCGCTGGCGTCATCCGAAGGCAGGGAGCGCCCGGGCGCCGCGCGGAAGCAGACGAGATGGTCGGCCTTCCAGGCGGTGAACTGCATGAGGCCGGCGATCAAGACGACCACGCCGGCGGCCACCGGAGCGGCCCGCGCCAGGACCGGCTGTTGCAGCTCGATGGCCGCGAGCGCGGCACCGAGTGGAAAGATCGCCATGCCGAGCACCACCCATACGAGGAGGTAACCGGCGCCAACCAGTGCAGTCAGCCGGTCTGCGACATTTGCGGCCGTACGGCCGAAGGCCCGGCGATGGCGCCACAGGACCGGCATCAGCGCCGGCAGCATCATCGCCGGCATCATCGCGGTCCACATGACGAGGAACGACGCCGCCGCGCCGGGCCAGCTTTCGCCGCACATCCGCGTCCACATCACTGGCAGCATCCAGCCGCCGGACATTGGCAGCCCGCCCATCGCCGTCATC
>NZ_JAFATE010000908.1 GCF_019244115.1 Bradyrhizobium sp.
GATGCACGCGAGCAGCTTCGCGTTTTAGAGAAATTCTCAAACATTCTTCTGATTAGAGACATTCTCAAACATTCCTCTGACAGCGGGAACGTGCGCCGACGCCTCATTCCACAAGCGAATGACCACGCATCGCGACCAAGCGCACAGGCTCGCCACGACTTCGGCAGCCCTTCGCCTCAGTCGCGACCTGAATCTTCGAGAACGGTGCGACGCGTTGTCGGCGGATGCCGGGTTTTTGCCAACACTCAACGGGTTGAGGTTACAGACGATGAACGCCATGCCGGAGGAATGCCTGCGGATCGATCGGTCCCGACGACCCAGCCATTCCCTGCCGACCGACACGATCCCGCCAGCCCAAGTCATTGCGCGGGTCGATGGCTTTCCGCCGCCGGACACCCCTTCCGATCGTGCGACGGCACGCAATACGACCTGCGGACGCCTGATCATGATTGCCTTCGTCGCGGCGGCGCCCGTTGTCGTCGGCGCATGGTTGTGGCTGCTCGGCCGCGTTGCGCTGGCGCTGCTGTGAAGCGGACGGCCCCGACCATCTTGCTGGAATCGAGCCAAGGACCTCTTATTCTCCCAATCCGAAGTTCGCGCCGCGTGGACGCATGCAGCGCATATCAGGCCGCTCAACACCACCATATTGCCTCGTTTGGCGTGTCCAAGCTCGATGGTGGCGCAGCGCCAGCGTGCCGGCGTGCGCCACGGTCCGACTCCAACATCTGCGCGCCACCGCAGCGGGCACTCCGCCGAGTGCTTGGAATTGAGAGGACCACGCGGCGGCGATTGATGAATGGAGCAGTTGAGTTGACGTTCGCTTTTGACAATTCGTGGCGTATGGGTCGCGAACGTCAGCTCCGCTCCACCGGTTCGACCATCGCAAGATTCCGCGGTGACCGCCCGGCGGTCCAGGCGGCACAAGCGCCCTCGCTGCTCGACCTGTTGTTCGCGTTCTCGATCGTCGTTTACCCGGCGAACGCCGCAATCGGGCTCGACGTCCTCGGCGAAGCCCGCTCGGAACCCTACATCCTCATCAATCTGTTCTTGTCGCCGCTCGCCGCGGTCCATCTCTACCGACGAGGATTGCGCACCGAGCGCCTGCTGTTGCTGTTCGCGACCGCCTTCCTGGCGGCGGTCGCGATCTCGATCATCGCCAATTTCAGCAGCATCCTCGGCAATCAGCTGAAGGGACGAAGCGGACTCTCCCGGCTGCTGTCGACGACGATGGTGCCGATGTTCGGCTTCTACTTTGCCTATCTGGTGTATTTCTATTCGACCGCCGCATTCCGGACCCTGCTAGCGGCGCCGCTGTTCTGGGGCGCGGTGCTGGTCGTCGCGGTCGGCGACGTCGAGCTCGTGTCATGGAAGGTCGACGCGGTCTACAACATCTTCCTGCAGGCCTCCGGCGTCATCCACGCGCTGATGCGCCGAGGGCATTTCATCATCGGCCGCATCCAGAGCGTGACCTATGAGGCGTCGAATTTCGGCATGTATGCGATCTTCACGCTGCCCTGGCTGTGGGCCTTTGCCAATCAGCGCAGCAGTGCGCTGCGGCGGCTCGCGTGCTGGGCGCTGTTCCTCAATCTCCTCGCGCTGTCATTCCTGTCCGGCCGGACCTCGCTGGTCGGCGTGCTGCCTGTCGTGCTGCTGATCCCGTATCTGCGGCTGTTCCTGGTCGCGCGCGGCGGCGCCTATCAAGGCCTGCACCATGCGCTGATGGCCTGCTATCTGGTGCTGAGCATTGCGCCGCTGATTGCGGTCGCGCTGTACCAGAACGAGATCGCCGCGGCCGCGATCGCCTCGGACAACATCTCGAACGTATCGCGCTTCGGGACCATGGCGATCCAGATCAACGAGTTCCTGACGAGCCCGGCCTTCGGCATCGGCATGGGCCAATATCCGTTTAAGGTGACGCAGCTGTTTCCGTCCTGGGCGGACACCTGGGAATTCCAGAAGTGGATTACGGATCCCGATGCCTCGTTCTTTCCTTCCTTCTCGCTCTACAGCAGGATCCTCGCCGAGCTCGGCGCGGTCGGCTATGCGGTCTGGCTGTTCTTCTGCACGCTGCTGCTCGGAAAGGTCGCAGCGACGGCGCACCGATTCTATCTTCAGCACGGCGCCTTTCCCTACATCGGCGCGGCCATCATCTGCGGTTTTTTCGGCCTGCAGTTCAGCGGGTGGGTGATTGCGAGCTACAAGATTCCCTACATCTGGCTCGTGCTCGGCCTGGCCGTGGCCTACATCAAATCGCCGCCGGCGATGGAAAGCAAACGGCCTGAGCGCCGGCTCGATCTGGAGGCTGCTCGACGGCATTTTCCGGTTTCGCCTCGCAGGCCGATGGAGGTCGCTTGATGTCGGTGCTCAAGACGCTGATCGAGAGAGCATTTCCCAGGCTAGTTCATGCCCGGCGCATTCGCCGCCTCGGTGCGCGCGAAAAGGAAATCAGGCTTTTGCCGCTGCTCTGCAGCGAGGCCAAGATCGCCGTCGATGTCGGCGGCAATCTCGGCCTTTACGTGCATCATTTCCAGAAACTGTGCAAAAGCGTCGTTGTGTTCGAGCCCATCCCCGTGCTGCAGTCCTACTTGAGGAAGCAGTATCACGACGTCAGGGTCGAAGGCGTTGCGCTCTCCGATTCCCCCGGCCAGGCGCAGCTTCGCATGCCCTCCGGCATCCATTCATGGGCGACCATCGCAGCGAGCAACGATCTCGCGCTCGCCGATCCCGCCGCCCTGACCTCGATGGAGGTGCCGGTCCGGACCCTCGACAGCTACGCGCTCGACGGCGTC
Organism: Bradyrhizobium sp.; assembly: GCF_019244115.1. GTDB lineage: Bacteria > Pseudomonadota > Alphaproteobacteria > Rhizobiales > Xanthobacteraceae > Bradyrhizobium. Next base: position 2,790 of record NZ_JAFATE010000908.1, read on the forward strand.
GGCATCCTCAAGGTCGATGTCGAGGGACATGAGGAACACGTGCTGCGCGGCGGCATCGGACTGCTGTCGCGCGAAAAGCCCAATATCCTGGTCGAAGTCGAGGAGCGTCACAATCCGGGCTCGGTGAAGCGGGTCTCGGATTTTCTGAGGGGCCTTGGGTATGAAGGCTTCTATCTGCATGATGCGAAGCTGGTGCCGATCGCGGAGTTCCGGATCGAACGCGATCAGCCCATGCGGAATGTCGGCACGTCCGGCAAGATCGGCCGCTACATCAACAATTTCATCTTCGTCCCAGCGGACCAGTCGGCGCGCCTGCAGCGCCTCGCCGCCAGTTGAGGCAGTTCAGTCGAGCAGGAGCCATTTGCTCACGCCGAGCCGCCTGAGCAAGGTCAGGGCGGCGATCGGAACAGCGATGCCAGCGAGCGTCAGGACGACGACCAGCATTGCTGATGGCGGCATCTGCAGGCCCTTGAGCAATGCGATGCGCAGGCCGGCAACGACAAGCACGTGCATCACATAGATCGACAGCGTCGCCTTGCCGATGCTCGTCAAAGTGGCGGGCCAATCCGCGCGGCTCTGTCCGATACAATAGAGCGCGTGCAAGGCAAACGCGCAGGCCGGGATCGCCAGTGTATAGGGGACGCCGAGCACGTAACACGCCGCGCCGGTGGTCAGATATCCAAGGAAGGACAAGCCGGCCTGTTGCGCGCTGCCGCTCGCGTCATCAAGCAGTTTCCGCCGGGCGACTTCGGCGCCCAGCAGCAGCCACAGCGATCCGTAAGCCGCGCCGTGGACATCACGATCGAGCGCGAGCACGACAAGGGCGAGACCCATCGCGATCAGTCGGACCCACTGCTGGCGCCCGGTCAGGAAATGCAGCGTCTGGGCGCAGACCAGCGCCAGAAAAAACCACATGATGCCGTTGATGTGGAGCGGGTTGATCGCATCGAGATAGCCGGCCCTGCCAAAACTGCGATTGATGTATCCCGAGAAGAACACGGCCGGGATGGCGTTGATCGTGTTCCAGATCAGATAGAGCAGGACGAGCCGCCCGATGCGCGCAGCAAACTGCTTCCACGTCTGTTCCGCATGACGCTCCAGCAGGATTCCCGAGGTGGCGAAGAACACCGGCACGTGGAAGACATAGATGAAGTAGTCGAGGGCGGGATAGACCGCATCCCAATAGATCCCCGAGGCTTCGCCGGTCTGAAACAGTCCCCGCTGCACATGACCGAATACCACCAGCATGATCGCCACGGCGCGCACGACATCGATCGCAGCACTTCTCGCAGGCGGCGCAGGCTGCCAGGCCATGTGCTCAGGCGCGCCTGCGAACATTTAAGAAACCCTTTTCCGCCAACCGGCCAGCATGCCGGCCGCAAGCACAGCGGATTGAAACAGGCCGGCGAGGCCGACCGCCAAGAATGCACCGAACAGGTCGAGGCGCGGCACCAGGACATAGGTCAGTCCGGCCGCGACGAGCGCCGAGCCGACATAAGCGAACAGGATGGTGCGATAGAGCCGAAGCGCCGTCGCGGCCGCGGCGGCAATCGATCCGCAGAAGGCGAGGAATATGGTCGGAATAGCCGCCGCGAACAGCGGCTGGGCGTCTGCGAAACGCGGCCCGTAGATCGTCGCGAGCAGCGTCCGGCCGGCGAACTCAATCAACAGCCAGCCGCACAGGCATCCGAACAGCGCGAACAGCATCAGCGCGCCGGCCAGAAACAGGAATCGTCCGGCCGAGCGCTGGCCGGCAAAGCGCGCCAGCATCGGCAAAGCGGCCTGGCAGATAACGGCCACCAGCATGCCGCCGAAATTCGCGAAGTACTGGATCGCCGTGAAGTGACCCAGCGCATCCGCCCCGAGCAGATGCACGATGCCGAATCGCGGCGTATAGACATTCAGGATCATGATCGCGCTGGACAGGCCGAGCGGTAGGCTGACGGCAAACAACGCCCACCGGCGCCCGACAGCTTTGGCATCGGCCGAGATGATGTCGTCCGGCATCGGGACCAGCGCGTGACGCTGGCGATTGTCGAAAGACAAATAGATCGCAAGCCAGGCGAGCGCGAGCGCGAGCAGCGCCGTTTCCACCGTGCCGCCGGCCCAGAGCATGGCGGGGAACAGCGCGGCCGTGGCGGCAAATCGGAGCCCCGCGGCAATGGCGATGGTATGGCTGCGATGCGCCTTCTGAAATACGCCGGAGTTCAGGTCCGAAAATCCCTCGACGAATTTGAGCGCGGAGAACGCCGCGATCGTCGCCCAAAACCCCGCGCCATCGAGCAGGCCCGTCGATGCGACGAGGGCGAGACCGCCGAACAGCAGCGCCGGAAAGACGAGGCGCAGGAACAGATAATCGGAGAACGGGTAGCGGTTGTCCTCGACCACATAATGGTTACGCAGCGCGAGCCATCCCACATAGGACAGGCAGGTCACATAGGCCTGGGCCAGCGAGATCTGTCCGAGCGCGGCAGGTCCGCCGCGATGCGCGACGACCGACACGATCAGCCATTGCGAGCCCGCGACAAAACCGGTTGCCCCAAGCATCCAGGACGAGCTCACGACGACGTCCCGCCACGGCGGTCGCGTCCTCTCCATGATTTCCGGCCGATCCCGACAAGCGAGCGTCACCACGCGATCAACTCAAGCTGAACAGGCTGACAATGTCTCGTAGAACCGGTTCCTGATCGGCTGAATCCGGCCGACCGTGAACCGCCGCGCCGCCGCCAAATTGGCCTGGCTGGCCTGCGCCAAGAAATCCGCTCTGCGAAGCGCATCGCGCAGCTTCAAGACCCAGTCCTCCTCGTCGTTCACACGCACCAAAAACGGCGCGTCGAGCAATTCATGATTGCCCGGCAGCGCGCTGGCAAAGCAGGGCAGCGCGCGCGCCATCGCCTCGATCACGACCC
>NZ_JAFATE010000161.1 GCF_019244115.1 Bradyrhizobium sp.
TGTCCTGCAGCGGGATCAGCCCGTGATGCGCGACAAAGGTGTAGTTGGTGAGCACCGATCCGGTCGCCACCACCTTGGCGCCTGATACGATCAGGCCGGCATCGGTCTCCTTTTCGACATGGCAACACACGTCGGCAACCTCGTTCGGCGGCCGGTCGCGATCGACGGGCGGATGGATGATGGCGTGGTTGATGAACGGCACGCGCTCCTGGCTGAATTTGTACCAGCGTTTTGCGTTCTCCTGGTACGGCTCGTAGAAATCCGCATTGGCGCCGAGCGTTGCCAGGAACGCCGCTTTGTAGTCCGGCGCGCGGCCCATCCAGCCATAGGTGATCTTGGCCCATTCCGCGATCGCCTCGCGCCCGGCGACCAAGTCGTCCATCGTCTTGGGCGCCTTGAAGAAGGCGTGTGTCATGCCGCCATTGCCGGTCTCGGTCGGCAACAAGAGTCTGTGCTTGCGCTTGTCGTCATGCAGCGCGTCGTAGAGGCGGGCGACCATGCGCGCGGTGTTGCGGAACGCCGGATGCGTGGTGACGTCTTTGACGCGCTCGCCATAGATGTAAACGGTGCGGTCGTCGCGCAGCGAGTCCAGGTATTCCGCGCCCGTCTGCGGTCGTTCGACTCTGACATCGCCGGTGTCCTCAGGCGGAATCGTCTTGCCGGCCGTCTCCTTCGCCTTAATCGCCATCGCGTCTGCTCCCTGCGTTGTTCGTTTATCGAACTGCTGTCCGTATTCCGAACTTGGCGCGACGATACGGCCGCTGCCGCCGTCTGGCAAGAGAGCGGGGTTCTCAGAGGGTCATCGAGGAGACCTGGTCGGTGATCCGGTTCAGCTCCGGCAAGAACCGTTCGCGCATTTCATTGCGGGTGGTGCGGGTCGAGTGGGTCGACAAATTGATCGCGCCGACCGCCTGGCCCGTGCGGTCGAGCACCGGCACCGCCAGCGCGCGCAGACCGAGCTCGAGTTCCTCGTCGACGATGGAAAAACCCTGTTCGCGGTCGGCGCGGATGCGATCGAACAGCGCCTGCAGGTCGGTGATGCTTTGCGGCGTGTAGGCCTCGATGCGATTCGCTTTCAGTCGCCGCCAGATCTCGGCCTCGTCGAGATAGCCGAACAGCACCCGCCCGAGCGCCGTGTGCAGGGCAGGCAGGCGGCTGCCGACCGACAGCGCCGCCGACATGATCCGCCGCGCCGGCACCCGCGCGACATAGACGATGTCATGGCCCTGCAGGATCGCCGCCGAACAGGATTCGCCTAATCTTTCGCTGAGCTCCCGCATCAATGGCAGCGCGCGGTCGATCCAGCTCTGCGTCGACAGATACGCAAAGCCGAATTCCAGGATCCGTGGCGACAGCGAGAACTGGCGTCCCTGCTGCTCGACATAGCCGAGCATCGACAGCGTGCGCAGCACGCGCCGCGCGGCGGCCCGCGACAGCTCGGCGACCGCGGCGGCCTCGGACAGGGTCATCGCCGGCCGCTGCCGGCCGAACGCGCCGAGCACGGCGAGACCTTTTGCGAGCGTCGCCATGAACTCCTTGTCGTCGCCATCGCCGTGGCCTTGCACCGATGGCTTCGCGTGGCGGCCTGTTGACTCCATTTCGCCTCTGGTGAACACTGGTCGACTAACGAACGCATGTTCGAATATCGAACGCTGGCGCGCGTGTCAACGCCGAACCGGCGCATGGCAGGGGAGGACACGCAGATGACGAGAGGAAACTCGACCCACCGCAATTCGATCGACCGCCGCTCGCTGTTGAAATTATCCGCTGCGACCGGCGCCGTTCTCGCGACCCGCCTCAGTGCGCCGGCGATTGCGCAAAGCCGCGCGATCAAGCTCGGCTATGTCAGCCCGGTCACCGGGCCGCTGGCAGCTTTCGCCGAAGCCGACAATTTCATCATCGCCAATTTCAAGGAGGCGACCAAGGGCGGCATCAAGCTCGGCAATGCGACCGTGCCGGTCGAGATCGTGGTCAAGGACAGCCAGTCCAATCCGAACCGCGCTGCCGAGGTCGCGAAGGATCTCATCGTGCAGGACAAGATCGATCTGATGCTGGTCGCCTCCACGCCGGAGACCACGAACCCGGTCTCGACCCAGTGCGAGATTGAGGAAGTGCCGTGCATCTCGAGCGTGGCGCCGTGGCAGCCCTGGTTCATCGGCCGGCAGACCAATCCGGCCGGCGGCCCGCCGGCGTGGAAGGGTTTTGATTACACCTATCATTTCTTCTGGGGGCTCGAGGACGTCATCGCCGTCTTTACCAACATGTGGGGCCAGGTCGCGACCAACAAATCGGTCGGCGGGCTCTTTCCCAACGATGGCGACGGCAATGCCTGGGGCGACAAGGTCGTGGGCTTCCCGCCGGTGCTGGAGAAGGGCGGCTACAAGCTCACCGACCCCGGCCGCTACCAGAATCTCACGGACAATTTTTCCGCGCAGATCGCGGCCTTCAAGGGTGCGAATTGCGAGATCGTGACCGGCGTCGTGCTGCCGCCGGATTTCACGACCTTCTGGAAGCAGTCATTGCAGCAGGGTTTTAGGCCGAAGGTCGCCTCGATCGGCAAGGCGATCCTCTTCCCGGTTGCGGTGGAGGCACTCGGCAAGGACGGTCATAACCTGTCCTCCGAAGTCTGGTGGTCGCCGAATCATCCGTTCAAGTCCTCGCTGACGGGCGTCAGCGCGAAGGATCTCGCCGCGGCTTACCAGGGCGCCACCAAGAAGCAGTGGACGCAGCCGATCGGCTTCGTCCATGCGCTCTTTGAAGTTGCGGTCGATGTGCTCAAGCGCGCGCCGCAGCGCGACGGCAAGGCGATTGCGGCCACGATCGCCGCGACCAACCTCGACACCGTGGTCGGCAAGGTGCAATGGGGCGGCGCCAACCTGCCGCCGTTCGCCGCCAAGAACGTCGCCAAGACGCCGCTGGTCGGCGGCCAGTGGCGCTACAAGGACGGCAAATACGACATCGTCATCACCGACAACCGCACCGCGCCGGCGATCCCCGTCGCGGGCCAGATGGAGGCGATCGCCTGAGCGCGCGGCATGCGGCATAATGAGTCTTGCTCGATGAGTCTTGCTCGAAATGTTCTATCCGCGAGCCCGGTCTACCCCCCTCCCCCTTGCGGGGAGGGGTCGGGGGTGGGGGTCCCCGCACGCAGCTCGTCGTTTGGTACCCCCCTCCCCAACCCTCCCCCGACGCAAGTCCGGCCTGCCCGACTTGCGCAAATAAGATGCGCAACCGGGGTAAACCCCGGTTGCGGGGCAGGGCAATCGCATATGGGGTTTGAACGCTGGCGGTGCGCTCCCTCCCCCGCTTGCGGGGGAGGGCTGGGGTGGGGGCGTCGTGCGAAAAAGGCTGCAGC
>NZ_JAFATE010000182.1 GCF_019244115.1 Bradyrhizobium sp.
GTTCAGGACATGGTGCCGGAGGGCGGGAGGTTCATCGAAGGGGCCTACCGCAATCCAGCGGGCAGCCGTGCCTACCGGCTCTTCATTCCCAGCCGCTATCAAGGCCAACCGCTTCCCTTGGTCGTGATGCTCCACGGCTGCACGCAGTCGCCGGAAGATTTCGCCGCCGGCACGCGGATGAACTTCATCGCAGAAGAGCACAGCTGTTTTGTGGTCTATCCCGCACAGCACAGCAAGGCCAATCAGGCCAAATGCTGGAACTGGTTTCGTACCGCCGACCAGCAGCGGGGCCGCGGCGAACCTTCGCTCATCGCCGGAATCACGCGCCAAATCATGCGCGACTATGCGGTCGATCCAAAGCGCGTCTATGTCGGTGGACTGTCCGCCGGAGCAGCGGCGGCGGCCATTATGGGGACGACCTACCATGATCTGTACGCGGCGATCGGCGTACATTCCGGCCTGGCCTGTGGCGCCGCGAATGACCTTCCCTCCGCGTTTGTCGCCATGCGACAAGGTGGCCCGTCCGATCGCGATGCAATTCCAGCTGCCGGGTCAGCCGTGCCGACGATCGTTTTTCACGGCGATCGCGACGTGACCGTGCATCCGAACAACGGCGATCAAATTGTCGAGCAGTGCACGAAAACGGCGGGCACAAGGAAGAACGTGCATCGCGGGCGGGTACCGGACGGTCATGCCTATACCCGCACGATCCACATCGATGGCAGCGGGCGCGGAGTCTTCGAGCACTGGAAGATCCACGGAGCTGGACACGCCTGGTCGGGAGGCAGCCCTGCGGGCTCCTACACCGATCCACGAGGACCAGATGCAACGAGGGAAATGCTGCGCTTCTTCCTCGAGCATTCACTGTCCGTCTAGCTCGATTAATCCAGTCCGCTGTTGGTGTTCTCCGATGTCGGGCTAGGGATATCTTGCACGAGGGCGAGTGGCGATCCCGGCATGACTCGAACATGCGACCTACGGTTTAGGAAACCGCCGCTCTATCCAGCTGAGCTACGGGACCGACGACCCGGCCCAAAAGTCCGGGGTGCGCAGGCTTTCCATAGCAGAGCGCACGCCGGTTCGGAAGCCTCCAGTTGATCGGCCCGGAAAGCGGCCCCGCATTCACCCGCCATTCACGTCCCGCTCATTAAGCATTCACGACTTGCACGGAGGGCGATCATGAAACCCTTGGCAATTGTGTCCACACTTGCCATGTCGATCGTCGCGGCATCAGCCGCACTGTCCCAATCAGCCACGCCGACGCCACCCGGCCCACCGGGCTCAACGGTCGCGGTCAACCGGGCCGCGCCGGTCCCGGTCGTGCCGTCGAAGCGGATGGCCTGCGTGACCGCCGCACGCAGCGCGCAGGGACAGGAGCACCAGGACCAGATGCAGCTCTGCATGGCGCAGGCGCATCTCGACTGCCTGAAGCAGGCGATCGTCCAGAAGATCACCGGCGACGAGCGCAAGGAATTCGTGAGGACCTGCATCGGACTCTAGCGTCGCGCGCGTTCGCGGGGACTGGTCTGTGACGCTTCCCTCTACGTGCGCCGCAACAGGCAGGAAAGCGCATAGGGATCGTGCTGCAGGGTGTGGCGCGGGCGATCGCACGGACCTTGATGGCAGACCAAAGCGCGATGGGACCAGATTGAATCGCCATCGTGCTTCAGTTTGTTGTTTGAGCATGATCTTGACGGAAAACCGCTTCGCACTTTTCCGGATCATGCTGTAGCATTCGCAGATGTTCGTCACATCAGGAGAGAGCCGCGCCTTGGCGCGCCTGTTCGGTCTGCTCGCCGAAGACATGGCCGCGCGCGAGGTGCGCGAACGCGTCGGGCACGATCTGCTCGACCTGCTGGGTGCGGACTATTTCGCCTCCTTCGTCTGGGACGATCGCAGCAGGCGTTTTGGCGACGGCGTCTTCCTCAACATGAGCCCGGATAATCTGGCGCGCTACGACAGCTACTACCAGAGCTGTGATCCGATCACCCTGAAACTGCAGGCGCGGCGGGTGCCGACGCTGGTCAACCAGGTGATGACGCAGCGCGATCTGATGCGTACCGAGTTCTTCAACGACTTTTTGGCGCGCGACGGCCTGCATTGGGGCGTCAACGTCTACAGCTTCGCAGGCGAGCGCAATATCGGCGATTTGCGCATCTGGCGCGGCCGCGGGCGAGTCAATTTCGATCACCGCACGCTGGAACTGTTGCGCCTCATCGAGCCGGCCTTCACCAGCGCGCTGGTCCGCGCGCAAGGCAGGCGGGACACGGCTGTCGACGCGCCGCCTTGCGCAAAACTGTCGATGCGCGAATACGAAATCGCGGAGATGATCGCAAAAGGCCTGCCCGACAAGCTCATCGCCGAGCGGCTCGGCATTCGCTTCTCGACGGTGCGGACCTATTGCCAGCGCATCTTCGACAAGCTCGCGGTCGACCGCCGCAGCGCCGTCGCCGCAAAGCTGATAAAGTAGGCAAAAGCATGTAATGAGGTTCGATCAGAGCCGTACGGAAGATGCGCTCCCTCCCCGCTTGCGGGGAGAGGGCTGGGGTGAGGGGGAGTCTCAAGGGACTGAGTTCGTTTCGTGGAGAATCCCCCTCACCCGGATCGCATCGAACGATGCGATCCGACCTCTCCCCGCAAGCGGGGAGAGGTGAACATCCCCGGCCGGTAAACCGATTCGAGCCAACTTCACCGCGCTTTAATACCTCGATCCACAAGCCTGGTCTCGACCCGTGCACCACACGTGCACCTCATATGCTTTTCGCTGGCGGCGGCAGGCGGCCGAACAGCTTGTCTAGCGCAAGGCCGATCGCAAGCAGGCGGCGGTCGCTCCCTGCGGGGCCGTCGAGCTCAAGGCCCACCGGCAGGCGGCTCGAAGCCCCTAACGCGATCGGAATCTGCAGGCCAGGTACGCCGGCATTGCTGCCGGGATCGGTATTCTGGATGAAGAGCAGAAAATTCGGCAGGCTCGAGGAGTCCGGATTGGAGGCAATCGCGACCTTCGGCACGGTCGGAAAAATGATCGCATCCAGCCGGTTCTTCGCGAAGGTGTCGCGATAGAGCGCCTGCAGCGCTGGCCGGGCGGTCTTGATCGCGGCATCATAGGCCGGCTTGCCGTCGACGACGCTGTTGTCCGGCCCCGGCAGCTTGCGCGGCAGCACCAGGCCGTCATAGGTGCCCTTCACGTCGGGACTCGCAATGGCCTTGGCGAGATCGGCGAGTGCGATCTTCGGCCCACGCTTGAGATAGGCGACCATGTCGTCATTGGCTTCATAGATCGCAACCGGAAATGAGACCTTGCCATTCAGCTCGGCGAGGTCAGACATGTCGACGTCGAGCACGGTGACGCCGGCCGCGGCCAGCTTGCTGCGCGCCGCCGCAAACGCCTGCTTGGTGTCCTCGTCGAGATTGGCGAGCATCGCCGCCACGACGCCGACGCGCACGCTCTTGAGATCGGCCGGCCCCACGCCGCCGCCGCCGGCGATCACGCGATCGAGCAGCGCAACGTCCGCGACGCTGGTGGCCATGGGCCCCGCGGTGTCGCGGGTGTGCGAGATCGGCGCGATGCCAACTTGCGAGTAACGGCCGACGGTCGGCCGCAGCGCGGCGCAGCCGTTGAGCGCGCAGGGAATCCGCACCGAGCCGCCGGTATCGGTGCCGACCGCAATCGGCACGATCCGCGCCCCCAGCGCCGCGCCATTGCCCGACGACGAGCCGCCCGCGATCTTCGCCGGGTCATAGGCATTGCGCACGCCATAATCCGCGCCGGTCTTGTAGGCACCGTTGTAGCCGGAAATGCCGAAGGCCAGCTCATGCATGTTGGTCTTGCCGATGATGATGGCGCCGGCGGCCCGCAGTTTTGCCGCAACCGGCGCATCCTTCGCGGGGATGTAGTTCTTCAATGCCGGCGTGCCGGCGGTCGCGGGCAAGCCCTCGACCTCGATGTTGTCCTTGACCGCAATCGGCACGCCGCCGAGCGGCTCGCAGGGGCCGCGCCGGTGCTTTTGATCGAACGCCCGCGCCGCCTTGATGGCGCCGGCCTCGTCCAGGGTGATGAAGGCGTTGAGCTCGCGCTGCGCCTTGGCGCGGGCCAGCACGGCCGCGACCAGCGTCTCGCTCGTGTATTTGCCGGCACAGAGATCGGCGGCGGCTTCTGTTGCCGTCAGCGTGTCCAGATCGAAGGCGTCGGCGCCGCGCGCCGCTGAACTTGCAAACAATGCAGTCCCCGCGAGCACGCTCGCACAGGCGAGCAATGGCAAGCTGTTTTGCGACATGGTCGGCCTCCCTTTGATGCCTTGGGTCACGCAAGCGCCGTTCCAGCCAGGATAAGCAAAATGACAGGTTCCGTCTGTCCTCAAAATTGCGGACAGATCGGTCCCCAATCCGACCGGCGCTGCAGTCTCCCGTTCGGATCCATGCTATCCTCCCGGCGGGGCCGCCTACCGCCAGGGATGAACGACATGTCCTCTTCAGACGGTCCGACCGGCGCCGCCGACCTTTCCGCCCCGAGCCGAAGGCGGAAAAGTGCCCCGCTGCTGGTGCTGGCCGCGGGACTGCTGTTGTTCGCGGCCGTGGTCGGAATAGCCTTTCTGCTGCTGCGTCCGGCGACGCTCCGGATTGCGGTCGGACCGGCCGGCAGCGACGATCACAAGATCATCCAGGCCCTGGCCCAGAACCTGGCCAACGAGACCGCCTCGGTCCGCCTTTCGGTCGTGGCCACCGCAGGCCCGGTGGACAGCGTCCATGTGTTCAGGGATGGGCAGGCCGATCTCGCGGTGGCGCGCGCAGATGAGGATCTGCCCGACGGCGCCGAGGCCGTTGCCGTCCTGCGCAAGAATGTCGTGGTACTGTGGGCGCCGGAGCGGCCCTCGCGCGGACGGAAGCGGATCAAGGCGATCTCCGACCTGCCGGGTCATCGGGTCGGCGTCGTCGGCCGCACCGATGTCAACACGGCGCTGCTCCGCGTCATTCTCAAGGAGTCGGGCGCCGATCCGGACAAGGTCGAGATCGCGCATGTCAGTCCCGACAAGGCCGTCGACATGGTGCGCGATGCCACGGTGGATGCGTTCATGATCGTCGCCCCGCTCGGCAGCAAGCTGACGACGGACGCGATCGTCGCGAGCGCCCGCGCCAGGGGCGAGCCGACATTCTTGCCCATTGACGTGTCGGAGGCGATTGCCTCGCGGCATCCGCACTACCAGTCCGAGGAAATCCCCGGCAGCGCCTTCACCGCGCAGCCGGCGCGGCCCGACGACAAGGTCGAGACGGTCGGCATCGACCATTTGATCGTGGCGCCAAAATCGTTGTCGGAAACCACCGTGGCCGCGCTGACCCGGCAGATCTTCTCGGCCAAACCGACGCTCGTGCGCGAAATCCCGGCAGCGGCCAAAATCGAGAAGCCCGACACCGACAAGGATGCCGCGATTCCCGCCCATCGCGGAGCAGCCGCCTATATCGACGGCAATGAGCGCAGCTTCATGGACAAGTACAGCGATTACATCTGGGGCGCCGTGCTGCTGCTGTCCGTGCTCGGCTCGGTCAGCGCGGCCGTGCGCCACTACATCAAGCGTGACGAGCGGCAGCTGAGCATCCTGCATCGCGAAAAACTGGTCGCCGCGATCGCGCAGGTGCGCAAGATCGAGCGCGTCGAGGAACTCGACACCATGCAGCACGAGGCCGACGAGATCCTGCGCGAAACGCTGCAATGCTATGAGGACGGCGCGATCGAGGAGGCGGACCTTGCCGCCTACAGCCTGGTGCTCGGCCAGTTTCACCACGCCGTCGCCGACCGCCGTGCCGCATTGTCCGGCAACGTCGTCGGCCTGCCCCGCGCCCGGACGGGATAGGGGCCAGTCGATCACTCAACCTCTCATATTGGCGGGCCGCGCGCTTTGCGCGGCGTCTTCGGACGATGCCTCGCATCGCGCTCGGTCAACAAGGAGGTCCCGATAGCGATTTTGGGCCTCATCCTTCGAGAAGCGACGAAGACGCCGCTGCTTGAGGACGAGCGGATGGAGCAGCTCGTGATGCGCTAAAGCTTGAGGAAACGCGGTTCGATCAGAGTCCTACGGAAGACTGCGCCCCCTCTCCCCGCTTGCGGGGAGAGGGTTGGGGTGAGGGGGAGTCTCCACACTGGAGCTCGCGGAGGGTCCCCTCACCCGGATCGCATCCAAGGATGCGATCCGACCTCTCCCCACAAGCGGGGAGAGGTGAGCGGCCGGCCGGTAAACCGATTCGAGCAAACTTCCTCATGCTCTAGGGACAGGCCGCCTCTCGGCGGCCATGAAATGACCTTATGGGTTCGCTGCGCCTTGCGATAAGGTCCGGTGCTGCAATCGCCGCTGGCTTTTTCGGGTGCGACGCCGATGTTGAAGACGCTCTCCGCCCCTTTTCGAATGGCGTTCCGATTTCCGCTCGTTCAGTTCGCGCTCGTGATTTTCCTGATCTTGCTGCTGCAGGCCGCCAACGACAAGTCGGCCTTTGGCAGGATTTTCGATGGCCTCGACCGGCTCGTCGACGACACCATTGAACTGATTGGGTCCATCTTCACCGTGAAATCGTTTACGAAGTCGTGGCTGACTTTCGGCTTGATGATTGCGTACGTCTATCTGGCCTGCTGGCTCATCCTGTCGCTTTGCGGGATCGGCGCTCGGAAACTCGTCGATCTGGCGGGGCGTCATAACTTCTTCTGGTCGAGAAATGCCATCGCCAGACAGCGTGGCATCGACGCCTATCGCGCCTGGCTTCCGCTCGAAACAATCCGGCCAGCTCATATTTCACAGCGGGAGTGGGAAGAGGAATTCGCCTGGCCTGCCGACAACCGGCCGCCTTATCCGCCGCTCGGGCAGCGCGTGCTGCGGGCGGTGCTGTCCTATGCAGCGGCCGTCGCAATCATTCTCATCCTGTTGCAGGTGTTTACACCGTTCCCGGTGATCAGCTGGCTGGCATCGCTCGTGACTCGTTGAAATTCGCGAACACCCAATGCTGATTCTTCCTGTCGTCCAGCTCCTTTTAGGATCGTGATGCGCGGCGAGGAAAGGAAGATCGGCCGGCGGCCTAGAGCCAACGTCGGCTTATCATGTAAATGCGGGCTATTTTGGCATGGGCGAATACCTCCGGGTTTGACGGCTGCCGAAATCTGGCAGCGCAGCAAGTCGGCAGCTATCTGGAGTACAGCAGCTGTGGCGCGGACGCGTTCGGGAAGGCAGCAAGTGACCCAAAGCCGAATTTTCGGAATGGCGAGTCCCAGCCTCGGCGCTCTCATATTTTTGATGGGTCGGCTCTCTACCGCTCGACAGTATTCAGGTGCTGATGACTCAGCATAACCGGTCCGCTGCCTGTCATTTTCTGTCGAAACTTTAATCTCCTCCAATGACCGCTTAGGAGAAGCCGCACTTGACAACTTTGATTGTGGGCAGCTGCTCAGTGAGCGAGGTGATGCCGGTGCTCCAGGCGGAAGGGGTATGAAACAACACCCTCTCAGCTGGGCCTGATCAACGCTTCTTCGGATCGGAGCGAACGGTGAGCAACGCGAACGGCCAAGTGACATTGCAAACTGCGGCGGAGTTCGTGCGTACCTATGATGCGCAATCGCACGAGCTCGCCGACGCGATCTCAGCAGTGCTTGCAAATACACAGGCCGCGTTAAACTGGCTGGGCGCTGAACAGCCAGATCTGGAGGAAGTTCGGCGCGCGCTCGTCGATGTCGGTAGCGCCGGGATGCGAGCAGCCGAAATCTTCGTTCGACTTCGAGCGATCGCGAAGAATGTGTCCATGGCGGATGAAGTTCTCGATCGTTGAGCTGAAAGTCTCCAGGGTGGCCGGAGCAGGCGGCGGCGATGGCGCAACCGCTTAGTGGTGCCGACAAAAGCTCGCTATGCCATGGTTGCATCCATGAGGCGCGATACAGTGTGGCTGCTCGTTTGGTGCCTCTGGATGACCATCGTGGTCTCGGGGGCAATCTATGTACTTTTCTTCGCGTAGTGCGAGTAAGGTCGCCTCAATGACAACCGCGAACTAGTGCTCCGCGACACAAAGATGGACCAAGCGTGTTCGAATGCGGCGCGAGCCGCGTCGAATCGCGGCGGTTCGATCGGCTCTAGTTGCGAAGAGTTGCATCCGCACAATTTGGCCTCATACAAAATCTAACAAAAATGTAAGTTTGCGTTTCCCTAAGCGTTGTCAGGAACTGAAAAATGAGCGATTGCGCCCCGATTGCGGACCACTCCGACCGCGCGCTGCCAACGTTTCTTGCGAGACTTAAGCCTGCCCTGACGGGCTGTCCTTGGCACCATGTCGATGCCATGCTGCGCTCGGCAGGTCTTCGTCCGACCCGGCAGCGCATGGCGCTGGGCTGGCTGCTGTTCGGCAAGGGCGCGCGGCATCTCACGGCCGAAATGCTCTATGAGGAAGCGACGCTTGCCAAGGTCTCGGTTTCGCTCGCCACCGTCTACAATACGCTCAACCAGCTGACCGATGCCGGCCTGCTGCGCCAGGTCAGCGTCGACGGCACCAAGACCTATTTCGACACCAACGTCACCGCGCACCATCACTTCTATCTCGAGCACAATCACGAGCTGGTCGACATTCCCGATCTGCATCTGGTGCTGCACAGGATGCCGGACGTACCGGAAGGTTACGAGATTTCGCGCATCGATATGGTTATTCGGCTTCGCAAGAAAGGCTGAGCTGGCACCTTATTGGGGCTTAACGCGACCCGACCGATAGCCACAGCTGCTCGTAGCGATCACGAACATAGCTCGCGCGCGGCCAAACCGACGCGACTGATCCAATCCGGATACTACATATCGATCAGCGTGTGCGGACCAAATCTCAGAATGGCGCACGACAACATCGAAGCGGATGTTGATGTTGACGGGCGAGGTCCATTACCTGCGCGGCCTTGCCCTGCGCCGCCTCATTGGGAAAAGCCCGCATCCGCCCGACCCCTCGTGGTGGCTTTGGAACATGGCGCGCACGGCATCGTCGTGTTCCAGCTCGAACACCTCCTGTAGCACGTACACCACGAACTCCATTGGAGTATGATCATCGTTCAGAAGCCGAACGTCGAACATCGATGAGCCCACAGAAGTATCGGACGAAGCCAGCGGCCCTCATCGGTTCGCCATCGCGCGCTTTGACTTGGCCAGCGAGCATGGGCAAGCGATGGCCGACATCGAAATGGCTTGTCGCTGCCTTTTAATCGGTGGGTCCCAGGTTCGAGCCCTGGTTGGCCCACCACCAGTCTACCGAAACCACGCGTCTAAGTGCTGGAGACGAGAAGGCCGCTTTTGTGGCCATTTCGCGCGCAGCCTTTTGGCGCTGCCTCAAAAACATCAATGATTTGTCGAATTACGAACAGGGTTCAAGCCTTTCTACACGCGGAACGCGACCTCAAGCTGAAGGGTGCAAGCCATGGTAGAGTTCCACCGCCACAACGGTCCCTCCCCCAGCGTCGATGCGGCCAATGCAGAAATTGCAGCGTTCGTGACGCCGCAGCCTCCAGCCGACATCAACAATGAAATGATTGGCAAGGTTTTCGACGACGCCACGACGCGCCTCGTCGGCGGCGTGGACGCTTCGAACGCTGCGGCCATCGTGGCCGACCTCAAGACCGTGCAGGCCGACATGGTCGCGATCTCCGCCGGCGACGGCGAGGGTACTTTGACCGAATTGCATTACGACATTATGGAGAACCAGCTCAGTCAGGAAATTACGGCTGTCAATGAAGCCTTGAATGGAACGAACCCCTTCGCCGCCAAGACCATCAACGACATCCACCGCGATATTCTAGACATTTTCCTCGGCGATCCCAACCTCGTCGCCGAGAAGGGCGCGTCATGGACGGCGCTGCCTCAACTCACCACGCCCCCAACGCCGTTCGCCGACGATGCAAAGCAAACGACGTTCGTGAGCAACTTCATCACCGACAGCAATACGCTTGCCGATCGTGCCCTTGGGGGAGAGAACAGCGATCAATTGATCAATGATCTTCAGCACTTTATCAGCCAAGCCGAAAAGTTCGTCATGGCGAACGGCCAGACGGCGACCGTGTTCAACGCCCGCTTCGAGAATGAGATTGGAGCGGAGGGAACTGCGGGGACTGCTGCCAACAGCCTCATTGAAGGCCTTCAGAACCATGACATGGGGGAAATCACCGCCGCTGCGACCCAATTGATCACCAA
>NZ_JAFATE010000499.1 GCF_019244115.1 Bradyrhizobium sp.
TCGACATCAACGCCACTCGTCGGATTGTAGAGATCCTGCTCCGACGTGCCGCCCGTGAAATTAACGTCAGCCGAAGTCAGAGTGCCCGTACCACCTGCACCAGTGTAGTTGTCCGTCTCCAGCGTGACGTTGCTGTTCGGATTGAAAAACTCGAACTGCGATCCGCCGCTCGCGAAGTCCTCGCCCTGGTCCACCAACGTCCCGGTCTGGTTCGAACCCGAATAATCCTGGTACTCAACCGAAATCCCACTCGAGGGATTGAACGTTTGCTGCTCGGAGCTGCCGTTCGTATAGTTCAGGTCCGCGGTTTTAAGCGTCCCAGAGCTATCGTAAATAAACGTACCGCTCCCGTCTGGCGCTCCAGAATTTGTCGTATCCGTGACGCTCATGGTCAGGCCGCCCAGCGAGTTCGCATCGAACTCTGTCGTCTTATCCGCCGACGATTGGGTCCAGGATGTCGACAATGTTACGCCTGATGCCGGAGACCAGTTACCGCCAAAAATGTCTGTCCCCGTTGGCTCGTCGACGCCCGCCGCTGTGAGAGCGGTCGAAGCCACTGAGTTGGAATTCTGAGTCAGCGGCGAGTACGCCAATCCTTGCTCGCCAATTTGAGAATACGCTTGTGTTATAGTCGACCATTGCTGCGATAGGTCAGCACCGCTTGCGAGCGTTTGTGATTGATACGGGCTGTCGGTCGGTCCGAGCAAATGCGTCACTTGATCTGGCGGCAACGCGCTCGCTGGTCCCCATTGAGTGATTAATGTTCCGTATGACGAAGAGCTGCCAGACGTGACCGCTGAAGCGGCCTCACTGAGATTTGCGACCGAGCCTCCGGATGATCCCGAGTTCGACGGGTAGGCAGTAGCGATAAACTGTTCTCCCGCCGAGTTGGTGTAGACTATCGTCTCGTGATTATAGGTATCGCCAGCGATAGAACCGAGCGGTTCGAAATACACTTTTATACTTTCGTCAGCCATTTTCTTCTTCCCTTTCTATGGACCGGACACAAAGAAGCGAGCCGTTACTTTTTCGACAATCGTGTAATTGCCTGGCGACTGAGGCAGCAGCGTTACGTACGCGCTCACCTTGAAGGGAAAGCTCTCCGCGAACGGTGATATCCGCGCCACGACCGCATACCAGTCTCGAGGTTTATTCGGATCGTTTGCCAGCTCCGGCTTTGGATGCGGTGGAATCGTGAAGCCTGCCGCACGTAGTGTTGTCTCGGCGTCCTCAAACGAATTGCCCGGTGACACAAATGGCAGCACGCTCTGAGTCACATCCGTACCGGCCGGGCTTAATTTTCCAGCCGCTTTAAGCTCTTCGTAGACCTTCCACAGCTCTGATTTGAGAGCCTGACCGCGCGCTTCGTTTTTCGTTGTATTCATCGCCATATGCACCTCACCTGCGCGCAAACCGCCAGTTCCTTGACCAGTCTGGTTGTGCGGAAACGCTAACGCCATTCCAATATTGAGATAGGCAAGCGCGGAAATCGCAAGCTGCGCACCCCTACCGAAAAACGTTTTCCGCTGGAGAAGCATTAAGCTGTTCACCGATACTAGTGTTTGCGGTTTTCACGTTTCTGCGCGACATCGGGCTTCATCGTGCATCAACGGCGGGACCCACAACCAATAAACAACCCGCCGAGCTCTCGCCTCTCCCATTTGGGTAGCGTGGTCAGAATTTTTTTGCGTCTTTAGTCGAGTCTATGAGAGCAGGTGTTCACGCGAGCTGACGTTAACCGCTCGTTTGAATTTCCGCCGAGACAAATGGCTAGGCGCTACGCGCTTGCACAGTACTCGCTTTCAATTGGGGGTTGAGAAATGCGAGCCGCGTCAGAACGCGAGTGAGATCCGCTTGGCCGTGGGTGTGTGTCTTAGAAAAGACAGTTTTCAAATGACCCCGGACCGTTCCAATTTTGATGTGCCGCCAGGCGGCCACCTCTGCAAGTGATTTGCCGGAGACGATGCCAATTGCAATGTCCGACTCGGTCGGCGTCAAGCCGAAAGCTTGCGCAAGCAGATCATGCGTTGGGTTGGGCCAGAGTTCTGGATCGAGAACCAACAACATCAGTCCGGCCGAACCCTTCAATTGATGACCATGCCGCTCTAAACGAAGGGCACGAATGACAAGCGGAAGCTGGGCCGGACGTTTTATTGCCACCGGCGATGGCACCGGGGATTCTGCATTTAAAGTGGTGCGTACGAGATGCTGTAAGCGCCGATCCGTCGTGCGGTCAACGGCTGACAGGCGCCCCCGGCCAAGCACGAGCCGGTCCCCCAAACAGTCGACTGCGAGGATGTTGAGGGACAACACTCTACCTTGAAGATCAAGCAAAAATCCGCCGTAGCCCAGCGAATCGAAAATGTCGAGAGCGTCGGCGCAAAGCGGGTCTTGTGAGATCAGACGTATGGTCATCGCGGCTCGACCCCTGACATTCGTGCTTCCACGACGGCGAAGCGAAAAGGGCCACGCCGAAACCCGGTGCTGCGGATTGCTACCGGAACGTGTTTGGATGGCAACGCTAGTGAAATGCGGATGTTCCCCCTGCGCGAGTTTGGCCGACGGGAAAAGCTGTGGTTGTCGCACGTCGCAAAGCGAACAGCGCGCACCGGTAGAGTTGGATCGTTCCCCACCTACAAATGCGCGCATTGCTGATCGAACTTCGCTGTAAGCAGAATGCTCCGCGAAAAGCAGCGGCCTACTCGCTTCCAATTCGCCGGATGCTGCCTTGGTTTCGGAGTTCCAACTGTGCACCGACTTGCGAAAGTCGACTGGCTGTGTCGCCAGCACTACCTTGAGGTCAGACCGTAATGCAATCAACGGATGCCCCGAAGCGCTGATAGCGCCGTCGAAAGCGTCGCCAGCTCCACTCCGGGCTCGACTCGGATGCGTGCCCCTTCCACCTCGATCTCGATCATCCCGCCAAGCTTGCCTGGCGGCGATGCCATCTGCGGCAGCACCTTATGCGCGCACGTTAACCGGTCCGGCGCGTCTGCCGTCGCCGGAGCGCTCTCGGAAGCGATCCGGACCGGCACGAAGCCAGGCGCCTGAAAGCTCGCTGCCGTCGCGAACTTGCGCCGCCACACCGTGAGCAACCCACGGACAACGCCATGGCGCCGAGGGACCTCGGAAACATTGGCCCCTTCCTCGTAGCTCTCGGCCACGATCCGAGCCTTCTCTTCATCCGTCCAGTGCCGTCGCCGACGCTGCCCCGTGATCACCTCGATCCGACGATAGGAGCCGCTTTCCTGCCTGGCATCAAGCATGGCTTCATGCATGGCATCTGCCATAGCCCACCTCCAAGAAACAGTTCATGCCCGGCTGTATCGCAGCTCATTCGCGCGATGCCCAGGTGGGGGGCTCATGCCGGTCACGTTCCAACTTCCAGTCAAATTGTACGCGATCCCGAGCGCATCACGAGTTCTCAATTTGTCGGCATGCCCCTGGGGGGCATGCCGTTGTGTGGTGATGTTTGACGTTGTTGTGCCGATCAGTGCGGGTGACTGGCCGCTACGAACGTATGATCGGGGTTCGCGGTCGCCATCGCGTGCGGGGCTTGCGCCCAGCCGGCACCGCCGTCATGTAACGCGCCCATCGCCTGGACCATTTGCGCAAGCACGGGATTGGGCGTCGCGCTTTGCTGTGAGGTCCCCTGGGTCGTCAACCGTGACGAGAGGCTTCCCGGAGCACCCAACGTGGCCAATCCAGTGCGAGCTGATGCAGAGGATGACCCGACCGCAGTCGTGGCGGCCGTATCCGCGCCATACAAACTCTGGATGCCGGAGATGTCCGTATGGTCCAGCGTTCGATTGGCCGAGCTCGATGCGTAATACATCACCGAATGCCGGTCGGCATTATCGGCAAGTCCAAGTGCGTGCCCGATCTCGTGCAGTGCGACCTGGTAGAGCTCTGCCTGTGTGCCGGCATAAGTCAGCTGACCGTCCGAGCCACTCACCAGGGCATCGCCATTGGGATCTTCGAGCCGGATGATCGTTCCCGGGCTCATCGCACCGTCATGCTGACGATAGCTGGTGTAGCCGATCACGCCGCTGCTGCTGGTGTCGAAGTTGCCCCAGCCGATGCGGATGTCCGCTTGTGGTGAGTCCGGCACCTCTTCAAAGGTGAGACCCGAAGCTTTAGCCCAGCTCTGCACGGCCTGCTCGATAGCCGCCTTGTACTGATCGCCGATATAGCCGCTGAATGGCGAAGCCGCGGTTCCAGGACTTGTCGCAAAGCTCCATGTCACCACGTCGCCTTGGATCTTGGCGCCCTCGAAGGCTGCGCCCGTCAGCTTCGTATCGCCACTGGCCGACGCAAACGCCTGTTGTCGGGCCGTGTCGGCAGCGCCTGCGGCCGAGTCCGCCGAGACCGACCGGTCATAGGCGGCGATCACACCGACGTCAGTGCCGCTCTGTGCGCCTCGTCCCTGTTTGCCATTGGCTCCGCGCGAACCAGTATCTTGGGCGAACGGACGGCTGGCATCCCAATGAGAGGTCGTGGAGACCTGATCACGTGCAGCGATGCCGCTGACGTCGCTGCCACCGCCACGTACGCCCTGTGCCGCTGGTTTAGCGAAGTCGTAACCGCCACCGTAGCCGCCACCGACATAACCACCACCATCAGTTCCGCCATAATAGCCGCCGGGACCGGAATAGCCGTTTCCTGTTCCTGATCCGCCGAGATAGCCGCCGCTCGGGCTGTACTCACCCGACCACACCATTTGATCGGCACTATTAAACTCGTCGATCGTGAAGTTGGTCTCATTGCCGCTCGCGTCGTAGTTGAAGCTGTAATCCAGCGAGAAGCCGCTGGTGAGGTTCAGGTCGGCACTCGACAGTTCGCCATGACCATAGGCTCCGGTGTAATTGTCGGTCTCGGTCGCTACGCCTTTTGCCGGATCGAAGAACTCGGCCTGCGAGCCGCCAGCTGTCCAGTTATTGCCCTCGTAAGTGAGCGTCCCTGTCTCATTAGCAGCACTGTAGCCAAAAAACTCGTCTTTGGAGCTGCTCGAAGGATTGTAAACGTCCTTCTCTGAAGCTCCGCTCGTATAGTTGAAATCAGCCGAGCTCAGCGTCCCATTGCCATACGTCCCGCTGTAATTGTCGGTCTCAGTCGTGACGTTGGTCTGCGGGTTGAAGTACTCAATTTGCGAGCCGCCCGCCGTCCAGTTGTTTCCTTGATATTCCAGCGTGCCCGTCTCATTGAGGCCGGAATAGTCCTTGAACTCGACATCAACGCCACTCGTCGGATTGTAGAGATCCTGCTCCGACGTGCCGCCCGTGAAATTAACGTCAGCCGAAGTCAGAGTGCCCGTACCACCTGCACCAGTGTAGTTGTCCGTCTCAGTCGTGATGTTGCTCGATGGATTGAAATATTCTATCTGCGAACCGCCGGTGTTTGGGTCGGTTACCTGCAGAACCGTCGTCTGATCTGAAGCCGACGAGCCGTTATCGGAGGTTGTAACGGTCCCGGAGCTGGTTGGATCATAGCTAACCGAATCGTATGTCTGACCGGCGGCATCGCTAATTTGGCAGGACGTGTACACATCGTTGTACGCTTGATTGACAAAGTCCTGTACCTGCTGCTCGGTCGGGTTCTCACCATTGATAGACGCCAGCGTGCTATATGTGCTTTGGATAGTGTCCTTCATCTCTCCAGGATCATATTGAACAACATCGCATTTCTGGTCGAACGCTCCCGACACCGTTGCTGAATAAACGCCATTACTATCGACGTTTACTGTCACCGAGTACGCATTCCCGGTGGTTAAATCCTTTGCGTTTGTCGTTAGGGAAGATTGGGCCATTGGCGGTTCTCCCTTTGATTTAGTTCCCTTCGAAATTCTCGTTGCGACTATCGAACACGATTTAGCAACGAAGATCCCTCCTCAGCATTTCCGAATACCACCACATACGGGCGACCAGGCCGTCCGCCCTCGCTCCGCTTTGCTGCTAGGTCAATGATTGCCGGGTCCTCAGCAATTTGCCTGGCGCGCTGCCGCAGCGCGGTATCGGCGCCCTCATCGGCATCGAAGTAGATTGCTGCCCACGTCTCACGACCAAATAAATCCTGGAACCAACAGTGAAACTTTGTTGAGTTCTCTTTCACATTCTCGTCCGCCGCTTCGGAAAGGCCCGGGCAGTATTTTACGAGGGCTTCGTCCCGCACCTTACCACCTGCCGGTGGATCGATAGCGATCAGCACGGTCGCGCGAATCGCTGACGTATCGAGGTCACGAACAGCAAAGGCGTGGTTCACGGGCTTAAGAAGTGGCATTTCAGGCAAGAGCGGCATTTCATTTTCGGATGTCACGCCGAGCACAGGCCACATCTGTTGATCTTCACTAATCAAGCGAACGGAACTGCGATCGAAAACGCCTCGAAACCAGGTTAGAAATTCGGTCGGGCCAATTTTCGCCAACTCGTCAGGATCAGCCGACAAGAGAGCGTGCGCCAAGCCGCTTCCGTCGTATAATCGACGAATGGTCTCATTAAGAATGCGAGTAGCCGCAAGCACAGGAAGCTTTCGCGCTACGTCCGGACCGGTTTGCCGGTTTCTCACCAAATCGGAATGCAGATCAAGGAGGACTTCACTTATTAAGTCGTCCTTGTCGACACTTATCTGATTGAGAGCAGCCCTAAATATCGTAATACAAGCAAATCTGGCGTCGTCACTCGCATCTGACGAATTTGACTTGGACAGGAAGCCGCGGAGATAAGGATAATAATCCGCCGACAGAACGAGGTGACACTTTCGATCCGACTTTAGTTCCGTCAGCTTTGAGCCGACGCGGCTGAGGATACGCGCCATAAGATAATCCCTTTGTATCACCGCCGGCTCTCCCTCTAGCGAGAGGCCCAGATCAACCGCAAATGTACCGAGGCGACGATTCGCCGGAACGATTGACTGCCCAAAAGAGCTGGTTGTGCGTAGACGGGGTGCGTCTCGGGAGCCCGCATCTCGAGCCACCGCAAAGGGCGCGAGAGGCTCAGCCATCAAGGTCTGCGGGAAAAGGATAAACACACACAGGACGACGAGCGTAGGGCACGCCCACCGGGATTGGGAGAATGGTGCAGGCGTCCCTGACCAACAATCCAAAGCATTTTCGATCAGCACCCGTGCGGCACTGAAGATTTGTTCTCTACGCATCTCAAAACATGCCGTGGGGACGGATAGGTGGGACACATTGTTCGTTTTTGCTAGCGACGATCAATAGATTGTTTGTCTTGCCCTTCCCTCTCCCATTTGGGTGGCATGGGCCAATTTTTTTTCGCCTCTGGTCGCGCTTGGGAGATTAGCTGGCTGCCTCGTAGAGCTAATCGCTGGTCGCTGGTCTGGATTCCCGCCGCAACGCGAACGCCTACGCATTAGGTCTAGGCCCGATCGGATTATTCCGATGGTCAGCGCTTGAGCCGAGTCGGGTTTTCTTTTTACATCCGGACGAGCTGGACCAGGTTTTCTCAACGTGACGTCGGTCGGCAGGTTGAAGTACTGAAAGACAGCGCCACCCGCAGCGATCATTAGTTCGAAATGTGTTCAGTTGCCGGTTCGCTGCGCTGATCTTCAAAGTGGGAAGAGTCGCTGCGATTGAACTTAGTCCCTGGGGCAGGCTGTCGTCCCGCTTGCCGGCACAGGATCTGACATGGGAAACCTTCTCAATATCGCAAAGCGCCTCCACACGGACTTCGACGAATCGGGCACCACTAGTCTCGACCGACAAACTACGTTGGAGCTACTGGAATTGGTCACAGAACTAGCCGTTCAAGTTGAGCATCTGAGTCATGATAGACAAGCTGAAGGACAAAGCGTCGTAACCGTTCTGAATCGAAATGAGCGAGCTTCGCGGCTGTCCCTTCATCAATTATGCAAATGAGTTTCTCGATCCGTCGCATCCGGGCCATCGTGTTGTCGAGGCCAGCAAGCGTGAGTGGCGCCGCCGCGTTACAGTAATTGCCGAACGACTCGGTGCTATCTGCGTCCGAGAGCGTCGCGAGGCTCGTTGAATTTTTTCAATCTGTGCTAGTCGGGCTTGCCACTCAATTGAGCGAGATCATTGCAGTGGGGGGGCGTTTGGGTCGCGCCAGTGTCGATCGGGGCCCTTGGTGCCGTCTATTATTTTTGGCCGTTTGCGAGATCGTCAGACCTTATGCCTTCGCGCGCCCCTCGCGAGGGGGCGGCCGCCTGTCGCATCGGCCCATCAACGCGAATTTGTTTTGACCTATTGCGTTGCTTGCGACCTTGGCCGCTACCCTGGTGGTCGTTTGCATGTTGGCGCTTGGAACCGGTCAAATTAACGTCGAATTGCCGAGAAGGTACGGCTTCGTGCCATACACGCTGCTCGCGATGCTGATCGGATCGCTGCTGTCTGAGCCGTTTCTCACCGGATATTTGGGTGCTGGAGCCGCCAGGCTCACCTGTGCATCCATCGTCACCATATGGTTGACGCTTGAGCTGATATGCTTGCCGATAGTCAGAAGTCAGGATGCGGAGGTATGGCAATCAATCCGCCTGGCAATGTCCCACACGCCAAGTCCAGCGATTTTATTCGACGCCTGCGGTACGCTACGTAACCCGGATACAGTCTTGGATGTGCCGATCAGGAAGTTTGATCTCACTTGGACCTTCGAATCGCCATTGGCTCAGTTCTGGTGGGCCGGGCAATATGCGGCGTGGTATTGGGCGCTCGCTACGCCGCCTTTGCCGCACATTCCTCTGATGAGCCGGGTACCGTCATGTTGGATGGAACGGGATTTATTCGTCCGCAATCTTTGGAGGTCGAGGATAGCTCCGTAATTGATGTACGGACGCCGCAGTGGGTGCATGGGATTCCCTACGCACAGATGGTTTGCAAATAATTGCGCTCCGCGGGGCTAAGGCGAGTCAAGCAAGCTTGAACATTATAGCAATGTCGTCTCGTTCGAGGCGACACCATCCGTCCGATGGGTCGGAGGCACAGCGGAATCCGAGGACCTCCTCGTACCAGTTCCGCGTTCCCGCCATGTCCTTTGTCTGAAGCATTGGAACAAAGGTCGGTCATTCGCATAAAGGCCCCATGGAATAAGCGCTTAAGCTTGTGACCTTTGAAAGCTCCGATTACCGTTTTGGTAGAGTCGAGGATGGGCGCGGTAGCTTGGGGGCCACTTGGCCATCGCCCCGTTTCCCATCCCCGCTCATCAAACCGGACGCCGATTTCCGGCATCCGGCTTTCCGGCTGGCTTCACCGCGAGGCGCGCGACGTGGCTGCTCGGGGCAAGCGTTGGAGGCACAGAACGCCGAGTTCTCGATGAATGACATCGAATATGAATCGGCGATTGCCGCGCCCTTGCACCTTGTGCCTTCGCGCGAGGAATCTGCGCACAGTTCAAAGACGTATTGGTCGACGCTGCGGCATGCCTTGCTCCGCGAGCCGTAGCCAAAGTAGTTGGACCAGCCTCGCAGTGACCTGTTCAGCTTGTCGCGTACTTCTGGCCATGGATCGATATTGCTCGGCACCAGAAGCTCGCCGACCCTTGTCTTGAGCCGCTGTACACTCTTCTTGGACGGGCTCGCGCCCAGATACCTTTTCCCGTTCGCCTCAAACCAATGCACGCCGAACGAGTAGCCGAGGAAGTCGAAGCGTTCCTGTCGAGCATTTCTCAGCGAAGTCTTAACTCGTTGAGTGTCAGCCCAAGCTTGGTCATCACCACCTTCGTCCACGCTAATGCCTCCGCTGCGCGACCGCGGCTGAGGATAACGAAGTCGTCGGCATAGGAGATGACGTGAGCCTGGAACGCGTCGCCACAGCCAGTCAAACGCCAATGCTTCAGGAACCGGTTCATGTAAATGTTGGCCAGCAATGGACTTGCGACGCCACCTTCCGGTGTGCCGCGCGTGTTTCGCTTGCCGCCACTCATGCGCCGGGTTTCGTCCGCGTCCCGTTCTTCGATCGGCGCCCTCAGCCACATCTTGATGAGGCGCAGGACGTTTCGATCCACCACACGCCGGGCTACTGACTTCATCAGTTCGGAGTGTGGAATCGCATCGAAGTACTTGGACAAATCAGCGTCAACTACGTCAGCATAGCCCCGGCATAAATGCCGGTGCACTTCCTTGACCGCGTCCACCGCCCCGCGCGCGGGCCGGTAGCCGTAGGCATTGTCCTCGAAGTCAGCCTCGAAGATGGGTTCGATCACGATCTTGGCGGCAGTCTGAATCACACGATCACGAATGGTCGGAATGCCGAGCGGACGCTCGCCGCCATTCGCTTTAGGGATCATCACCCGCCGCACCGGATCAGGTCGGTATGTCTTCGAGACCAGTTCCGCGCGCAAGGCCGCCAGCCATGCTTCCAAGCCCTGCTCTTCGATGCGAGCAAACGTCATCCCATCCACACCCGGTGCGCCCGCATTAGCGCGAGCGAGCCGATAGGCGTGGACCAGGATGTCCTCGCGACAGATCTTGTCGTAGAGCAGATAGAAGCGAAGGTGGGCTCCGCCTTGGCTTTGCAGTAAAGCTTTCTCTGAAGGTTCCGGATCTTATCAGGCGTTGTCAGGCTCATCACCAATCACCTTCACCTCACCATCTTCAAAAGCGCACCAGAAGTCGGGTCCCTTTGCTCCACCAGCATTACCCGGCATCCACGCTCCTATTGCCCCGTCCGACTCCCGCCGTGACCACCGCCTGATGCGATGCTGAGGCCGCCACCCTCGTCCGCGACGGGTCTCCCCCTGTAACTACGAACCACCCTTCCGGCGTGCCGTACCCACTACCCCGGCGGATCGCGTGGGTGCGCGTGTCGATTGCTTCCCCACACGTGCGGCCTTCCCCAAATGACCGGCGGGTCGGCATCCGCATTAGAACTTTCGAGGCCTGCTCGGGCTTCACTCTTGTTACGGCCCATCGGATCGCTCAGCAGCCCAAGGCTGCCTTTGTCGCAGGGCTCCGACCCAGCCAGTTACCCAGCCGAGTCGCCTGCTAGCTTCCGGACCAATCGACAATTATCCGGGTGAGACCCTCCCTCACTGGTAGTTCGCGCCCACGGGGCGCACGGTCATTCGCGTCAATTATGGGACGTCTGCTTTAGAGTCTGCTATCCCATGTACCGGACATTTCCCATTGGGTCCGTTGTGCCTGGCCCCTCCCTACTCCCGAATTGCACGCGACCGGCGCAAGCGCTGCAGCTCCTGCGAGCCAGAAGCGATCGCACACCTTCCGAACCGCGAACTGCGCTACCGCACCAGTTTCGCACCAGAAACGGCCTGAACCAAACGCAACGAACGCGGTCGAATTCAATTGAAAATGCAGAAAAATCAACGAGCGCGATCGATAATCTGCCGCTCATAACGGTCTGGTTGCAGGTTCGAGTCCTGCCGGGCCCACCACGCTTCGCCTGCGTCGGGCTACGCGTGGTGCAGCCACGTTGAGGATCGAGGGGCGAAGTGTATCCCACGCAGCTGGAGCGAAGCGTAAGCGAAGACGGACTGGAGCCGGAGCCCAGCGGGCGAAGGCGGGCGCCTGAGTAGCGAGCTACGGTTCGGCAAGCCAGGCCGGGTCAAGCGACCGCACCAGAAACACCTGCTCGTTGTTCATCGCCATATTTCAGCAGTCCGCAAACTACTGATCAACATCTGATCTGACTAGGATCTTTTCCACTCGATCGTAGCTACGGCGGCTCTAACGCAAGAAACGGCCAAACAGCGCGTTTCCCGACAGAAAGTGACCCGCGGCTCCGGACGGAAAACGGGTGGCCCGGGCGCCTAAAATGCGTGATCGATATCGTCGGGACGCGAATTGGCAATTGAGTCTCAGGACTTGACGAAGAACGCAATGACCGCGAAATCGCGAGCTGCATGTATTCGACCGGAGGCGACGGTCGAGGCTGATCCGCGCTGGGCGCGCGTGCTCGCGCGGGACCGTTCAGCTGACGGTAAATTCTGGTACTCGGTCGCGACGACAGGGGTCTATTGCCGGCCGTCGTGCCCATCCAGAGCGGCAAATCCAAGGAACGTCGGTCTTCACAAATCGCTGACAGAGGCGAAAGCGACCGGCTTTCGTCCGTGCAAGCGCTGCAATCCGGACGGTCCGTCAGCCGATATCGAGAACGCGGCCATCGTCGCAAGAGCGTGTCGCCTGATCGAAGAGAGTGAGGAAGTTCCTTCATTGAAGGGGCTCGCGCAGGCAGCGAACCTGAGCACCAGCTACTTTCATCGCCTGTTCAAAAGTGTCACGGGCCTCACGCCGAAGGATTATGCAGAGGCCCATCAGGCTTCCCGCGTCCGCGACCGGCTCGCCAGGGGCCACAGCGTGACGGAAGCCATGTACGACGCGGGGTTCAACTCCAGCGGCCGCTTCTACGAAAAATCCCTGAACATGCTCGGCATGACGCCGACGCAATATCGCGCTGGAGGCGCCAACGAAGATATCCGCTTCGCTGTGGGGCAGTCTTCGCTCGGGGCCATATTGGTGGCGTCAAGCGACAAGGGTGTAGCGGCGATCCTGATCGGCGACGATCCGGATGAACTTGTGCGTGATCTTCAGGATCGTTTTCCGAATGCGCGGCTAGTCGGCGGCGACAGGGAATATGAGTCCATGGTCGTTCGCGTCGTCGGCTTCGTCGAGACGCCGCAAATCGGTTTGAACCTTCCTCTCGACGTGCGCGGCACGGCTTTCCAGCGGCGCGTGTGGCAAGCGCTGCAGGATATCCCGACCGGGCAAACCCGCTCCTATTCGAAAATTGCGCGCAGCATTGACGCGCCGAAAGCCGTTCGGGCCGTCGCCCGCGCTTGCGCCGCCAACATCGCGGTTGCGATTCCCTGCCACCGGGTGGTGCGTCATGACGGCGCGCTGTCCGGTTATGCCTGGGGCGTCGAGCGCAAGCGTGAGCTGGTCGCCCGCGAGTCAAATCAGGCGTAACGCAACAAAGCGACGCCTTTCTCGATTTCAGAGCAAAAAGCGGAGTGTGACCGAACCGGGATGACAGTACCTCCCGCGGCGCAAAGACGGCCCACGCCGTCGCAATCGATATCGCGAGGAACTCGTCAGCTTCCTTCGATAACCAAAACGGCTCAACATGAACATATTGATGGTCTTGACCTCGAACGACAGGCTCGGCGCTTCGGACAAGAAAACCGGACTCTGGCTCGAAGAGCTCGCCGCACCTTATTATGCTTTCAAGGATGCAGGAGCCGATGTCACGCTGGTCTCCCCGCTCGGCGACCAGCCGCCGATCGATCCCAAGAGCGATGGCCCGGACTTTCAGACGGAAGACACCCGCCGTTTCGGCAAGGATCTCGCGGCGCAGGCGAGCCTTGCCAACACTGTCAAATTATCCGGCGTCTCTGCCGGCAACTATGATGCGGTCTTTTACGTCGGCGGCCACGGCGTCATGTGGGACGTGGCCGAAGACGCTGCGTCCATCAAGTTGATCGAAACCATGTTCGCAGCGAACAAGCCCGTGTCGGCGGTGTGCCACGGCTCGGCCGTCTTTCGACACCCCAAGGCGCCGGACGGGACGCCGCTCGTTCGCGGAAGAGAGTCGCCGGATATAGCAACACGGAAGAAGCGGCGAGCGGATTGACCGAGGTGGTGCCTTATCTGGTCGAAGACATGCTGAAGCAGAACGGCGGCATCTACTCCAAGTCCGACAATTTCCGGGCTCACATGATGGCGGATGGCAATCTGGTGACGGGACAAAACCCCGCCTCATCAAAGGGCGTGGCCGCCGCGGTGGTGGATTTGCTGTCGCGATCATCCCGGTAAGACCGGCAAATGGCGATCCTGTGTCGCGCGTCGACGACGCAGGATCGCAATCAAGCGTCATGCTATGCGCTTCTTGACCGCTCGATATCCACGCTTTTGTAGAGCGCCTCCGGTATTTGCGACAGGCGTGAAGCCAGCGCCTGGCGATCGGCGAGGCCAAAAAACTTTTGAAAGCTCATGATCAGCGGCCTCCATTTGTCGGGATCGATCTTGTTCGGATCGCCATCGGCGAGGATGGATGGCTCCGCGAAAACGCGCTGAATGCGCAATTCAAAAAGGATACGGCGGCCACGGAAGGCCGGATCGTTTTCGGACATCTCGTAGGTGTGCTCGACGACAGCTTCCATCTGTATCGGGCATTCCCTGGCGCGCGGCGGATCGATGGTCTCCGACGCAATCGGGGTTAGCCCGGCCGTCCCGAACTTATCTTTCTCGAAGCGGTAGCCGCGTGCGGCCTTGTGCGGCGGCAGGAGCTCCGATCCGGTTGTGAGGGCGATGCGATCGACGGCATCGACCTGCTCTACCGACGGCAGATTGAGCACGCACTGGTTGGTGCGAATGATGTTCGCGACCGTCTTCGACGACCGGTCAAGGCCGAGTACGGCGCGCCATCCGAGCCAGAACGCGGACGACATCGGCGCGAGATTTGGAGAGCCGTCCTCGTTGCACGTGCTGATCAAAACCACTGGCGTGCCGACATAAAGTATCGGTGGCTCGCTCCTTTGCAGCGCTGACGCCGCGGTAAACTCAGTATCCACTGTCGTGTCCCCTCCTGGCGCGGCGGCGCTGCGGTCTCGATGCCGAGTGCATTCCATTTCGTCGGCCGGCGTCGGACCTACCGGGCGAGACGGAGGTCGGCACTCCGCTTATTGCTTTAGAATTGAATTTGACGTGCGCCGCATCGGCATGTTCCGCAGACTGGAGATTTGGATACCTCGGCAAGAAACGGAGCGTTGCTGCGATGTCGTTTGTCTAGCGTCTGCGCCGGAAGCTTGAGGCTTCCTGTGACAAACCGGAACAAACGGAGAGATCAAGACATGTCCAAGGAAGAAGACAACAAGGCGGTTGTCGGTCGCTGGTTCACCGAATTCTGGGGTAAGAGCGTCAACCTCAGTGTCGTCGACGAAATCGCAGCTCCTGACATGCTGCTAAAATACTCGCTGCACGAACCGCGTCGCGGACGTGACGACATCAAGGCGTTCATGACCGATTTCCGCGCCGCATTTCCCGACCTCAGCTTCTGGGGCACGGCCGGTCTGATCGCCGAAGGTGATTATGTGGTGGGTCAATGGGAAGGCGGCGGCACGCACACCGGTCCGGCATTCGACGATTTCTTGATGGGCAACCTGCCGCCGGCAACCGGCCGCAAGATGCATTTCACGGGAACCACAGTCTTGAAGGTGGTCAACGGCAAGATCGTCGAGGAAGTCGGACTTGACGACGGCGTGACGGCACTGACTCAACTCGGCCTCCTTTGGACTCCTTCGATGCCTTCATGAGCGCACAATGCGACGCCCATCGCGTGTAAAACATGAAGCGGCATTCCTCGGAATGCCGCTTCATGATACGAGAAGATAATCGAATGCCACGCGGCCTGAGCGGGTGGCACCAGCCGGAGACTACTCTATGTCCTCGACCCTCATGTCAGGTTTCCCTTCGGCCGATGCTGATCAGGTGAGCCTGGCAAATTGGCGCATCGCTCCCTACAGCAAATGGGCATTTCAGCACGTACGAGAAATCGTGCCGTCAGCAAATGTTCCCAACGCGCCAAGCGATGTTTGGAAGCTGGTGTCCGAGCCGAAGGATTTCTCTTCGTTTCGCTTCGAGCACGGCGGCAGGCAGTACAGCATCAATCAATTCCTAAAAAAAAGCGACGCCGACGGCCTGGTCATCTTGCACCGGGGCAAAGTCATTCTTGAGCATTACGACAATGGAATGACGTCGGATACGCCACACATTCTCATGTCTGTCTCGAAATCGCTGACGGCGATTGTCGCTGGCATCCTCTTTGAGCAGGGCAAGCTGGATCCAGAACAAAGGGTGGTTTCGATTATCCCCGAGCTAAAGGATTCGGTATATTCCGACGCGACCGTGCGTCACGTGCTTGATATGCGCGTCGGACTCGATTTCGATGAAGACTATCTCGCGACGTCCGGGCCGATCGTCGAATACCGCAAGTCCACGAATTGGAATCCTTTGGGCCCTGGCGAGCGCCCAAGCGATCTTCGTACATATCTCGCAGCCCTGAAGAAACGGAGCGGACCTGATGGCGGGCCGTTCCACTATGTCTCGACCAATACCGATCTGTTGGGTTGGATCCTGGAGCGAGCAAGCGCCACCCGATTCGCCGATCTCCTGAGCACCCTGCTTTGGACGCCGATGGGCGCGCAATGCTCTGCTTACATTACGGTTGATCGCCTTGGCGCGCCCCGCTGCGCTGGTGGTATCTGCACCACAACGATCGATCTCGCTCGCGTTGGCCAGTTGATTGTGCAGAACGGCCGCAGAAACGGCACGCCGATCATCCCCGCTCGTTGGATCGAAGACACGCTGGGTGGCGGCGATCCGGAGGCCTGGGCCGGCGGCGACCTGATTTCCTATTTTGGCGATCGTCCAATGCATTATCGCAACAAATGGTACTTTCTCCGGGAAAGAGACATTGCATTCGGGCTGGGTGTCTACGGTCAGAACCTCTTCGTCGATAAAGCAAACGAACTCGTCATCGCAAAAGTGTCCTCGCAGGCTGCCCCGCTCGACAAGGACCTCATCGACCTGACGATTACATTTGTCGAGGCCATGAGCGATCACCTGACCTGAATCGACGGATTGCGGACCGCCTTTCAACGGCGGCCTCGTCATGTCGGCTTGTGCGGTCCAAGGCGGCCCCCGATGAACCAAGGATCCCCCGCTTGGGAGCGGAATTCTTGAACACAAACCCTGGGTACTCGGCCTCCAGGGGCACCGCACCAGTTTCGCACCAGAACGACCTCGCCGAAATGCAACGAACGCGATCGAACCCGAGCGAAAACACACAAGATCAACGAAGCTGTGCGATATTCTGCCACTCATAACGGTCTGGTTGCAGGTTCGAGTCCTGCCGGGCCCACCAGTATTTTTAAGTATTTGTCGACGCCTCCTTTGCAACCGCGAGTGGGCACCGCACCAGTTAATCCCAACGAGGGCCACTACCCGCGCTCTCAGATACCAGCTCGATACCCGAGGGTCCTATCGGAAAGGCTGGTTTGCCGAGCATCGTAGAATCGGAAAGCGCAGCGAACAGAATTGTCGGTTTGACGATAGGGCGCAAGCTGCGGCCGGCAGTCTGCCATACGTCCTTCCGAGGTGCAGGAGTGGTCTTAAGCGTGCGCGAGCAGCTTCTTTGAAGCGGTCTCTATTAGGTTAGTGGGAGCGTCATCGATTGAATAGCCGAGACCCCTGTAGCCTCTGGCGCGCTTCTCGCTCATCGGTTTGAGCACTTGCACCGCCTCGTCGACATGACATCGCGCTTAGCCGGATACAGTCGATGCAGACGCCCGACGTATTGAGCCTTATCGAAATCGGCCGCAAGGAACCAGCATGTCTCGTCCGCCAACATTGGATAGACGCCGACTGTATGATGCCCGCGCAAATGCCCATCAATGACTTCATCGGTGACCGGTAGAAAGGCACGATTCGGGCAGTCTCCGCATTTCACTTTTGGTTTGCCACAGATGCGTGATACCCATTCATTGGCGCAGGCCGGCGCCTAGCCCACTTTGCCGGTTTTGGGGTTTACCCAACGCTTCGGGAATACATCATCCCGGCCTCGAAACAGCGAGCGAAACACAGCTATCTTGGCGGCAGGACTCGACGCATTGGTGACGGGCGCGTCAGGGATTGCTCTCTCGTCATCGGCGCTTCCAAGCTTAAACTAGCCTACAGCCAACCGCTGAAGATCGGAAGTGAGGCGTCCTCCCGCGCATGGCATGAACTAGGTGCCTCTCCTCGGCAATCCGCGAACAAGATGCGGGCCCAAAGGACGCTAGCCTCTCCGCACAAAAGCATTTCAGATATTGCAGTTAGGAGAGCGCAAGCCTATATATTGGGCTTGGAGAGGACCTCACTATGACCACCCATGTGCTGCAATTTGTCGAACTTTCGGACCAAGACCGGAAGGCAGCCACGACCTTGGGAAAGCTCGGCAAGGGCGACAAGATGGAGGTCCGTGTCTCCCGCAAGTCGGGCGAAGATCAGGTCATCAAGCTGCCGCCGGAGGCCGCGGCGTTGCTTGAGACCGCACTTGGCCTTCTCTTCCAAGGCGAACGGGTCGCCGTCCTTGTGGAAGATCAGGAGCTCAGTCCGAACGACGCGGCAGATATCCTCGGAATCTCCCGGCCGCTCGTCGTGCATCGCATGGACGTTGGCGATCTGCCATTTC
Source organism: Bradyrhizobium sp. (assembly GCF_019244115.1). GTDB lineage: Bacteria > Pseudomonadota > Alphaproteobacteria > Rhizobiales > Xanthobacteraceae > Bradyrhizobium. The sequence goes on from NZ_JAFATE010000499.1 coordinate 18,155, forward strand.
GGTATGTCGGCAAGCATCGCCGTACGAAACTGAAGGACGTATTGGCGTTGAAGACGCGGATCGAGGCCCAGCGGTCGGCGATGGAAGCACTCGCCGAGGACGCCGAGGACCTCAGGCGGCACTATGGTGCTTGAGCCCTCGGTCGCCGTCATCGACGCCTGCATTCTCTATCCCTTTCATCTCAGGAACATTGTCGTTCAGGCTGCAGTCGATCGCCTTTTCGAGGCGCGCTGGACCGACGCGATCCACGACGAATGGATCCGAAGCCTGACTGTCGACCTGCCAGCCATTCCGATAGAGCGTTTGCACGCTACCCGGCGACTGATGAACGATGCGCTCCCGACGGCGATGGTCAGCGGGTACGAGGAGCACGTTCCGAAGGTCATCCTGCCCGATTCGAAAGATCGTCACGTTGTCGCAGCGGCAATCAACGCCAAAGCATCGCTCATCTTGACGTGGAATTTGCGACACTTTCCCGAGCACGAGCTGGAGAAATTGGGCCTGCGAGGGATGACCCCCGACGAGTTTCTCTCCGGGCTCTTCGACAAAGTACCGGACTTGGTGGTCGGCTCCCTCGCGAACGCCCGGCAGAATCTGAGCAAGAGCCGAGTTTCGGGATCGGATTTCATCGGCATTCTAGAGAACCAAAAGCTCATTCAGCTTGCGAAACGGATAGAGAGGCACGTTTCCGACCTGTAGGCTTGAGAACTTTATCGGCTCGTCAAGCGCCCCAAGTGCCGCACCAGTTTCGCACCAACAACCTGATCGAAACATAACGAGCGCGATATACCGTCGCTCATAACGGTCTGGTTGCAGGTTCGAGTCCTGCCGGGCCCACCACGCTTCGGCCTTCGGGCTACGTGTGGCGCAGCCACGCAAGAGCCCGAAGGGCGAAGCGTGTCCGGCAACGCTTGAACGGAGTGAGAGCGAATACGGACGGGGCGAAGCGAGCACGGCCCGCCGCGCCGTATCCAATGAGAAGGCGGGCCGTTGCGGTAAACAATCCTTTCGGCTTTCCTATTCAATTGTCAAACAGCTCAACGCGATGGACAGCGCCCGCATTCTCGCGGCGCAATTTGCGTCCGAAGCTTTGCTTGCGAGCGGCCTCGCGTGGCGTACCTCGGACCTACTTCGATCTGGTCCCTGACGATCGGCCGAAAACTCAGCCGTGATACGCGAACAGCTCGATGGGGTCGCTGAAGCCGCGCACCGGATATTCGCCGACGCGTTCGAGATCGAAATCGCGTTCGACGAATTCGGCGAAGGCGCGGGACAGCAGCACCGTCCTTCCCAATTGCTTGGTGAGGGCTTCGAGACGCGAAGCCATGTTGACCGCAGGGCCGATGACGGTGAAGTCGAGCCGGCTGCGCGACCCGATATTGCCATACATGACGTCGCCGACATGGACGCCGACACCGTAGTTCAGCGGCTCACGGCCGATCTCGCCGTTCTTTTCGTTCAGGGCAGCCATGGCCTGGCGGGCCTCGGTGACGGCATGCAACAGATTTGCGCAGGCCGAGGGCTCGGTGAGCGGGAAAATGGCGAGCAGACCGTCGCCCATGAACTTCAATATTTCCCCGCCATGCCGCGCGACCGGCTCCGATATCGCATCAAAATAGTCGTTCAGAAGCTCGATCACGTCATCGCGCGGCCAATTGTCCGAGATCCGGGTGAAATCACGCAGGTCGCAGATCATGATCGCGGCGCGCACCGTCGTGCCACTTCCTCGCCGCGTGGCGCCGGCCAGAATGAGCTCGCCGGCGTGCGACCCGACATAGGTCTCGAGCAGCGTTCGCGCCAGCCGATTCTTCATGCGGATTTCGCTCACCAGCGCCAGGGTCGGCAACAGTTTCTTCAGGCCCGCGACATGTGCATCCTCGAAACCTCCTGCCCGGTCGGTTGCAAAGGTCACGATATGCCGTTTGCCGAGGGTATGGTACAGCGGCCATGCCACGTATTCGGTCAGGCCGTTCGCCCGCAGCTCATCATAGAGAGCGTGTTTGCGGCCCAACGAGGGATCACGTTCGAGGTTCTCGCGCACCTCGGTGGCACCGTCGAGGATTTCGTTGGCGGCGCTGCCGATGAATTCGGATCGCTCCCTGACATCGTAGTCGACCCTCGCGATCTCGGCCTCACGCATGCCGTCGGCCCACATGATCCGGGCGCCAAGCCATTGCGGATGGTGGATCAGGAGATGAAGCGTCGCCCGCTTGACGGGAATGCCGGCTCGCTGGAGCCGGACGCACATCTCGGCGAAGATATTGTCCAGGAAACGCGCATCGCGCGTATCGTTGGTCAGCCAGTGCACGATGTCGCCGTCAAGAGGCGTGGTGACGGAATCGATGTTTGGCGGCGCGTCCATATCCTGCTCCCGAGCGGTGACCTGGATCTAGCGGATATGTCGTGTTCCCACAGCGCCACGTCAACCGATCCGGCGGCAATTGTGCTGAGCCCACCAACCTTCACTCGCTTCGCGAGCTACGGCTCGGCGAGCCACGCCCGGTGGGGTGGGCAACGGCCGTCGCGCCGGAGCCGTGGATGAAGGAGCCGGTTTTTGGGCTCCCGCGCCTCGCCAAATTGCTTCAGCGGACCGTTTCACGAGCCTTGCAAAGCACGGAGCTGCGAAGGATGCTGACGAGCTCCGCTCATCGCAAGGATACGTCATGCCCGTCGACACCCAGGCCGCCGCCTCCCGCCTAATGCGCTTTCTCGCCGTCGAGGGCGTGACCGGACAAGAGGCGGCGATCGGCCGCGAGCTCATCGCGGCGCTGCAGGACTGCGGCGTACCGGCGGGCGCGATCCGCCTCGACGACGCCAACACGCGCATTCCCGTGCCGACGCAGACCGGAAACCTCATCGTCGATCTGCCCGGGCGCGGCGCGATGCACAACCAGCCGCGGATCATGTTCATGACCCACATGGACACGGTGCCGCTGTGCGCCGGCGCGAAACCAAAACTGGCCGGCCGCAAGATCGTCAACGAGGCGAAGACCGCGCTCGGCGGAGACAACCGCGCTGGCTGCGGCGTTCTGGTCACGCTGGCGGCCGAGCTCGCCAACAAGCAGCTCGATCATCCGCCGATCACGCTGTTGTTCTGCGTGCGGGAGGAGAGCGGGCTCTACGGCGCGCGCCACGTCAAGACCGAAGACCTCGGCACACCGGTCATGACCTTCAACTACGACGGCGGCGCTGCGTCCGACGTCACCATCGGCGCGGTCGGCGCGGATCGCTGGCAGGTCGAGATCTTCGGCCGCGCCTCGCATGCCGGCGTCGCGCCGGAGCGGGGGATCAGTTCGACCATGATCCTCGCACTCGCGCTCACTGAGGTGAAGGCCGGCGGCTGGTTCGGCAAGGTGGTGAAGGGCAAGCGGCAGGGCACCAGCAATGTCGGCCCCGTGACCGGCGGCGAGGGCCGGCCGGCCGGAGACGCCACCAATGTTGTCACCGACTATGTGCATGTGCGCGGCGAAAGCCGCAGCCACGATGCAAAATTCTTCAAGGAGATCACCAAGGCCTACAAGGCGGCATTCGAGAACGCCGCAAAGCGCGTCAAGAACAGCCACGGCAGGGCGGGACGCGTCAAGTTCAAGGCCGAAACCGACTACTATCCGTTCCGCATGAAGGAGAGCCTACTGGTGGTCAGGCGTGCCGTCGCGGCGGTCACCGGCATCGGCGCAACGCCGACCATCCGCGCCGCCAATGGCGGGCTCGACGCCAACTGGATGGTGCGTCACGGCGTTCCGACCGTGACTTTCGGCGCCGGGCAGAACGAGGTGCACACCATCGACGAGTGGATCAATCTCGACGAGTATGACCGGGCGTGTGCCCTGGCCGTACAGCTCGCAACGATGCGGTGAGCCTCGTCGACACTGCCCGCAATAGCCGCAAGCCGGATGCCCTTCAGCGCCCGCGCGACGGCAGCAGCGACTGCGCCGTTTCCAGATGCTTCTTCAGCACGGGAACGGTCTGCGCCGCGAAATCCGCCAGTCCCGAGTGCGAACTGGCTTCCTTCTGATAGGCCTTAATATCCTTCTCGTGATCCCGCACCATGTCACGCGCGAAGGCGGCATCGAACGCCTTCCCGGTGAGGCTGCTCATGCGGTCGTACATGGCTTTCTGCTTCGCGTTCGGCTCGGAGGGCGCGTTGAGCCCGTCCTGCTGCGCGGTCTGCTGCGCCTTCTGGAGGTGTTCGGAGTGATCCTGTTCCAGGGTCCTGCCAAAATCCTTGACCTGATCGCTTTGGCCCTTCTCCTGCGCCAGCTTTCCCATCTTGATCTCGGAAAGATCTCCCTGAATGGCCTCCGTCATGAAGTGCTGATCCTTGCGTGCCGAAGCATCCCTGGGAGCAGCGGCCGCGGCATGGGCCATCAGCATGGCCATGCCAAGGGCAAGTGCCGTGCCTGATATTTTGATGGATCGGATCTGCGCGTGTCTCATGGGTTATCTCCAACTCATCTTCATCGTCCAAAGAACGGTCTGGTAGCCGCCATCTCCCCTGCTGCCCCATCTCAAAACGGTCAAAGCGTACGTGGCCTCGGCGTCTACCGTGCGCCGAGGAGACTCCATCCAGGCGGACATCATTCAGTCCGCTCGAGTGCCGCCGGCATCCTTGCGACCGACATCAGCGAGCGCGCGACCTGATTGAGAAGCAGATCGGCATTCTCCTCCTCGGCAAGCGATGTTGACAGCAGGGCGACAACGGCGCTGTGGCGAAGCTGCTGTGCCAGATTGCGAAGGGTCGTATAGGTTGCGACCTCGTAATGCTCGACCCGCTGGGCCGCCCCGATCAAAGCGAGATCGGCGGCGGCATCCTCCTTGTCCTCGCCTTCGTCCATGACCTCCTCGCCCTCCTCGATCAGGCCCATCATGCCCTTGCACGGTTTCGCCCGCGCGCTCTCGCCCAGCAGGTCGAAACATTGGTTGATGCGCTCGATCTGATTCTGGGTCTCGATCAGGTGCTGCTCGAACAATTCCCGCAGCTGGTCGAATCGCGCCGCCTTGGCCATTTTCGGAAGCGCCTTGGTCAGCTGCTTCTCGGCGTGCAGGATGTCGCGAAGCTCATGGAGCATCAGTTCCCTGAGCCCGGCTTCATCGACCGGGGGCGAGCTTTCGGTGACGATCTCCGTCGCTGCGCCCGGCTCGGCCGCCTGCAGCGCCGGAGACTCCGTGAAGACCCAGTCGCCGCCCTCGTTCCACGGGCCGCGCGTATCGATCTCGCCGTGGTCGCCGCTGCCGGTGGAATCGTTGAAGAACTGGTTCACGAGGCCAGGGGTCGGCGCAATCCGGCCGATGCTGAAGGCCGGCTTGGAAAGGCTCTCGAGCGCGAGCGAAAACGCCTTCATGTGGGTGATCTCGCGCGTCATCAGGAACTGCAAGGCGTCCTTGCTGCCTGCGTCGTCGCAGAAATTGATCAGCCGCTCATAGACGATCTTGGCGCGCGCCTCGGCCGCGATGTTGCTGCGAAGATCGACGTCGAGCTCGCCGGTGATCTTCAGATAATCGGCAGTCCACGGATTGCCCTGGGAGTTGAACAGGTTGATGCCGCCGCCGCCGGCGATCGCAATCAGCGGATCGGCCTCGGCGGCCCGACGATCGAATTTTGACGGCGCCAGATGCATCCGGGCGAGGCAGCCGACGACTTCCAGGTGGCTGAGCTCTTCGGTGCCGATGTCCATCAACAGGTCCTTGCGATCCGGGTCCTCGCAGTTCAGTCCCTGGATCGAATATTGCATTGCCGCAGCGAGTTCTCCGTTGGCTCCGCCGAACTGCTCGAGAAGCATGTTGCCAAAACGGGGGTCCGGCTCGTCGACGCGAACGGTGAACATCAGTTTTTTGACATGGTGATACATGGGACCGCTGGGATCGGGAGTGGATCATGGAGAACCCGACTTCCAGGTGGATCGTTCCTATCCGGCGGGCAGAAGCAGGATCCGTATCGCGCAGATTGCATGGCGGGCAGCGCCGGAACGACGCAAGGAGGTTGAGGAGAGGTCGGCCTCGGAGCGGTCAGGCTACTCCCCGACGGACGGCTGGCCGGACTGCAACCCGCGCAGCCGCTCCGTTAATGCGTTGCCGACAGCTCGGCGCGGTCGGATTGACCTTTCGTCGCATTCGATCCGGTCTCGATGGGCTGGGCAACGGAGTTGTCGACCTGGACCACGTCACCTGGCTCGACCAGATCAGAGCTTTCGGCGTTCACCTCCTGCTTGGCGCCATCGGCCGTCCGCCTGGACAATTTGAACCTCGGCTCCGCTCCGCTGTTCCGCAACCGCCGCGCGATCGCCATCGGCGCCGTTTCCTCCGCCTCGGTGACCAGCTGGTTCGTGGTATCGATGCGAAGCCGCGTGTCGCGAATTTCGGCGCCGACCTGGTCGCTTTCGCCATCGATGCGATCGCGAAACTTGATCTTGAGCTCGTCGGCTTGCTGCGCGGCCTGCGCGATGCTCTGGCGCGACCTCATGATGACGGCCTGAAGATTTCGCTGCGTTCCCTCGATTTCTGCAAGCGTTCGCTCGACCAGGAAAAGCCGTGGGTTTGACGTCAGCCCGCGCGCGGCGAGGCCGTGAAGCTCGTCGACCTCCTTTTGAACCAACTCGCCCTGCTTTTTTTCCGATTCGATTTGCGCCTGCAGCGCCGAAATCTCCCCCCAATAGAGGTTCTGCAGATCGGTCAGTGACGACAGCTGTCGCTCGAGGTCCGCCTTTTGGGTCCGAAACAGCACCGTCTCGCGATCGACCATGGCGGCGATCCTCGGATCCTTCCGATCGAAAGTTGCCTCGTCCGGAAATGCGATCGCAGAGGCGCCGTCCCGCTCGGCTTTGAGGCGGGCGTTGCGTGCCATCAGCGCCGCCAGTTTTTCCTTGAGAATGCGAAGCTCGCCCCGGTGAATGATCGCATCGCGTTCGAGCCGAAGCAGCCCCGGATCGGTGAAGCGGAAAAAGCCGCCGGCCACGGTCACGGCCTGCAGCACCGTCAGCCCGGGCCGGAACGGATAGGCGCCGGGCTTCTGCACATCTCCGGTAATGAAGAACGGCCGGTACTCCTTGACTTGCACCGCAACGCTCAGCGGGTCCTTCAAGCGCGCCTGGCGGCCGAGCATCTCTCCAATGGCCTTGCCGAGCTGATCCACCGTGAGGCCGGCCGCCATGACATCACCGATCACCGGAAACGACGCTTTTCCGTCGGCGCCGATCCGGTAGTCGCCGCTGATGTCGGGCCATTCATAGACCTTGACCGTCAGATCATCGCCGGATCCCAGCAGATAGTCTGCGCCCGTCGCGCGGCCGGGCAGCAGGAAAAACAGAAGCAGGACCACTGCGCAGCTCTGGTATCTGGTCATCGCTGCTTAAAACCTTTCTCGTCGGCCCCGAACCAGGAGCGGCGCGCATCGTCGCTGTCATTCACGTAGTTCGCATATCTCTTTTTGTCATAGAGCGCCGACAGCGAGGCCTCGTAGGTCTGCAGTTTCCGCAGCTCGACCTTGTTGAGAACGGTGCCGAGAAGTTTGCGCTCCACCTGATCGTTGCCGGCGAGCGCGGATGCGACCACCTCGCGCGGCGTCTTTCCCCATTCGACGACCAGCAGGAAAGCGTCGAA
>NZ_JAFATE010000560.1 GCF_019244115.1 Bradyrhizobium sp.
CTTCGCGATGAACAGGCCGATGACAGCAATGAGCAGCACGAGCCCGATACCGCGTATGACCTCGCGGCGATGATCGGAGTCCTGGAAGGCGAGAGCTGGATGCGTGGTTACGGCCAAGGTAGGAGAGCTCCACGCATAGACATGAACGGCGGTCCGACACGCGCGACCGCTGTGGATCGCCATGAGGAATAGGCCAGTTTGGGGCCTGATCGCCATCAAGCTTTAGGCCAGCAGATCGCCACGAAGGATTAGGCCACCCAAGGCTCCGTTCGCCAGCATCTTCGCCACCACAACCAAGGTGGACGGGATGGGCTATCGGGAGCTGCATCGGATGGAGATCGAAGAAGTGGTGCGTCGCTGGCAAGTGCAGGAGAGCCAGCGTGCGATCGCGCGGGCGACCGGCCTGGCGCGGGAGACGGTCAAGAAGTACCTGGCCGCTGCGCTCAGCCTGGGTCTTAGCGCCACTGGGCCGCCGCCCACGGAGGCGCAGCTGCTGGAACTCCGACGGCTGGGTGTCGTGGCGGTTCAGCCAGCACAACGTGTGGCGCCGCAATTGGCGATGTTGGAGCCGCACCGCGATCAGATCGCCGCCTGGCTCGACCAGGACCACCTGCTGCTCACGCGCATTCAGGAGCTCCTCGATGCGCAGCATCGCCTCAAGGTGAAGTACACCACGCTGCGGCGCTACGTACGCCAGGCTGGCCTGTGGAAGCAACCCCGCTCGACGGTGCGCATGGCGCCGACGGCACCCGGCGAAGTCGCCGAGATGGATTTCGGCAAACTCGGCACGCTCATCGATCCGACCACCGGCAAGCACCAGACCGTGTACTGCCTGCTGGTGGTGCTGGTGTACAGCAGATACGCATTTGTGTGGCCGCTGCTGCAGCAGACGGTCGAGGCCACCATCGAAGGCTTGGAGCAGGCATGGCGCTTCTTCGGCGGTGTACCTGCGCGTTTGATTCTGGACAATTTTCCGGCGGCAGTTGCTGGACCCGACGCGCTCAACCCGCGGCCGACGCGCGCATTTGTGGAGTACAGCCGGGCGCGAGGTCTACTCCTGGACCCAGCTCGCGTGCGAGCGCCGCGGGATAAGCCACACGTCGAAAATGGCATCAAATACGTACGCGAGCGCTGGTGGAAAGGCAGTCACTTCATCGACCTCGTCGATAGCCGCCAGCAATCCGGGCACTGGTGCCGCGAGGTGGCCGGGCTGCGCGTGCACGGCACCACACGGCGTCTACCACGCGTGGTCTTTGAAGACGAGGAGCGGGCTCATCTCCAACCCTACGACGGCGTTCCTTACGACGTGCCGCTCTGGAGGGACGTGACCGTCCACCCGGATCATCACGTCAGCGTCCAGTACGCGCTGTACTCGGCGCCGTCGACGACCTGCCCACCCGGCACCGAGCTCGAGGCCCGCTGCGATAGCAAGCTGGTCAAACTCTATCGCGCGGGTGAGCTTGTCAAAGTTCATCCACGCAAACCCAAAGGCGGACGTTCCACCGATTGCGACGATTACCCGCCCGAGCGGACCGCCTACGCCATGCGTGCCCCGGACCGCGTGGTGCGCCAGGCGATGCAGTTGGGACCCAACGTCGGCCAGTTCGCCGAGCGGCTGCTGGCGGGCACCTTCCCCTGGTCCAAGCTACGCCAGGGCCAGAAGCTGCTGCGGCTGGCCGACCGCTACACGCCAGAACGCCTGGATGCCGCCTGCGCACGCGCCCTCGGCTTCGATCTGCTGGAAGTACGCCGCGTCGAACGCATCCTGGTGCTGGCGCTGGAACACGAAGGTCAGCCAACTCCACCACCTGAGCAGCGCGTCAAGCCATTGCCCGCCGGGCGCTTCACTCGACCCGGTACCGCGTTCGATCATCGCTACCTGCCAGTTGCCAGCGTCACGCCGGCTGGGGAGGAGCGATCGTGAGCCTCGATCCGGACCTAGTGCGGCTGCTCAAACGCTTGAAGCTGGGTCAACTGGTGCCAACGCTGCCGGAGCGACTCGCGCTGGCGCGCGCCCAGCAGCTCGATTACGCCGCTTTCCTGACGCTGCTGCTGGCCGACGAGGTCCAGCGGCGTGAACAGCAAGCCCTCGAACGTCACCTCGATCAGGCCGGTTTCGAAGAGCGCGTCACACTCGACGCTTTTGATTGGAGCTCACCTGTGCACGTCGATCGTCAGCAACTCCAGCACGTCTTTACGCTCCAGTTCCTCCAGCGCAAGGAGCACGTCATCCTGGTTGGTCCAGTTGGCGTCGGAAAAACATTTCTGGTCCAGGCGCTTGGCGCCGCCGCCGTCAGAGCCGGCCACAGTGTGGTGTTCACGCGCGCCGACACGCTTCTCAAAGAACTCAGCCAGGCGCGTGCCGACCACACCTACGAACGCGTCTTCCGCCGCTTCCTGGCTCCAGATCTGCTCATCCTGGATGACTTCGCGCTGCACCGTCTCTCTGCTCAGCAGAGTGAGGACCTGTACGACCTGATCATCGAACGTCATCGGCACGCGAGTTTCGCGTTGACCTCAAACCGCGGCGTCGACGAGTGGCTCGGCCTCTTCGACAACCCCATCCTTGGCAATAGTGCACTCGACCGCGTGGCCAACGCCGCTCACCAACTGGTCATCGAGGGACCCAGCTATCGTGCCAAGCTCGCTCCCAAGCACCGCGGCATAGATGACCAGGCATGACGCAGGCTACCGAGTTGCCCAGGCGTGACGGTTCGCGTGACGGTTCGCGTGATGGTTGCGCTGGCTGCCTGCTGTGCGGCGCCGCGTTGCCATCATCTCGCGCGCGCTATTGTTCACGCGCCCACCAGCAGCGTGCATTTCGTCTCCGCCGCCAGGTCAGCCTGCCGGACCTGCTGAGCTTACGACACGAACTTCAGCAACGCCGCGCCGTCGTCGCACAAACGGTGTACGAATGCCCCAGTTGCGGGGAACGTCTCGTGGGCCAGCGTCGCTGCCCGGATTGCCATCACTTTAGTCGCGCCATCGGCTTGGGCGGTCACTGTCCTGAGTGCGACGCTCCGCTGCTGCTGGTCGATTTATTGGGAGAGGAGGTGGTCACGCCTCACTGAGTTATCCACAGCGGCGCGCGAATCGGCGTGGACATGGCGCTCTGCTGGCGCAGAGCTTGGATAAGCCCTGCGGGCTTACCCACATGCCCACTCCGGAAAGACGACGACGGGGCGGCGCTCGCTGTTTCTCCGGATAAACTGATCCAAAAATAAGAGCTACGGGTGGACTAATGGTCGTGGCGACGACCTGGCCTAAAGCTCCTGGCGATCCACACATGACCGCCACTCCAACACCGGGCGCGACGGTTTGCCCCGCGGCGATCAGATAGCTCCAGAAGAACGTCTCGCGGTTGTCGTCGATGTCGAGCGACAGCCAT
>NZ_JAFATE010000574.1 GCF_019244115.1 Bradyrhizobium sp.
TGGCGTCAAGCGTGGTACGGAACACCTTTCCGTCAAACAGTGCGGCGCCGCGATTGACGATGCCACAGCAGACGATGCGCGGCGTCTCGGCCGGATACTCGATCTTGGTCTTCCAGATCTGCTTGCCGGTCTTGGCGTCGACCGCGATCGTGGCGCTGTGAGTGGTGACGTAGATGATGCCCTGATAGACGAGCGGCTGCGACTCCTCGCTGCGGTCGTCGGCGAGGCTGTAGCTCCAGACCGGAACCAGATTCTTGATGCTGTCCTTGTTGATCTGCGTGAGCGGGCTGAAGCGCTGCAGATTGTAGCCCATCCCGTAATTGAGAACGTTCGACGTGTCGGTCGCGCCCTTGACCAGCTGGTCACTGCTTTGGGCGATCGCCCCGCAGGGCGCAAGAATCACAAGGCTTGCGGCCAACGCAATTTGCTTCATCAGCTCCTCCTCCCCGGTTATTTTTCTGCACACCTTGGTCGGTGTTGCAGCGGCAACAATCTCCCTGAAACTTGGGAACGTCAATACAGAGAGCCGCGCCCTGCGGCAGAATCGACGGCTGATGGAGGGCCGACGAGGTATCCCAGGCTTCGACCGGGTGAGGTCGCTGTTCGCGGATCAATCTGAGGTGGCATGGACGCGCTTGCTTGCCGCGACGGTGCGCCGATCAAGGAAGCGTAGGGTGGGCTAAGCGCAGCGTGCCCACCGTTCTCGACAACGTTCGCGAAAAGATGGTGGGCACGGCGCGAAGGCGCGCCTTTGCCCCCCTACGAAATTCATACCATTCACATCCCGAAATCTATTACCGCTCCCGCTCGGGCACGCGGGTGATCTTTGCGCCGAGCGCGTTCAGCCGCTCCTCGATGCGCTCATAGCCGCGCTCGATCTGGTCGGCGTTATTGATGGTCGAGGTGCCCTCGGCGCAGACGGCGGCGAGCAGCATCGCCATGCCTGCGCGGATGTCGGGCGAGATCATCGAGGCGCCGCGCAGCCGGCTCGGACCTGCGACGATCGCGCGATGCGGATCGCAGAGCACGATGCGCGCGCCCATCGAGATCAGCTTGTCGACGAAGAACATCCGCGATTCGAACATCTTTTCGAACATCAGGATGACGCCGTCGCACTGGCTCGCGGTGACGATCGCAATCGACATCAGATCGGCCGGGAAGGCGGGCCAGGGCTGGTCTTCGAGTTTTGGCACATGGCCGCCAAAATCGTCCTTGATCTTCAGCGTCTGCTCGGACGGCACTATCAGGTCGTCACCGGCGACCTCGCAGACGATGCCGAGCCGCTCAAAGCCCATCCGGATCGAGCGCAGGTGCTCGGTGCCGGCGCGCACGATGCGAAGCGACGAGCGGGTCACCGCGGCGAGCCCGATCAGCGAGCCGACCTCGATGTGGTCGGGCTGAATCGCGTAGTTCGCAGTGCCCAGGGTCGATGGTCCCTGCACCACCATGGTATTGGTGCCAATGCCTTCGATGTCAGCGCCCAGCGCGACCAGGAAATGCGCGAGATCCTGCACATGCGGCTCGGAGGCGGCGTTACGCAAGTACGTCGTGCCTTGCGCCGCGACCGCCGCGACCAGCGCGTTCTCGGTGGCGGTGACGCTCGGCTCGTCGAGAAACACGTCGGCACCCTTCAGGGCGGAGGCGCGGAATTGCAGGCGGTCGGTCGAGGACACCGTCGCGCCGAGCTGCTCGAACGCCAGAAAATGGGTATCGAGCCGGCGGCGGCCGATGACGTCGCCGCCGGGCGGCGGCAGCCCGACCTCGCCGCAGCGGGCGAGCAGCGGGCCGGCGAGCAGGATGGAGGCTCTGATCCGCGCGCACAGATCCGGATCGAGATCGGCGGCGCGGATGTCCTTGGCGTGGATCGCCAGGCGATTGCGGCCGCGCCATTCGGCCTCCGCGCCGACCGAGCGGATCAGTTCCACCAGCGTCTCGGTGTCGCGGATGCGCGGCACGTTATCGAGCGTGACTGGATGTTCGGTCAGGAGCGCCGCGGCGATGATCGGCAGTGCGGAGTTCTTGTTGCCGGAGGGCTCGATGGCGCCCTTCAGGCGATGGCCGCCTTCCACGATATACTGGATCGGCGCGCGCACGGTTCCGTGCTTTTGAACTTCATGCTCCATGGCGCTCCTCTCTGACGTGACCAAAGCGCGAATGGCTGCGATGCGAGCCGCCTCGCGCTTTCCGGGCATGCTTCGCTTTCAGGCCCGCTGGTTAGCAGATTTGCCCACCTTATCTACCGAAAAGCTCAGTCTCTCTCTGCCATTTTCGGCTTGCGCTTCCGCCGAGCTCACACGATTCGCGCAATTGCCGGTACGCGCAGCAGAACGCCTGCCACGAGATAGCAAAGCGCGCAGGCCACGGAGCCGGTCAAGAGGAACTTGAGCAGTGCCGGCGCTGCGACATCGCGCCAGGCGATGGCCACGCCGACCAGAACAGGCGGATGGATGATGTAGATCAGGAAGGCGCGGCGCGCGAGGCTCGCCCAAAACCTGTTCAGGACCGCGAAACGCCGCTGGAAGAAGGCCAGCAGGCCGAGAATGAAGCCCAAGGCGACGAACGGCTCCCAGAAGGCGTAGAGCACGGCCTGCGGGTTGAGGCCGCCTTCGGAAGGCCCGGGAAACACATGGAAGCGCAGGTCGACAAGTCCCGCGAGCGGAAGGATCGGGCAGGCGATCCAGGCGACCTTGAGCCACAATCGCTTGGATGGCGCCGGAATCCGTTCCAACCATTTGCCGCTTGCCGCGGCGCAGCCCGCGGCAAACAGCGCGATGTAGGAGGCGAAATAACCGAGCTGCAGGAAGCCAACGTTCACCCCGACCGGCCAGACCAGCCGCAACAGGAATGCCGCGAGACCGGTGAGCAGCACAGCGCCGAGCAGCGCCGCGTTGGAAGGGAACAATGTTCGGTCCGCGGCCGGCGCGCTCTTGCGCAGAAGTCGCCAGACCAGCCAGACGGCCGCGAAGATCAAAAGGGCCTCGGCGAACCAGAGCGGGCCGGGCTCGAACCGCGCATGCATCCACTGATAGACAAACACGCTGATGAAGGAGCGTCCCTTCGCGGTCTGGGCCAGCGCCTCCGTCAGGGGGTACAGCAGCAGGAAATAGACGAGAAGCGGAATGCCGAGCCGGATCACGCGTTCGCGGACGAAGCCAGCCGCGCCGTGACGATCGAAGGCCGGAGGGGTGAAGTAGCCCGAGAGCAGGAAGAACAGGCCCATGAACCAGGCCTGGTTGACGGTGCAGAACAGGATCAGCAGCACGCCGCTCAGAGATATGGAGGGCGCGATCTCCTTGTAATACCAGCCGCCGATCGCGCCGTAGGTGATGGCGCTATGGTGAAACACCAACAGCAGCGTGACCGCTGCGCGCAAGGCATCGATGCCGCCGTTGCGCTCCTTCGCGCCGGCCTTGGCCGAGCGCAGTGCCGGCCTGACGACCGCAAC
>NZ_JAFATE010000649.1 GCF_019244115.1 Bradyrhizobium sp.
TGCGAGGAGCGAAGCGACGAAGCAATCCAAACTGTCGCCGCAGAGAGAGTCTGGATTGCTTCGCTGCGCTCGCAATGACGTGCGCGCTACGCCCCGACCAGCGTCTTCGCAGGTACTGTGGCCTGCACGACCAGCCCGCGGGCCCGCGCGTCCATCACGCCGACCGCGCGCAGCGCCAGCAGCGTCACCGCCTGCACGGTATCGCGCAGCTTTGCGGGATCGTCCAGGTTGTCCGGCGCCAGCGGCCCGACCAGCGATTCGTGCAGCGCGCCGAGCAGCGCGGTTGCAGCGAGCGCCGTGTCCTGCTGCGGCAGATGACCGGCGCGCACGGCCGCATCGATCCGCGCAGCGATTTCGCCTGATATCTCGCGCCGGCTCGCCAGGCGCGAGGCGGTGACATCGACATCCACCGGCTCGGCCAGAATGCCCCAGGCGAGCTTGCGCTGCGACAGTACATGGACCGCGACCGTCGAGACAGCCGCGGCCAGCGCCGAGGACGGTCCGGGTGCAGCGTCAGCCGCGCGACGGATCGCGGCAAGCTCGTCGCGTGAAACCTCGGCGATGAGTTCGGAAATCAAATCGGCCTTCGACGGGAAATAGCGATACACCGTGCCGGCGGCGACATTGGCCCTGACGGCCACCGGCGCGATCTGGACCGCGCCCATCCCCTGCTCCGCCGCCGCTTCCCGCGCCGCGGTCAGAATGGCGCTGCGCCGGGCAGCCAGCCGCTTCACCACCTGATGGGTCCGCCGATACACCATGGCGCGTTCCCCCGTCCCTCAAGGCCCGGCCACCAAACCGAACCAACTTTCACTGTTTTGAGCAGTGTCGCCGCAGACTGCCACGAAAAACTGAACACCTATTCAGACAAGAAAACAAGGCCAAAAACTAGAGCGGCCCAGCCATCGGCATGATCGCGCGAGACTGCCGCATCATGCCCGCGCGCGATGGCCTGGGTCAGCGCATTCATCGACCGATAACCACACACCTTACCCCGACCTTAACGGGACGCCGGCATACCTTCCCCACAATTCAAGGGGGTTGTGAGGGAATGCTCGAACCGGACGTCCGATTTGCCTGGCGGCTGTTTCACCTGAACTGGCTTCCCATCGCAGCGATGGGAAGCGTCCTGCTGCTTGCAGTCCTCCTCGGGAATTTCTCGATCGCGCCCGGGGCGTTTCTGACCATGACCGGGATTGCGATCGAGCTCGCATTGATCGCCATCCTCTATGTCCGCCTCCGAGCGCATGCCGCCGATCCAAAACTGGTGTTTGCACTGGGCGGCATTTCCCAGCTCTTCATGATCGCCATCATCATGGGGCCGCTGAGCTATGTTGCCGGCGCAACGAGCCTGCCGCTGCAGGACCAGAGCTTCCTCGCGATCGATCGTGCACTCGGTATGGATCCGGGCATGATCGCGCGCTTCGTCAACGAGCGTCCACAGCTCGTCGGCCTGCTCGAGACGGGATACGCGTTCATCAAGTGGTTTCTCCTGCTGACCCCGATCATCCTCGCCGCGACCATGAGGCTGGTCCGCCTGCAGGTATTCGTCGGCGCATTCGGCATTGCGCTGGCGGTCACGCTCGCGATCTCGGCGCTGGTTCCTGCGATCGGCACCTACTACGGCCTTGGTGGGCCACTGTCCGATTATCCTGCGCTCAACATGACCTTCTATGCCGCCCAGCTGCGCGACATCCTGGCGCTGCGCGAGGGCGCGCTGCGGCATCTCGAACTGTTCGAGCTTGCCGGA
Source organism: Bradyrhizobium sp. (assembly GCF_019244115.1). Lineage (GTDB taxonomy): Bacteria > Pseudomonadota > Alphaproteobacteria > Rhizobiales > Xanthobacteraceae > Bradyrhizobium. The sequence goes on from NZ_JAFATE010000649.1 coordinate 1,751, forward strand.
ATCGTCTCATTCCCGAGCTTCCATGCCGCCTCGGGCGTGCTTTATCTGTGGGCGCTGTGGCCGGTGCGGCGCCTCGGCGGGATCGCCGCCGCCATGAACGTCTGGATGATCATCGCAACACCGGTGATCGGCGCCCACTATATGATCGATGTTGTCGGCGGCATCGCGCTTGCCGCCATCTCGATCCGGGCCGCGAGCTATTGCCGCGATCGCGCACTGCGCGAATTGGAGCTGAGCAGCGAGAGACTGCCACAGATTTCCCTGCAGACGAACTGACGTCGCACGCGGCATCGACGGCGGACCTGCCGCATCCCGCTTTAGCCTGGCAAGCATCGATACGCTCTCCCCTGGGGCGCATGGATCGCTGACACGGCGCCGCGTTGAGCCGCGCGGTCGAGGCGCTGTGCGACATCGCGCCCGCCCGATTAACCCCCCGTTCAGCAAACCCGACCCTACCTTGGTATTGAACCCCGTAATTTACCGGGGCTTCAGCTTGCCGTGGTGCACTCACCGAAATACCTCCTTCTCCTTTCGCCTGGTCGGTCAAGCCGCGGATCGATCAC
>NZ_JAFATE010000681.1 GCF_019244115.1 Bradyrhizobium sp.
TATCGGGGCGGGGGGCAGATCACTGTCGCCCATCGCGACAGTCACGCTGGCAAACGGGATTTCCAGCCTTTGCGCAGCCGCCTGGGCGATGACGGTATAGGCGCCCGTGCCGATCTCGTGGCCGGCGATCTCCACCCGCGCATGTCCGTCACGCTGCAGTCGCACGCGCGCCGCGGCCGGCGCCATCTGGGTCGGATAGCAGGTGGTGGCGCAGCCATAGCCGATCAGCCAGTCTCCATCGCTCATCGACCGGGGGGCCGGCTTGCGTTCCGACCAGCCGAACGCCTGCGCGCCTTCGTCGAAGCAGGCCATCAGCGAGCGGGACGTATAGGGTTTGCCGCCAATCGGCTCGTGGGTCGTGTCGTTGATGCGGCGCAGCTCGATCGGGTCCATGTCGAGCGCGACTGCGAGTTCGTCGATCGCGCTTTCCAGCGCGAACATGTAGGGGACCTCCGGCGGCGATCGCATGAAGCCGGGCGTATTACGATCGGCGTGGACGATCGACACCCGGCTTGCGACGTTCGGACAGGCATAGAGCCGCGTCGTCGTCTTCGTGCCGCCGACGACATAGGGATCGGGGCGCGAGGAAACCTCCTCGCCGTCGTGCCGCAGCGCGACCAGCCGGCCGTCGCGGCTGGCGCCGATCTGAATGGTGTGCCGGGTCTCGGCACGGTATGTCGCGATCGTAAAGCCCTGATCGCGGCTCGCGACCAGCTTGACCGGTCGGTTCAGCTGCCGCGCGATGACAGCGATGATGGCCGTGCGCGGCGTCACCGAGCCTTTCGATCCGAAGGCGCCGCCGATGTAGCGGCTGATCACCCGCACCTTGTCCGCCGGGATGTCGAGCTGCTCGGCGACGCCGTTCTTCAGGCCATAGACCGACTGGCTGGGTTCGTAGATCGTGAGCTGGTCGCCGCGCCAGGCGCAGCTCGTGGCAAACAGCTCCATCGGATTGTGGTGCTGCGTCGGGGTCTCGTAGTCCGCCGCAACCTTGACGTCTGCCTGCGCGAAGGCGGTCGCGAAATCGCCGACGGACGGATCTTCCTTGAACTGGGAAGCCTGCCCTTGCGCCGGCGCCAATGTCGTGCCCGCCGAATCGAAGGTCGCGCTTGGCGGCTCCGCCGTCGTTCTGACCTTGACCAGATGCGCGGCCTCGCGCGCTGCCTCAAAAGTTTCCGCCGTCACGACCGCAACGATCTGGCCTTCATGTCCGATCTCGGCGGATTTCAGCGGCTGGATCGTGGTGGAGGCATAGCCACCATTGCTGAACAGCTTTGCATCCTTCACCTTGCCGATATTCTCGTGCGTGAAGATCTCGATCACGCCGCGGACGCGCCTGGCCTCAGCGAGATCGAACGCATCGATACGGCCCTTGGCGATCGCGCTGGTCACGAGACAGGCGTAAGCGGGATGCGCCAGCGGCATGTCCGCGGCATAGGCAGCCTCGCCGGTCACCTTCGCAACGGCGTCATAGCGGGGAACGGGCTCGCCCATGTTGGCCTTGGGCTCGGGTGCGGCAGTCGACATGCTCAAATCTCCATCGCTGCGGCCTGGTGGAGGGCGCGCGCCACCACGTGCTTGCCAAGCGCAATCTTGAACGCATTGTCTTTCCGCGGGATCGCGCCGGCGAAGGCGGCGTCCGCGGCGCGCTCGGCCAACGCGTCGTCGAAGCGGGCGCCATCCAGCACTGCTTCGGCTTCCCGGGCGCGCCATGGAACGGTGGCAAGTCCGCCGAGCGCGACGCGGGCCTTTCGCACCACGCCGTCTTGCACGTCGAGTGCGACGGCCGCGGAGGCCAAGGCAAATTCATAGGACTGGCGGTCGCGCACCTTCAGGAAGATGGAGCGCGGCCAACGCCCCGCGATCGCAAAACCTGATATCAGTTCGTTCGGCGCCAGCGTCGTTTCCAGCTGAGGCGTCGCGCCCGGCGGCCTGTGCAGTTGCGCGAACGGCAAGCTGCGGCGTCCCGATGGGCCGACGACATCGACATTGGCATCGAGCGCGATGAGGGCCTGCGCGAAATCGCCGGGATAGGTCGCGATGCATTGCTCCGATGTGCCGAGCACGGCGTGAGCGCGGTTGAAGCCCTCGATTGCCGCGCAGCCAGATCCCGGGTTGCGCTTGTTGCAATTGGCGTAGCTGACATCACGGAAATAGCTGCAGCGCGTGCGCTGCAGGACGTTGCCGCCCAGTGTCGCCATGTTGCGCAGCTGCGCGCTGGCGGCGAGCTTCAGCGAATCCGCGACGAGCGGGTAGCTGCGCTGGACCTCCGGATCGGCAGCGACGTCGGCCATTCTTGCCAGAGCACCAAGCCGCAGATGGCCGTCCGCGGCAACGATCTGCGACCACTCGCGCGCGAGCGGATTGATATCGATGACGGTGCCCGGCCGCATCACGTCGAGCTTCATCAGGTCGATCAGGGTCGTGCCGCCGGCGAGCACCTGGACGGCGGCGTCGGTGGGCGCGACGCCCGCGCCAGTGGCGCCGAGCGCTTGAACTGCGGCGGACGCATCCGCGGCTCTCTGATAGGCAAAGGCGCGCATGGTCCTAGCCTCTCTGGATTTCGCCGGCCGCCTGTTTCACGGCGGCGACGATGTTGGGATAGGCGGCGCAGCGGCAGATGTTGCCGCTCATGTATTCCCTGATCTCCGCATCGCTGTTGGCGTGGCCTTCCCTGACGCAGGCCACCGCCGACATGATCTGGCCCGGGGTGCAATAGCCGCATTGGAATGCATCCTGATCGATGAAGGCCTGCTGCATCGGATGCAGCTTGCCATTGCTCGCCAGGCCCTCGATGGTCTGAATGTCCTTGTCCTGCGCCGAGGCAGCAAGCGTCAGGCACGAAACCACGCGCCGGCCGTCGATCAGGACGGTGCAGGCACCGCACTGGCCGTGATCGCAGCCCTTCTTGCTTCCGGTCAGGCCGAGATGTTCGCGCAGCGCATCGAGCACGGTCGTCCTGACATCGATCATCAACGGCTTGTCCTCGCCATTGACGCGCAAGACCATGCTGACCGGCAC
>NZ_JAFATE010000715.1 GCF_019244115.1 Bradyrhizobium sp.
CGACCAGCTCTACATCTCGAACTACGCGCTGCTCCAGATCCGCGACCAGCTGCTGCGGCTCGACGGCATCGGCGACATCCAGATCTTTGGCGCGCGCGACTATTCGATGCGGCTGTGGCTCGATCCGGATAAGATTTCGAACCTCGGCATGACCGCAAGCGACGTCATTGCCGCGATCCGGGCCCAGAACCTGCAGATCACCGGTGGCCAGTTCGCCAGTCCGCCAATCTCCGATCGCGCTTTCCAGCCGAATCTGACCTTCACCGGACGGCTGAAAGACATTTCCCAGTTCGAGGACATCGTGGTCAAGGCCGGCGCGGACGGCCGCACCGTGCGGCTGCGCGACGTGGCGCGGATCGAGCTCGGCGCGCTGGATTACTCGACCAACAGCTTCCTGCTGCGTAAGACCGCGGTGGCGATGCTGGTGACCCAGCGCCCCGGATCGAACGCGCTCGCCACCGCCAAGGGCATCTCCAGCACCATGGAGAAGCTGAAGGCGGGCTTCCCCAAGGGGCTCGACTACAATATCGGCTACAATCCGACCGAGTTCATCGCGCAATCGATCAACGAGCTGATCAAGACCATTTATGAAGCGATGATCCTCGTCGTCATCGTGGTCCTGGTGTTTCTGCAGGGCTGGCGTCCGGCAATCATCCCGATCGCGGCGATCCCGGTGTCGCTGGTCGGCACCTTTGCGGCGATGGCGGCGCTCGGCTATGCCATCAACAATCTGACGCTGTTCGGGCTGGTGCTCGCGGTCGGCATCGTGGTCGACGACGCCATCGTCGTCGTCGAGAATGTTGAGCGGCATCTGCGCGCGGGCCTCGGCCGGCGCGAGGCCGCGCTGAAGACGATGGAAGAGGTCGGCAGCGCGCTGGTGTCGATCGCGCTGGTGCTGTGCGCGGTGTTCGTGCCGACCGCGTTTCTCGGCGGCATCTCCGGCCAGTTCTTCCAGCAATTCGCGGTCACCATCGCGGTCGCGACCGCGATCTCCTGCTTCTGTTCGCTGACGTTGTCGCCCGCACTGGCCTCGCAGATCCTCCTCCCGCACGAGGAGAAACGGCCGCCGGCGGCCTGGAACCTGATCGGCCGCGCCTGGGAGGCCTTTGTCGGCGTGTTCAACCGCGGGTTCGACCGGCTGTCGAATTTTTATGCCGATACGGCTTCCTTCGTGATCCGGCATCGCGTCATGATGCTGCTGCTCTACGTCGTGCTGATCGGCAGCGCCGGCTGGCTGCTTGCCACCACGCCGCAGGGCTACATTCCGGCGCAGGATCGCGGCTATGTCATCATCTCGGCGCAGCTGCCGGGCGCCGCCTCGTTGGCGCGCACCACCGAGATCGTCAAGCGGATCCAGGATACCGCACTCGATACGCCGGGCATCATCCGCGTCGCGGCCTTCGCCGGGCTCTCGGGTGCGACGCGCACCCAGGCCTCCAATGCGGCGGCGCTGTTTCCGGTGTTCGAGGAGCCGGAGGTGCGGCTGAAGAAGGGGCTGACGGCCGCCGCCATCACCGCGGACCTGCGCAAGCGGCTCGGGGCGATCGAGGGCGCGTTCATCATCGTGATTCCGCCGCCGCCGATTCCCGGCATCGGCACCGGCGGCGGTTTTACCATGCGTATCCAGGACCGGCAGGGCCGCGGCGCAGAGCTTCTGGCCGCCGCGACCGACGAACTGGTCGGCGCCGCGCGAAAGGCGCCGGGGCTCACGTCCGTGTTCTCGCCATTCACCGCCAATACCCCGCAGGTGTTCGTCGACATCGACCGCGTCAAGGCCCAGAAACTTGGCGTGCCGATCCAGAACGTCACCGACGCGATCGAGACCTATTTCGGCTCGACCTATGTCAACGACTTCAATATCCTCGGCCGCACCTATCACGTGACCGCGCAGGCCGACCTGCCGTTCCGCAAGGAACGCGCGGATCTGGCGCGGCTGCGCACGCGCAATGCCGCGGGCGATATGGTGATGCTCGGCAGCGTGGTGGATTTCCGCGACATCTCGGGGCCGGACCGGGTCGCGCGCTACAACCTTTATCCCGCCGCCGAGCTGCAGGGCGAAGGCTTGCCGGGCACGAGTTCGGCGACCGCGATCGAGACCATGAAGCGGCTCGCCGGAGAGACGCTGCCGAGCGGTTTTTCCTATGACTGGACCGATCTCAGCTATCAGCAGGTCAACGGCGGCAATACCGGCCTCTACGTCTTCCCGATCTGCGTGCTGTTCGTCTATCTGGTGCTGGCCGCGCAATATGGCAGCTGGACCTTGCCATTCGCCGTGATCCTGATCGTGCCGATGTGCCTGCTCGCGGCGACGCTGGGCGTGCGTATCATGGGGCAGGACGTCAACATCCTCACCCAAATCGGCTTCGTGGTGCTGATCGGCCTTGCCGCCAAGAACGCGATCCTGATCGTGGAGTTCGCCCGCGACATCGAGCTCGAAGGCCGCAGGCGGCTGGACGCTGTCATCGAGGCCTGCCGCCTCAGGTTGCGGCCGATCCTGATGACCTCATTCGCCTTCATCCTCGGCGTGCTTCCGCTCGTGATCTCCTCCGGCTCGGGCTCGGAGATGCGGCAGGCGGTCGGGGTTGCCGTGTTCTTCGGCATGCTCGGCGTGACGCTGTTCGGCCTCTTGTTCACACCGATTTTCTACATGGTGGTGCGCAATCTCGCCGACGGCAGGCAAGCCAAGCCTGCCGAGGCCAAAGCCGCGGCCGAATAGAATCCGATCCTGGCGGTCATCCATACTATTGGTTAAAGGGGAATGGATGGGCAGGCGCCGGGTTATCCCATATCATCCGGCACGTTTCAGGACAGGATTGCTGGGAGGCAGATGATGAAATCCGGATTTGTGGCTCTTGTAGCGGCGGCTGGCCTTGGCTTGCTGGCTCAGCCCGCGGCGGCACAGGTCAAGATCGGGATCCTCAACGATCAGTCCGGCGTCTACGCCGATTATGGCGGCAAATATTCGATTGAAGCCGCCAAGATGGCGGTCGAGGATTTTGGCGGCGAGGTGCTCGGCCAGAAGGTCGAACTCGTCACCGCCGACCACCAGAACAAGCCGGATCTCGCGACCGCGATCGCGCGGCGCTGGTATGACGCCGAAGGCGTCGACATGATCACCGAGCTGACCACGTCCTCCGTCGCGCTCGCGGTGCAGGAGCTGTCGAAGGAGAAGAAGAAGATCGACATCGTGGTCGGCGCGGCGACCTCGCGCATCACGGGCGATGCCTGCACGCCCTACAGCTTCCACTGGGCCTACGACACCCGCGCGCTCGCGGTCGGCACCGGCGGCGCACTCGTGGAGGCCGGCGGCGACACCTGGTTCTTCCTGACCGCCGACTACGCCTTCGGCTACGCGCTGGAGAAGGACACTTCCGACATCGTCACCTCCAGAGGCGGCAAGGTGGTCGGTTCGGTGCGCGTGCCGCTCAACTCGTCGGACTTCTCCTCCTTCCTGCTGCAGGCGCAGAGCTCGAAGGCAAAAATCGTCGGTCTCGCCAATGCCGGCCTCGACACCACAAATTCGATCAAGCAGGCCGCCGAGTTCGGCATCGTCAGGGGCGGCCAGAAGCTTGCCGGGCTCTTGATGACGCTGTCGGAGGTGCACGGCCTCGGGCTCGAGGCCGCACAGGGGCTGATCCTCACGGAAGGCTTTTATTGGGACCACGACGACAAGACCCGCGCCTTTTCCGAGCGCTTCATCAAGCGCACCGGTCACATGCCGAGCATGATCCATGCCGGCACCTATTCGGCTGTCCTGAGCTACCTGAAGGCGGTGAAGGCGGCCGGTGCCAAGGACACCGAGGCGGTTGCCGCCAAGCTGAAGGAGCTGCCGGTCGACGATGCCTTCGCGCAAGGCAAGGTGCTCGCCAATGGCCGCATGGTGCACGATCTCTATCTGTTCGAGGTCAAGAAGCCGTCGGAGTCCAAGAAGCCCTGGGATTACTACAAGCAGCTCGCGGTGATCCCCGGCAACAAGGCCTTCTTCTCGGCCAAGGACAGCGGCTGCCCGCTGACCAAATAGCGCGGATTGCAAACACCGTCGTCCGCGCCAAGCGGACGAAATCTAGCAAGTGTCGTCATGGCCGGGCTTGTCCCGGCCATCCACGTCTTTGCCACCTCAAGAAACGCAAGACGTGGATGCCCGCGACAAGCGCGGGGCATGACGCGTGCTATTTGCTGTTCCGTCGATATCAGCCATGCACCAGGCGCCACAGGATCGCGCCCAGCGAGCCCAGCAGCAGCGCGCCCGCAGCGCCGGCCTGAATTCCGAACCCGCGGCTGCGTTTTTGGGCAGCCTCGGCATAGCCGGTCATGTAGAGAAAGCGGCCCGCGATCCACACCAGCCCGAGCACGGCCGCGATCGCGTCGCTGACATAGATCGCGAACAGCCACAGCGACGGCAAAAAGATCGGCAGCCATTCCAGCGTGTTCATCTGCACGCGAAACACCCGCTCGAAGTCGGGATTGCCCGAGATCGCCGGCGCCTTGATGCCGTATTTGGCGCGCGCCCGGGCCACGCCAATGCTGGTGTAAAAATAAAACATGAGCGCCAACAGCGTGACGAGCGCGGTGAAATGATACATCGTGGTTTTTCTCCTCCCGAAGCTGACAGGTCGCCTTAGCTGTCATCGTCCGCCCCCGGGTCGGCGCGAAGCGCCGCCCGAGGGCAGGCTCCAGCGGACGATCCAGTATTCCAGAGACGCCAGTGCAAAGCGGAGAAGCTGCGGCGTACTGGATCGCCCGGTCAAGCCGGGCGATGACCATTTTTTGCTCTAATACCCCGTCATTTCCAGATAGCCAACGCCGCTATGGCTGCCTGCAAACCTGATCGGTCCCTCCCAATAGGGAAAGCTGGTCCGCATATAGCTTTGCGGATTGAGCGGCACGCAATCGATCGACAGCGACAGCGATGCGATGGTCACCTGCCATCCGCCCGGGATCCTGCGGCCGGCGACATCGATACTGGTCTTCGGCGTCATGACGACATCGGTCGACGCCAGCAGCCGTGTCGGGCTTTCAGGAACAATCCAGTTGCCGGACATCGAGTGATTGCCGTCCTTCTGGCGCATCCGGTACAGCATCAGCTTCTGACCGGTGTCGAAGTGCAGGGCGAACCAGTCCCATCCGGTCTGGTCGGAGGCGAGCGGCTGGCTGCTCCATTCCCGGTCCATCCAGGCCTTGCCGGAAACGTCGAGCGGCTGGCCTTCGATGGTGATCCGGCCGCGCGCGGTGAAGAACGGCTGGCTGTAGTAATACGACGCCTGCTCGTGCTCCGATTTGCGGCTGTAGCCGCCATCGCCCTGCAGCACCAGCGGATGATCGGCATCGAGCGTGAGCTCGTAGCTGAAATCCGCGGCCTGCGCCTTCAGCGTGAGCGGGGCGATCTTTTCATCGTCCGTTTCTGCCGTGCCCTTCATCTGCCACGCATCGATCCAGGCCGCGAACGGTTTTGTCACGACGCCGGCCTGACCGATGCCGCCGCGGGCAAAGATTTCGGAAAAGCGATGCGTATCGGCGCGGGTTACCGCGGCGTGGCCCATCCAGACCTGCTGACTGGCCCAGCCCGCCGCTTGCGGGCCGGGCCGCGTCGCCTGGCGGAATAGCGTCCACTGCAGCCCGCAAGGTGCGCCCGCCGCATCGACGAGATTCGCGGTCAGGTACCACCACTCGATGCGAAAATCGGGATGCGGGCCGTGATCGGCGGGAAACGAAAAGCTCCTGCCCGGCGTGACCTTTGCAAAGCCTTCGGCGCTCTGGCTCAATCCGGCAAAGCCTTGCGCAAAGGGCCGGCCATGTGGCAGCGCCAGCAGCGCGAGGCCGCCGGTAAACGCACGGCGCGATAGTTTGGCGCTAACGCTCATTGGCAAAGATCCTCACAAGGCTCGCCGGCTGCATGCGGGCGAGCCGCAGCACCGGCAAGAGGGATGCGAGCAGTGCGGCCGCCATTGCGAC
>NZ_JAFATE010000882.1 GCF_019244115.1 Bradyrhizobium sp.
CGCAAGCCGGCCGTGCTGGTCAGCGGCTCGGCGATCGGCTGGTACGGCCTCTGGCAGGATCAACCGCTGACCGAATCGGCCAAATCACATGCCTGTTTCAGCCATGAACTCTGCGAGGCCTGGGAAGCCGCGGCGCACGGTGCGGAAGCGCACGGCGTCAGGGTCATCTGCCTGCGCATCGGCCTGGTGCTGGGGACGGATGGCGGCTTCATCACGCGCATGCTGACGCCGTTCGAGTTCGGTTTGGGCGGACCGCTGGGGTCGGGCCGGCAATGGATGTCCTGGATCGAGCGCGACGATCTCATTCGCCTGATCGCCCATGTCATCGCCAGGCCCGACCTCACTGGGCCGGTCAACGCGACCGCGCCGATCCCGGTGACCAACATGAAATTCACCGAAGAGCTGGCGCGGCGGCTGCATCGGCCCGCGGTGTTTCGCGTCCCCTCGGGCCTGCTGCGCCGGGTCGGCGGTGATTTTGCCAATGAGCTGCTCCTGGGGGGCCAGCGGGTGCTGCCCAATCGTGCGCTCAGCAGCGGATTCGTGTTTCGGCATCAGACGTTGCGTAGCGCGTTTGAAGCGATCTTGTAATGGGAGTGGTGGCTCATCGCGAACGCAGACTATGCCGCTTGCTCGGGAAGATTGGCCTCGGTGGGACCAAAAACCTCCTCAAACGCCTGACGCAAGGCGATGTCGACATCGGTCATGCCGACGATATGGCCGAGATCGACGAGGCTGGTGACACCGAAGCGCGGATCGGAGACGCCGCAGGGGACGATCGCCGAGAAGTGCGTGAGCTCCGGCTCGACATTGATGGCGATGCCGTGGAAAGAAACCCAGCGCTTCACGCGGACGCCGATCGCGGCGATCTTGTCCTCGTGACCTTCGCCCTTGTCCGGCCGCTTCACCCAGACGCCGACGCGGTCCTCGCGCCGCTCGCCGTGGACGTTGAAGGCGGCCAGCGTCCGGATGATCCATTCCTCGAGGCTTGCGACGTAAGCGCGGACATCGGGCCGTCGGCGCTTCAGGTCGAGCATCACATAGGCGATCCGCTGGCCCGGCCCGTGATAGGTGACCTGGCCGCCGCGGCCCGTCGCGAACAAGGGAAAACGCGGATCGAGCAGATCGTCCGCCTTTCCACTGGTGCCAGACGTATAGAGCGGCGGATGCTCCAGCAGCCAGACCAGGTCGCTGGCCTCGCCGGCCGCGATCGCACCAGCGCGCGCCTCCATGAAGGCCACGGCGTCGCCGTAGGGGACCGGCTCATCCGAGATCCGCCAGGCGACCGCGCCCCCGCCGGGAGGGGCAAAAAACGTCGTCAAATCGAGGCTCTCGCGGTCGTTAACCATTGGCTAACCATAACATGGTGATGTCTTCGGGAAGCGCAATCTAGTCCCAGTTCGGCGGTCTTGAAGTGCCAACCCTCGATAAAGTCACCGTCGATCTCATGGTGGTCCTCGGGACCACAACCATGCCCGTCCACCAGGTCCTGCGGCTGTCGCGCGGCGCCATCATCGAGCTCGACGCCACGGAGGCCGACGAAGTCAAGGTGCTGGCCAACAACCTGCCCGTTGCCAGCGGCGTCGTGCTCGTCGATCGCAACCGGATCGCGGTCGAGGTCAAGCAGATGCTGCCGAAGTCGCCGGGGAGCCGGTAGCGGGGCCATCGACCGCGGGGCAGGGCGCCCGACAGCCCTGCCGGGAACCGCAAACTTTCTCCACTGATTTCCGGGCAAAAGCGGCCAATACTTTTCTGGATCACGGTCTTGGCGGGCCTTGTCCCCTCAACTTTCATTTGTTACATCGGCGCCATTGATCCGGCCAGGCATCGCCCGGCCCTCATCCCAAGCGCTCGTGGCGGAATTGGTAGACGCGCTGCCTTGAGGTGGCAGTGAGTAACATCGTGGGGGTTCGAGTCCCTCCGAGCGCACCATAGATCCTGCGGTTGCTCCCAAAATCCCCAGTTGTCGCGAAATTGCCCGTAGTGGGTTACGGCGTGCCCGTCGGGCATGAATGCGCGGTCTCGCGGCGCGTTTCGCGTCCGAGCTTTGCATCGTTGTCGCCCTCGGAATTGGAAGGGCGCAGGGAAGGCCGGGTATCGACTGATACCCATGGCCCCGTGCATCAAAAAAAGCACGCGGCGGTCACCACAGATCCTATGGGGTGGCGGGTGGTCAAGAGAGGTCCAAGATTGGATTACTGACCATCCAGCCTCGGAGGATCAAGATGATCAAGCTCGATCGCACTGACACACCCGCCGCAGCGGAGCATGCCACGGTTTACCTTGCGT
>NZ_JAFATE010000893.1 GCF_019244115.1 Bradyrhizobium sp.
GGATGAAGCGCGTAGGTACGCGTTGACGCCTGCGCAGGCGGCCTCGCCGTTGGCCAGGCGTCCCTACGACCTGCGCCACGCTGCCGTGTCGCTGTGGCTCAACCGAGGCGTCCCCGCGCCCGAGGTCGCTCAACGCGCAGGTCACTCGGTGGACGTACTGCTCAAGGTCTACGCCAAGTGCATTGAGGGTGACCGTACGAGGATCAGCCGGAACCGAGTAACACTGCGCATGCCTTTCATGAGGGTTGATCAAACAGTCCAGTTTGGTCGTTGGGGACCTTGATTCGCAGGCCTTTTCGTCGGCCGCGGTTGACGTGGACGGCTTGCAGTTCGCCGCGTTGGACCTTATGCAACACCGTCTGCCGGGCCACTCCGAGGATCTTGGCGGCCTCGTCGAGGCCGGCCCAGCCGTGGGGCACCTGGGGAACGACTCGGTCGCGTACGGCCTGGTCGATGCGGATGCGCCACGGCGCCCCGGCGGTGAGTTGTTCGCCGGTGATGAATCCCTCCCGCAGCCACCGGTAAATCGTTACTTTGCCGACGCCCAGGAGGCGTTCGGCTTCGGCGACGGTGACCACAACGGCATCATCGTCGTTGGGTGCGACAGTTTTGGGTGGCTGGTAAGCCGGGATGCCACGAGAAACCCGCAGCGAATGGACCCGGCTTTTGGTGAACGGCAGCCCGGTGCCGGTGCGGCGCCGCTGCCGAGACAAGATCAGCGCGATGGTGGTGTCGTCGTACTGGGTGGCTAGCCGCCGCACGAGCTCGATGGTGTCCTCGTCGGTAGTTCGGAAGTGCCCGCCTGTCTTGGCCATCGCCATGTCAAGCTCGGTGCAGGCACCGCCTTGCCAGATGATCCGCAGCGCTGCCGTCCGCGCCTGGGTGTCGACGGTGACGACGACCTCGGAGATGATCGCGCGGAGCAGCTGCTTGCGTTCCCGGAATGTGGTGGACGGCGCGGCGAACACCGCCCGGACGTCGGCGCCGGCGCGCGAGAGCCACGCTAGCTCTTCGTCGGTGAGCCTGACCGGGCGGCGGGCTAGCGCGGCGAGCAAGTCTCGTTCGGCTTGTTGCTGCGCCGCGAGCTTGGCCTCCAAGGCGCGCTCCAGGGTGCGGGCCACGAGCCGATTCTCTGGTTCGACTGCGTCGTATTGGCGCCGGGCGCGTTCGGCCTCATAGCGGGCACGTTCCACGCCCAACTCGAACGATCGCAGGGTGGCGGCGTGGGCTTGTTCTGCGTCAGTGAGCGCTTGCGCGGTCGCGGCCAGGGCGGCGGGTTCGAGGACCGCGAACACCTCCTCGAGGACCCGGTTCTCCAGTCGCCGCCCGCCGATGCTCTGACAGCTTTTCTCCCCACCATAGAGTTGCTTGGCGCGGGCGCACACGTATCGCGGGCAGTTGCCCTTGGCCCCGGAGTAGCCCGTCTGCATCAACCGGCTGCACTTGCCGCAACGCAGCCGTCCCTGCAGCAGCGCCGATCCTTCGCGCGGTGCGCCACCGCCGAACCCACGCGGGGCACGCCAGTTCTCCCGCAACCGCGCGGTGTTCGCCTCATAGGTGGCCCAGTCGATAAACCCTGGATGGTGATCGGGGATGAGCACGGCCCACTGCTCGCGGGGCAGCAGCATCGTGCGCTGCACCACCTTGCCGGCTGAGTGGATGCGTTTCTCGGTGCGGGTGCGGCCGAACACGAACGCCCCGGCATAGACCGGGTTGGTGAGCAAGTCGTGCACCGCCGGGTAGGTCGCGAGCTGCCACGTAATCCGCCCGGTGCGCGTCGGACGGCGCGGCAACAGCAGCCCGTCACCGCGCAACGACAGCAACACCTGCCGGGCAGTGCCAAGTTCAGCAAAGCGACGAAACACCGTCGCGATCGCCTCCATCACCGCCTCATCCGCGGTGATCACCACCGCGCCGGTCTCGTCGTAGTCGAAACCGACCGGCAAGAACTGGCGCAACTCGCCGCGGGCGGCCTTATGCCGCAACCCAGCGGTCAGCCGAGACCGGATCAGGTGCAACTCCGCCTCGCTCATCGTGCCCTTTAGGCCCAGCACCAGCCGGTCGTTGAAGTCCGCCGGGTGATACACGCCGTCCGCGTCGGCGATCAACGTGTCGGTCAGCGCGCACAGATCCAGCAGCTGATACCAGTCGCTGTTGTTGCGGGCCAGCCGGGACACCTCAATACCCAAAATGATCCCGACCCGGCCCAGGCCGACGTCGGCAACCAGATCCTTGAACCCTTCCCGAGCCGTCGCCTCAGCACCGGAGCGGCCAAGGTCGGCGTCGATCACCCGCACCTGGTGAGCGTCCCAGCCCAGCGCGACCGCGCGTTCGCGCAGCTCATACTGGCGGATCAAGCTCTCGGTATGTTCCCGTAGTTGCGTCAGCGTGGATTGTCGGACATAAACGTAGGCGTCCCGGCCCAGATGCACCGGCCCGATCTTCGCCGAGACCAGCACCCCCGCCGCGTCACTCATCGCCACGTCGATCCTCATCGACGGTGACGTCGGGATCGATCAGGACGCCCCGGGCGATCAGGCGAGACAGCAGCGTCAACACCTCGCGTCGGGTAGCTTCCGGCAGCGACCACCACCGCTCAACCGGGCGTGCCGGTTCTAGCTCGGGCAACGTGAATTGGACAGGATCGACAGCTACTCTCAGGGCGCGCAAATAGGTTCACCTTCCCGAAGTCGTTGGCGCGAACAAAGGACAGGCCGAACCTATTTGCCCCTACGCTTCGGACCGGGACCCCGCTGCAACCCCGTCACCAAGGCACGCAGCGCCTGAAGCCCGTCACCGTCCAGCACCAGACGAGTCGGCTCCACCAGATCACCCGCGAACACGTCCGTGGCGTCAGCCCGCACAGTGCCCGGGCTGCCATCCAACAGCCCCACGACAAGCAGCAGCACACCGTTCCAGCGCTTGAACCCGGACGCCTCGAGCAACTCGCCGAACAACGGGTGCGTCGTGGCAGTCACCCGCACCCTGCACGGCAACACCGACCGAAGATGTTGCAGTCTCTCGCCATCACTCCGGGCACCGGAAAGACTCACTTGCTGATCTCGCTGGGCACCCTGGCCGCCGAAGCCGGCTACCGCGTCCGCTACACCCTGGCCAGCAAACTGGTCAACGAACTCGTCGAAGCCGCCGACGAACGACAGCTGTCCAAACTGATCGCCCGCTACGGCCGCGTCGACCTGATCCTGATCGATGAGCTGGGATACCTGGAACTGGACCGGCGCGGCGCCGAGCTGCTGTTTCAGGTCCTCACCGAGCGCGAAGAGCGCTCGGCCGTGGCGATCGCCTCCAACGAGCCGTTCTCCCGCTGGACCAAGACCTTCACCGACCCCCGGCTGTGCGCCGCTGTCGTCGACCGGTTGACCTTCGCCGGACAGATCATCCAAACCGGCACCGTTTCCTACCGGCTCGCTCATGCCCGCCAGCAGCAAAACGCCAAAAAGGCCGCCAGCGCACCCGCCCGCTGACCTGGAAGGCGATCGCCGAAAAGGACACCCGATGCCAGCTCCCCACGTGCACCTCGAATCCATCGACGCCGCCGAACTCGCCGAGATGCTCACCTTCATCGACCAATGGCTAACCGGCCCCGACCACGCCCAGCTCACCGCCTCCCTCGCGCGCTTCGTCGGCGCCGACGGCTACAACCTCACCCAACTACGCACCGACCTCGCCCGATTCACCTTCCTACTCGGCCACGACGACGGCGAACAACTCTTCGGCACCCACCACTCACCCCAGCCTTGAAAGCCGGACCGGCGAATCGATCCAGCCATCCCCACGCCATCGCTGGCCAGCCTTTCCGTCAAACCGTCATCTCAATCAGCACCCCCGCGAGGATGGGGCCAGCTACCTCCGTCACGCCGGGGCCACGCAGGGTTGACATCGCCAACAAGGTCGAGCAGGCCCTCGGGGCTGGACTTGGCCGCAGGGCCTCGGCATAGTCCGATTATTCGGTGTGTCTACACGGCGACACGCCGGTGATGAGGTAGTGGGGCGGACACGGCAGCACGGGTGATCATTGCGGCGGCGACCACAG
>NZ_JAFATE010000026.1 GCF_019244115.1 Bradyrhizobium sp.
CGGGTCTCGATCGCACGCGCGCTGTCGTTCGACCCGGCGCTGCTGCTGATGGACGAGCCGTTCGGGGCGCTCGATGAGATCGTCCGCGACCATCTCAACGAACAGCTGCTGCAGCTCTGGAAATCGACCGGCAAGACGGTGCTGTTCGTGACCCATTCGATTCCCGAGGCCGTGTTTCTCTCGACCCGGATCGTGGTGATGTCGCCGCGGCCGGGCCGCATCATCGACGTCATCGATTGCGATTTCCCGGCGGACCGGTCGCTGGAAATTCGCGAGACGCCTGAATTCCTGAAAGTCGCCCAGCGCGTCCGCAACGGTCTGCGTGCGGGACACTCCTATGACGAATAGCGCGCCCGCCCTGTCGCTGCGCGCGCCGGCCACGCGCGCCCGCCACGTGCTGATGGAGCGCTACGCGTCGCTGGCAATGATGGTCGCTCTGATCGTCGCGATCTGGTACATCGCCGCGATCGCGCTGAACTGGACGCTGGTCCGCGACGGCTTTGAGCGCGAGGAAACCCCTTACACGCTATCGGACGTGCTCGCAGGGACCATGGACGCGGAGCGCCCACTGTTGCCGGCCCCGCACCAGCTCGCCGCGGCAGTCTACGATTCGGTGTTCGGATATCCGCCGCTGGCGCCGCGCAGCCTGGTCTATCACGCCCTGGTCACGCTCTCGGCGACCTTGCTGGGCTTCCTGATCGGCTCGCTGTTCGGCATCGCGCTCGCGCTGATGATCGTGCACAGCCGCGTGCTGGAGCGCAGCCTGCTGCCCTGGATCATCTGTTCGCAGATGGTGCCCGTGCTGGCCCTGGCGCCGATCTTCATCGTCATGCTCGGCGCGCTCGGCCTGCATGGCCTGCTGCCGAAGTCGATCATCTCGGCCTATCTCTGCTTCTTCCCGGTCACGATCGGCATGGTGAAGGGTTTTACCTCGCCCGATCCGCTGCAGATCGAGCTGATGCGGACCTGGTCGGCGACGCCGCGCCAGGTGCTCTGGAAGCTGCGCTGGCCGGCCGCAGTGCCTTATCTATTCGCCAGCCTCAAGGTGGCGATCAGCATCTCGCTGGTCGGCGCCATCGTCGCCGAACTGCCGACCGGCGCCGAAGCCGGCATCGGCGCGCGGCTGCTGGCAGGCTCCTATTACGGCCGGACCATCCAGCTCTGGTCGGCGCTGGTTGTGGCCGCCGTGCTTGCCTCCGGCCTGATCGCGATCACGGCCCTTGTCGAGGGCGGCGTGCTCCGCCGCATGGGGGCGCATTGATGGAGCCGCGCAGGCTGCGATTGGGATTTCTGCTCGCCGCGGCCGCGATGGTGCTGGCGTTACTGCTGCCATCAGCACCGGGCGCGCTGCCACTGTCGGCACGCCCCTATGTCTGGGAAATGAGCACGGCGGCCTGCCTGTTATGTCTGGTCGCGGCCTGGCGCGCCGATCTCCGCGCAGCCGTCGTCGGCCTGCCCGCTTCCGTGCTTGCAGCCGCCGTATCGCTGCTCGTGCTTGACGACCCGATGGTGGCCGGAGCAGCCGGCCCGGGCTTCTGGCTGATCGTGATCGCCTCGTGGCTGTCGGCCGGGCTTTGCGTTGCCACGCTCGCAAGCCTGCGGCAGGTGCGGCGCAACCGGCAGCGCGCGATCGACCTTCTGGTCCCGCTGCTGTTCGGCGCAACCGTGTTCTATCTCTGGGAAGTCGGCGTCCGCGGCCTTGGCGTACCTCCGGTCCTGCTGCCGGCGCCAAGCGCGGCGGCGGCGCGGTTCATGTCATCCCTGCCCACGCTCGGTATCGATTTCGTGCAGACCTTCGTCCGCGGCGTGCTGATCGGCTATGTGATCGGCTGCGGTGCCGGACTTCTGGTCGCGATCCTGGCGCATCGCTACCAGTTTTTGAGCCGCGGCCTGCTGCCGCTCGGCAACTTCTTCGCCGCGCTGCCCCTCGTCGGCATCGCGCCGATCATGGTGATGTGGTTCGGCTTCGACTGGCCGTCGAAGGCAGCCGTCGTCGTGCTGGTCACCTTCTTTCCGATGCTGGTGAACGCCATCGCCGGGCTTTCGGCGGCCGGCGACAGCGAGCGCGACCTGATGCGCTCCTACGGGGCGAGCCACCGGCAGAGTTTGACAAAACTCCATCTGCCCGCGGCGCTGCCGTTCATTTTCAATGCGCTCAAGATTAACGCGACGCTGGCCTTGATTGGCGCAATCGTTGCAGAGTTTTTTGGGACACCGACGCAAGGCATCGGCTTTCGCATCTCCACCGAGGCGGGACGCATGGCCATCGACATGGTCTGGGCGGAGATCGCGCTCGCAGCGCTTGCCGGAATGGCGTTTTATGGTGTTGTCGCGCTGGCCGAACGCGCGACGACGTTTTGGCACCCATCGTATCGGACCTAGATCGGCAAGGTCTTATCTTTTGGAGCTTTCCATGAAGCACACACTTGTCCTGGCCGCCGGCCTCACCCTCGGCCTGTCGCTGACGAGCGCAGAGGCCGCCGACCCCGTCACCATCCAGCTCAAATGGGTCGCCCAAGCCCAGTTCGCCGGCTACTTCGTCGCCAAGGACAAGGGTTTCTACAAGGACGCCGGCCTCGACGTCACCATCAAGGCCGGCGGACCCGACGTCGCGCCGCCCCAGGTGATCGCCGGCGGCGGCGTCGACGTGATCGTCGACTGGATGCCGTCGGCGCTGGCCTCGCGTGAGAAAGGCGTGCCGCTGGTCAACATCTCGCAGACCTTCAAGAAGTCCGGGCTGGAGCTGACCTGCCGCGCCGAGACCGGCATCAAGAAGCCGACCGACCTCAAGGGCAAGACGCTCGGCGTCTGGTATGGCGGCAACGAATATCCGTTCCTATCGTGGATGTCGAAGCTCGGCTACAAGACCGACGGCTCCTCGGGGGGCGTCAAGGTCATCAAGCAGGGTTTTAACGTCGACCCGCTGCTGCAGAAGCAGGCCGACTGCGTGTCCACGATGACTTATAACGAGTATTGGCAGGTGATTGACGGCGGCTACAAGCCGAGCCAACTCGTCGTCTTCAAATATGAGGATGAGGGCGTCGCCACGCTTGAGGACGGCCTCTACGTGCTGGAGAAGAACCTCGGCGATCCCGCCTTCGTCGCCAAAATGGCGAAATTCGTCAAGGCATCGATGAAGGGCTGGGATTACGCCAAGTCGCATCCCGACGAGGCGGTAAAAATCCTTCTCGCCAACGACACCACGGGCGCCAAGACCGAAAAGGACCAGAAGCGCATGATGGGCGAGATCAGCAAGCTGCTCGGCGACACTGAGGGCAAACTCGACGTCAAGGATTACGACCGCACGGTCGCCACGCTGATGTCGGGCGGCTCTGATCCGGTCATCACCAAGAAGCCGGAAGGTGCCTACAGCTTTGCCGTCTACGACGCGATGAAGAAGTAGGACTTATGCCAGCGGTGCTGGCACCACCTCCTGCACTTCGTCATGGCCGCGCTTGTCCCGGCCATCCACGTCTTTGCAGCACCAGGAAAGAAAAGTCGTGGATGCCCGGCACAAGGCCGGGCATGACGAGCCATAGGCCGAGGCCGTTCGGATTACGTCGACCACTCTCCGCGTGCTGGTCATGCCCTGAGGTGCGGCTCGGTGTTCGGCGGCAGCGGCGCCTCTGCCTCATCGTGCTCGGGGAGCTTGTCGCCGTGGATGGCGAGCGGAGGTCCGATCCAGAGCGGATCGTCAAGATGGTCCCGGCGCGGGTTGACCGTGTTGGGATGAACCAGGACACTCAGACTTCCGTGGTTCAGCATCAGCCAGGGCACTAGCTCGGCGAACACCTCGCGCGCAAAGGCGACCTGATACATCGCCTGGTCATGCGGCCCCACCTTGACATCGTGCCAGCGGCCCAGCGTGACCGAAAACCGCTCGCCAATCCACTGGCGCAGCCGCTCGGCCTCGCCCCGCGTCGTGGCCGGATCGTAATAGACATGCGCGTGATAGCTGGCGATCTCGCTTGCCGGCCGCGGGCCTTCCACAACATCGGTCATCTGTCCCTCCCCCGTTTTCATCCATTATTGCCGGGCGGATCGCGCCGCGTTCGTAACCTACATCAAGGCGAAACGGAAAAGCATCAAGCAAAGCTGCGCTCGCGATCAGAATGAACGACAGCGAGCTGGCGCGGCTGCGCTCGGGCTGCTCTCATCTCCAACCACAGAAGCGTTCTAAGCTTGTAATTTTGACATCCGCTTGCAAACAGTATCGGGGTATGGAACAACTTAAATTAGATTGACTCGGACCGACGACCGGTCGCTCCGAAGAAGAATGCTTTCCGCGAATGCTTTACGTCACTTGCCCGAACAGGGACTCTGGAT
>NZ_JAFATE010000028.1 GCF_019244115.1 Bradyrhizobium sp.
ATCAAACTTGGCAGTGTCCGCGGCGCCAATGGCGATCCAGCGGCGCTGCGCGACGCTGAACGGCAATCGACCACCATGAAGGAACTCGGAGAGCGCTTTCTCACGCAGTATGTTCCCACGCGCTGCAAGCCATCGACGCAGGCCGAATATCGCCGCGCAGTCGAGCTATTCCTCGATCCGTTTTTCGCCAAGCAGCATGTTCGGTCGGTGACGACGGCCGACTTGGCAGAATTGCACGGGTCCTTGTCTCATATCCCGTACCAGGCGAACCGCACGCTGGGCGTCCTGTCGAAAATGATGAACCTTGCTGAGACTTGGGGGATACGGGATAAGCACACCAATCCCTGCGAAGATGTCGAGCGCTTTCCAGAACGTAAGCGCGAGAGATTCTTGTCGCCGAAGGAACTGCAGCGACTCGGGCAGGCATTGACGGCCGCGGAGTTTCATCAGACGGAAACCAAATATGCCGTTGCTGCCTTCCGCATCCTGCTCCTCACGGGGTGCCGTTTGTCCGAAATTCAACGCCTTGAATGGCGCTACGTGGATCTGGAACAGAAAGAACTGCGATTACCCGATAGCAAAACCGGGGCGAAGACCGTCCACCTTGGCGAGGCGGTCGTCGCATTGCTGGATGCGTTGCCTCGCGTGACAGGCAACCCATACGTTATCGTAGGAAAGAAGGAGAAGGCGCACCTAACCGATCTGCAGCATCCGTGGCGCCGCATCCGGAAAGCCGCGGGGCTAAATGACGTACGCATTCACGATCTCCGTCACACATTTGCATCCGGCGGATTGCTCGTCGGCGAAGGGCTGGCGATGATCGGCAAATTGCTAGGACACACGCAGGTTCAGACGACGGCGAGGTATGCCCATCTTGCATCTGATCCAGTCAAGCAAGCGGCGACAAAGATTTCAGATCGCCTGGCCTTGGCCCTTTTCAGTAGTCTTGACGACGCGAGCACAAAGGAGCCGCAGCAGTCTCACCTGCTGATTGACGACACCGACAATAAGTCGGAAGCGGCTTGACCTACCTAGGTGTCTTGCCCCGAAGCAACCTTGTCTAGAACTCAGGGGCGGTGCGTCCCGACGTGAACCGTCCTATTTTGTGCGGCAGCCATACCTTCTTTCACACGGGAGAGGTCCAAGGTTCGATCCCTTGTGCGCCCACGATAAGATCAATAAAATCAATATGTTACTTGACTGTCTCCCGCCGTCTGTGCCCCGGAAATCTCGGGGTACAGCCGGGGCACAGAGGCCAGCTGATGCGTGATTTGATCGCCCGCTGTCTGCCATCGACCGGCGCGAACGAATGCCACCCAGTGCACATGCTATTGAGCCCGCTCGACCCGAAATTGCTGGCGCGGTCCCCATCTGCGTTGGCTAAAAGCCCGACCCGCTCTGGTTCGCGCGCCAGCGATGGGCAGGTTGAGGGTGGTTCGTGGCAAATCAGAAAGTCGCCGCACGATTGCAGGTTGGACCAACGTGCGGCTCCTCGTCCAAGGGGTAGATCGCATACTCGCGGTTTCGGCTAGGCGACGCATCGATATTCGGCGCGGCGTTCCGGAGCCGACTCAAGCCGCTGGGTTGTCACGGGGCCCTTGTGGCTGCGCCGAAGGCCTTCTCGGCGGGCTCCTCGATCAGATGCCCGTCGAGCTGCTCGAACAGGCCGGAGCCGCTGGCGTCGCGTTCGGTGCCGGGGATGTGTCCCGGGTTCGAGCCCGGCTTGTCGAGGACGCACGGGCCATAGCCGCACTGCTGCTTCCACTGCGCCGTCGTGAGCGGCCACTCCCTGGCGGTGTAGTAGAGGATGGGACTGCTAACGCGGCGTGCGAGCAGGCGATAGGTCTCGGCCAGCTCGCTGGCCTTGAGCTGCTCGGTCGCGACACGGCTCGCCCCGCTGCCAGTGGTGAAGCCGAACTCGGTGATCCAGATGTCCAGGTGCTTGGGCCAGGATTTTACGATCGGTTGGAACGCATCGAGTGCGGCGACCGCTTCGTTCGGGGTCGCACCATAAGCATGATACGCAATCGCGTCCGCATGGCGATAGGCGCCGTGCTGGCCAAGCTTCTCGGTCCAGCATTGCGCCTGCCAGGACGACAGGCCGCCGATCATGACGGTCGCATGCGGCCGCTTGGCCTTGATCGCGGCATAGCTGTCCGCGAGCCAGGCGACATAGCTCGCGACCGCACCGTCGAGGTCCGCCGCCTTGGTCGAATCCTTTGGGCACATGCCCACGCGGTCGGACGCGCCGAAATCCGCAGCGTTGAACCGCCAGCCATAGGGATAGCCACCGGGCGGCGCGCCTTTGTAGCCCTCGGTCGACTGACTGAGATTCTCCTCGTCGCCCACCTCGAAGACCGCGCTCTCCGGCGCCTCGGCGAGCACCTGCTCCAGCCAAGCGAGATAGGGGGCGCGTGCGGCGGAGTCGTAGTGGTCGACAAGGAGGATGATCACGGGCTTCGCCTGTGCGCTCTCTATCCCCTTCAGCATGTTCCGAAGGCCCTGGAACGGGGCAAGCTTCGGGCATGCCGGCGATTTGAGAAGGCCGCTTTCGGCGGTCGTCGACGCCTCGATACGGATCCACTTGACACCGATCGACTTGAGGTGCGCCATGTCGGCCGCGATCTGCGCGGTATTGCCGCCGTCGCAGTTGAGCTGATCCATGCCGTTGCCGTTCTCGTAGTTGACCCCGAGTGGCGGCGCAGCGCGGGCCTCCGTGGAGAGCGCTAAGAGGATCGACCCCACGAGGAGGGCGAGAACCACCGTCGAGGCGATGAACGGCTTGCCGGGTTGCATGGCGCGCTTCCTTACCTCAAGAGGCGTCCAACCTAGTCACACACGAATGACCGGCGCATGAACAAACGGGACGCAACGCATGTGATCTTCGGGATGTCCGGCGACGTCCCATGGAGGCGTTTAGAGGCGGCGTTGCGTGCTCCGGGCCGCCGAACATGGGGCGCATCGATCCGGCCCGATGCGCGCCTGGGGGTTTGCTCCGCCGTCACGTTGCCTGCATGAATCGAAATATTCCTACCCCTCCTATTCACACAACGTTCAACGACCCCGTCTTTTGATACGGCAACAACAAGCTTTGCACTAACCGTCCAAGTATGAGCATGCTCGAGACAATCCGATCTGCGCATAAGGTTTGCTCGTCAGGTGGCACTCTGCGCGAGAACCGCTGTATTTCCACGGCCGCCCAGAGATTGGTGCCGTGGAATGAGCGCTGAAATCCGAAAATCCCGCAGCCTTGGATAAATCATGACCATGTTGCTATCGTCATCGAGAGCCCGCGCTGTCCTGGCGATTATCGCCGGTTTGATGGTTGGAAGCCCGATAGGCCTTCGCGCCACGCATTTGGAAACCATCAAACGAAGGCCATGCGACATCTACGCGGCCGGGAATACGCCGTGCGTCGCGGCGCATAGTACGGTGAGATCGCTATACGCCAGATATGCCGGCGCGTTATATGAGGTGAAGAGAGCCTCGGACAACGCCACCAAAAACATCGGGTTGCTTCCGGACGGCTATGCGAACGCCGCGGCGCAGGATGCGTTTTGCACCAACACCACGTGCATCATCACCAAGATTTACGACCAATCGCCTGAGCACAACGATCTCGCCATCGCCGTCGGGGGACATTTCAAAGGACCTGGCCCGAATGGTG
>NZ_JAFATE010000057.1 GCF_019244115.1 Bradyrhizobium sp.
TACCTCTCCCCGCGAGCGGGGAGAGGGAGCAATGAGAGCTTTCGCCGTGACGACAGATTGCCTGATGGCGGCTGACCACTACTATACCAGCTCTTTCAGCCCGCGACTTCCTTGATGCGGGCGATCATCTCGTCGACTGCCTTGTCCACCGGCACCTTCTCGCTGACCACGCGGTTCATCGCCTTGGCCCAGACGTTCTCGTTGTTGAGGATGGTGAACTTGTAGTTCTTGGTGAAGTCGAACGGCTGGGTGCCGCCGGTGAACTGCGCATGCACCGCCTTGCGATGACGGTCGGCCTGCCAGAACGGGCTCTGCTGGCTTGCTGATGTCACCGGGAACCAGCGGCCGAGCGCGCCCTCGATATAGGGACGCACGTTCTCCTCCTGCAGCAGGAATTTGATGAATTCCTTGCCCTCCGCCTTATTCTTGGCGGCGGTGAAGATCAGCCCGGTCTTGACGTCGGAGCGGTATTTGATGACGTCGCCGTCGGGCTTGTGCGGGAAGGAGGCGGTAATGATGTCCTCCTCATAGGCCTTCTTGCCGGCGGCGCGCTGCTCGGGGGTCAGCGCCGCGTTGTTGGCATCGTCGAGCCATTTTGCCGCGATCGAGATCGTGAAGTTGTGCGTCATCACGATGGTCTTGTTGTGGAAGGCGACGTTGTTGTCGGGGTCCTTCCAGGTCGTGGAGGAAGGCGGCGTGCAGCCCTTGATGTAGGTGTCGGTATAGTCCTTCATCGCCTTGATCAGGTTCTCGCGCACCTTGGGATCGTCGACCAAGAGCTTGCCGTCATCGTCGACCAGCTTGACATTGTAGGCGTCCATGAAGGTGTAGAACGACTGGAACGCGTCGGTGGATTCCACGCCCATCGGCTGGCCGATGCCGTAGATGCGCTGGCCGGTCGCTTTCCGGATCGCGGGCTGCACCTTGTCGCACCAGAACGACCAATAGTCCTCCCACTTGGTCGGAATGTCGGCCTCCTTGAAGCCGGCCTTCTCCAGCATGTCCTTCCAGATCTGGACATGCATGCTCTGCTGCTTCAGCGGAAAACCGTAATAGGCGCGCTTCTTGGCGACGTTGTCGTAGAGATAGGCGGTTTCCAGCGTGTTCGGCGCAAACGCCGATTTCATCGGCAAGAGGATGTCGGAGAGGTCCTCGAGCTTGCCCTCGTAGGCCCATTTGCCCTGCGCCTGCACGTCGTAGCTGTCGGAATAGGCGACGTCGGGCACGGTGCCGGCATCGAGCGCTGCCACCGTCTTCGGGATCATGTCCTGGATGGCGTATTGCGACAGCTCGACCTTGATCCCGGTCTTGGCCTCGAATTTTTTGATCATCTCGAGCAGGGCGTCGTCCTCGGACTTGTAAAAACCCTTGCCGAACCAGACGGTGATGGTTTTCTGCTGGGCCATCGCAGGAGCCGTGGCGTAAAGCAGGCCGATCGCCGCGATCGCGATTGAAAATGTCCTAAATCCCTTGGATCTCACGTCGTTCTCCCTGATCGCCTTTTTTAACTGGCTGGGTAATTAGCCTAGTCTATGGCCGGTGCGCAATCCAGATGGCCGCGTTACGCCTTGCGTAGGGGGCATCGGGGTGCGGGCACGGCCGTGCCAGAATGGGCCTCATACGCTGCGACAGCGCGGATATCCAATGCCCAGCGTGTATCGATCGATCCATCGATCGTCACGGTGGATGCCGTGAAAAACAGGCGAACCGAAATTCATATTCCGAGATCGTGGGCTCCCAGATTTGGAGCCCTCGTCTGAAGGTGCGCCGCGAAATGAGGGGTGTGAGACATGACGTCGCATTCTCGCGGCGAGGCGGCGCCCGAGATGTGCTTGATACTCGTGCCCTCGAAACAAGAGGGCACAGAGAAGGCCGGGTGCAGGCCGCACCCATGGTCCGCCAGCAAGAAAAAAGCTGGCGGCAGACACCACAGGATTGGCCGACATCCGGCCTTCCCTGCGCGGTGGTTTTAACGCTTATGGCGCGCTCTTGTGTCCTCAAAACCTGCCAGAATGTGCGAACGGGCGGTTCTCACCA
The DNA here is from genome assembly GCF_019244115.1 of Bradyrhizobium sp. Taxonomy (GTDB): domain Bacteria; phylum Pseudomonadota; class Alphaproteobacteria; order Rhizobiales; family Xanthobacteraceae; genus Bradyrhizobium. The sequence goes on from NZ_JAFATE010000057.1 coordinate 2,038, forward strand.
ACCGCCCGTCGCTGGATCTGAGCCCGTGTGCGCTCAAAGGCCTGGGAGCCTGTCGGGGAGCGAGGGACAGCTCCGGTGTCTTCCTCAACCCGAACAGTTGCAAGGGCTGCGAGCCCGTACCGAGCAAGGAAGGGAGTGGATGATGGCACAGAATGATCCCATTGTCGTCGGCATCGACGTGGCCAAGGACAAGGTGGATGCCTGCATTCGCAGGTTGGCATTGCGGCAAACGTTCCCGAGCACCCCACAGGGTCACCGCAAGCTGGTGGCTTGGCTCCGCAAGCACGAGGTGGGCAAGGCTGCCATGGAGGCTTCCGGTGGCTATGAGCGGGACTGGGCCAAGGTACTGCGCCAGGCTGGCATCGAGGTTCGGATTGTCGACCCCAAGCGGGTTCGCAGCTTCGCGTTGTCGGCCGGGCGACTGGCGAAGAACGATACGATCGACACGGAGATGATTGCCTGGTTCGCCGAGACATTCGACGCGGCACCGAGCCAGGCCCACGATGCCGCGCGCGAGGAGCTGGCGACGTTGGTGAAGGCACGCAAAAACCTGATCGATGTGAAGACCCGTTTGCAAAGCCAGAACGAACATGCCGTGCCGGGACCGGTGCAGAAGGCTCACGCCGGCTGTCCTTCGAAGACCGTTGTGCTGATTGAGCGCGAGCAAATGCGACCATCAGAGCCGCCGCTCTCTTGCTTCTGCAGTGGGCTTGGCTGAAGTGCCGTGCGCAAGAACCGCAACACTTATCCTAGTCTGGTATTAGTTGACACGACCTATCATGAGTTACCGCGAGCATAGGGGAGCATAAGGATGCCACTGCGGTGACGCCCACCAAGACGGACAGCCCGCGGCTGATCCTGATGACCAGCGAGATGCCCCTGGAGATGGAAGGCCGCCGTGAGTTCCAGGAAGCGAGCCAAGCCACGCTGGACGACACGGTGTTGATAGCGCCGAAGCCCGGCTCAGGGCCTGATCGAGGTGCGGGTCAGGGTCGCGCGGGATGCTTTTCTTTCGTCGCTTCGCCAGCCGGACGGGCTTAACGCTCAATTCTTTGCATGCAAGAGCTTGGCATCGGCGGGCAGCGTGAGCGGTGAGCGCGATTCTGTCACAAACGTGTGTCCCTGATGCGTACATAAATAGACGAATCTTTTGGTGAGCAGCCCCCTCTGCCATGTGATGATGAGTGGTTGCTGGGCGTTCGATACGATGCTTCCGAAATCCGCCGGCTCGAGGGAAACGACAAGGGCCGGCAACGCGTCGCTGATCGCCCTCGCAACTCGAGTCGCGTGACCGGAAACGGCCAGCAAAATCATCACCAGGATGACATCGGTCATTATTGCACTCCGGGTTGGGAAGAACACTCTGCTTTGCAATCCGGCATGTCGACAATTCGGTGCTATCGACGGCGGGCGCAGAGCGGCGGACCTGCACCGCAACTGCCCGAACGCTCCGTTGCACTCAGGCGCCTGCTCTTGAGGGCGCGGGCCAAGGCCGGCCGCGCTGCGGCCTCCCGGAACTGTCTCATTCGGGATCGCGAGCCCTGACGCGTTGTGGAAGTAGGTCCTCGATATCGAAGATGTCCAACATCGAGGAGCCGAATTCGGTGAGGAACAGCCGACCTCCATCAGGCGAGATTGCCCATTCCCGCGGAAACACGCCCACCGGAAATGTCGTCAGCGTGGCTGGTGCATGGCGCAGGGCTTCTGATGCGCTGACAACACTAACACTGCCCGGCGCACTACCCCCAAATCTGTTCGAGTTCGCGACCGCGATCAGCCTGCCGTCCGCAAACGGCTGCACCCCGACCGGCGCCGGGCCGACGAGCGCCGAGGCGAGCAGGGCTGAACCCGGGGCGCTCATCAGGCGTTCCGTGCTGAAGCCATTGAGCCGGTCCTCTCCACGCAAGCTGACCCAGGCGATAGTGTCGCGCTGACGTTGGCGGCGCTCTGGGAACGATTGATCGGGCCAATCGGCAAGACGAATCCGCACCGGGGAACAACCGGCAACGACACGCCTGACGACTGAAGAGCTTGGCGCAACTAGCGCAAGGGCTATGTCCACAACAAGGATCGTCCCCTCCGGCGCGAGTTCGGTGCTGCCCGTACCGGTCGGTACCCGACACGCGCTCGGATTGAGTCCAGGCATCCCGGGCTTCGCCCGCTCGTTGGTGATGTATAGATGTGCGCCGTCTGACGAGACTGCGAGGCCGACTGGGTGGAAGTCGGCAGGAATTTGTCCGACGATGGCCGTTGCGGCGAATTTGGACCGCAGCGCATCGGCCAGATCAATCACGCTGACCGTTCCGGCGAGCTCGTTGGCGGCGAAGACGAACCGCTGGTCGGCCGATAAGACAACCTCAATAGTTTCGAAGCCTAGCCCGAGTTCCTGGAAGCCAATGAGGGTCCCGGGCGCGCCCGCGATTGCGCGCTGGACATCGAAGACCGCGACGCCGCTAGACGCTGCTGCGAACAGCAGCGCTCCATTGCGGCTCATCGCAAGACCTGCGGGTTGGTGCTCCATTGCGACAAAACGGACAATTCGGTAGGAGCGCCCCGTGCGCTCGAGTACCGCGATGCCGCTCGTGCCGATTGCGGTGTTTCCGTTGCCCGACTGCCTGACCGAGACGAACACCCACCTGCCATCAGGCGTCGTGACGACGGCGAATGGCGATCCAGGCATGTCGATCTGCTGTTCCCTACTGTGCAACTCGGCGGCCGCGGGGCTGGTGCGGATAAGGGCCGCAACAAGTCCGGCCGCGATCGCGGCGACACGGATGATGGGTCGCATTCGCGCTCCTCCTCCTGAGGCGACGACATGCGCCCCAAACCGAACCCCAAGTCGCTCTTCAGAAACGAGGGGATCCTACCGTACGAGCCGTGAGGCAGGTTTGCCGGATTCGCACGAATCTGTCGCAAGGTGTCGCCGGCACGGACAGCTGATACGAGTTGGCGACAATTGCGCCGTCGGTCTGCATGATTTCGGTGACGCCTTCGCCACGCGGTATTATATCTACCGGAGCCGACCGACCCCGGTTGCCTCGCGCCGGCCTCCGGAAACAAATGCGCCGACACCTGCCCGCCTTTGCGACACTTTATTACAATTTCGTCCGCGGCGATGCCGTGTGTCTGCGCTAAGCAATGAGCAGGGCAGGAGGCATGGATGAGCGAGCCCCACATCCTGGTGGTTGACGATCATCGCGATATCAGAGAGTCGCTCGCGAGCTACCTGCGCAAGCACGGCATGCGCGTCAGCCAGGCGGCGAATGCGGCAGCCGCGCGCGGCCTTCTGGAAAAGCATGCCATCGACCTCATTGTGCTCGACATAATGATGCCCGGCGAGGACGGGCTGTCGCTGTGCCGCCACATTCGCGAGGCGCATGACACCCCAGTCGTCGTGCTCACCGCCATGGCCGATGATACGGACCGCATCGTCGGCCTGGAGGTCGGAGCCGACGACTACGTTACCAAGCCATTCAATCCGCGCGAGCTCCTTGCCCGCGTGAAGAACGTCTTACGGCGGGCAAATACGTTGCCGAAGAAGCAGCGACAAACGGGGCCCAAACGCTACGTTTTCGATCGCTGGATATTGGACAGCGGCAGGCGCGAGCTGATCGGCGATGATGGGGTTGCCATGATGCTCAGCGCCGCCGAATTCCGCCTCCTGCTCGCGCTGGCGCAGAGGCCGCGACTTGTTCTCTCTCGCGACCAACTGCTTGATCTCACAAGCGGCCGTGGCGCCCAGGCGTTCGACCGCAGCATCGATAATCAGATCAGCCGGTTGCGCCGCAAAGTCGAACGCGATCCCGCGGATCCGCAACTCATCAAGACCGTTTGGGGCGATGGATACCAGCTTGCCGCCGACGTTGAGGAGGCCTCATGATCGGCCTGTTCTTTCGCTCGTTGGCTGGCCGGCTTGCGCTCGTTCTGGTCGCCGCCCTCCTCATGGCTCAGGTCGCGGCCATCGCCGTATTCTGGGCCGACACGTCGCGGGTGCGGCGCGCCGCCGTGCGCACCCAGGAGGCGGATCGCATCGCGACCTTGGCGCGGGTGATCGCCGCAGTCCCGGCGGCTGCCCGCGAAGACATAATCCGGGCCTTCGCAACTCCCCGCCACCGCTACTGGGCGGGCGCAACCTCGCTCGTTGCCCGGGAAGACATGGGCGAACAGGAGCGTCAGGTTGCCGACAATATCCGCCGCATGATGAGAAACAGTGCTCGTGATCCACGCATAGGTCTTGTCGAGCGCAACGTCGAGGACGGTTTGGGTGCCTCAGCTCGCGTGCTGCCTAATGCCCTCGAAGTCTCAGTTCAACTGACCGACGGCACCTGGCTCAACGGAGAAACGGCGCTGTGGCTGCCGAAAGCCCCGTTTGTGAACATGTTGCGATATATGACAGTGGCTAGCGTGTTGTCCATCGTGCTCGTCGTGCTGTTGGCAGCCCGCTGGATCACGCGTCCATTGAGCGCTCTGGCCGACGCGGCGGATCGTCTCGGGCGCGGAGAGGCGGTCGAGCTATCACTGCTGTCGGGACCAAGCGAGGTCGTCCGGACGCTGAATGCTTTCAACATCATGCAGCAGCGGCTCTCGCGCTTCTTGGCGGATCGGCTGACGATGGTCGCCGCCATTAGTCACGACCTGCGCACGCCGATCACGGCGGCCCGGTTGCGGGCGGAAATGATCGAGGACGCGGAGGTCAGAGAGGCCATCGTCCGGTCGTTGACCGATATGCAGCACATCACCGAGGCAACGCTAAGCTTCGCGCGTGATGAAACCCTCTCCGAGGAGCCGCGGACGATCGATCTGAACTCTCTGCTCGAAGCCGTCGCAGACGATCTCACGGCGGTCGGATGTGACGTCAGCGTCGCGGCGGACGGCCACCTGCCCTATCGATGCCGACCGGCTCTGCTGCGACGCGCCCTAACCAATCTCATGAGCAATGCCGCCAAGTATGGCAACTGCGCACGCGTCGCCTTGGAGCTTACCGGTGAGCACGCCCGCATCACGATTGACGATGAGGGGCCTGGCTTGCCCAGCGATCAGTTGCAGAAAGTGTTCGAGCCATTCGTGCGACTGGATCCATCGCGCAGCAACGAGACTGGAGGCATAGGCCTTGGCTTGTCGATTGCCCGATCGGTAGTTCGGGCGCACGGTGGCGAAGTTACCCTGATGAACATGAGCTGCGGGCTGCGTGCCCAAGTCGTTCTGCCGCGGTGCGTCCCGGATCCATGGAAAGGAAGTTAGAGCTGCTTTGCTGCTGATACAGCGGACATACAGAACTGAAACCGTGTTATTGGCAGCAGTCTTCCAAATTCACCGCGGGAATGGGGTGCACTCGCGCCGCTACAGGCTCCCCCCTATTGCTTCCCAAGGTCCACTCAATTTCGCCTTCGTCGCGCTGAAGGCCGGTGATCTGCTGGCCAATGGGTTTGTGGAGGAGAGGTAACCAGGGCACGAGTTGGAAGCCGAGCCCGCTGTCGATCATGGCAAAGCGTCCGCTGATGAGGCTGGCGACACCAGCGAGACGGCCGCTGATGTGCTCGCCGGAATTGTTCGGCATGTAGGTTAAGCCCTGTTCACTCGCTATCTGCCGGCCCACGCGCTCAACCTCCCGTCGCTCAAGGGTCGCGGCGGTACTGACGGGGATGTGGTGCCATTGCGGTCGCGAGCCCCATATGAACGACCCTGACTTAGTGTCGCTCCCTTCGGTATACCGCCCGCCCCGCCCGCCACTCTCACCAGCACTGACGATGTGCTGTCCCTAGTGCGCCCGGGCGGGCAGGGTCTGGCCAGCACATCATATTTGCTTTGCAAGAGCGTTCGGCGGTTCGATGCCGGCTATCGACTATCTCTCGCGCCTCCGAAGGCCGTCGTGCCCGTCGACAGAAATCGCAAACCTTGCCAGGCCAGATTGTGCCGTGGCTAATCCTGATTAGAGGAGCGTAATCCGCCGCCCCGGCCGCAGTCCGCCGCCCAACCTGCATCACACACTGAAATGTGCTACCATGCTTGCCATGCCAACCTATCGTCGCCGTACCATTGTCCCGTTATTTGCCGCTGATGGACTGCGTGAGCTGCTCCCGCTGCGATGCCAGCAAGATTCTTCCTTCCTGGTCCAGTTCGCCGACGCGGTTGGCGGCAGCGGTCATGGCGCCGGCGACGACATTGTAGCGGTTATAAGTGAACTGAAGCGGGAATACGAATTGACCCTTGTCGACCTTGAAGGCGCCGTACTCGCGGGCCAGGAACGCAACGTAATTGTCGTAGGCGCGGTAATAGTCGGCGCGCGCCGCCAACATTCGTGACGCAAAGTCCGTGATGGCGGCTTGGCGCCTCTCGAGGCTCGCCAACAACCTGGTAGCGGTGCTTCTGTCAGCATTGGCTCGCGCGTATTGTTCGAGGCCGTCGTGCTCGGCTTTGAGCAGCGCGACGTAGCGCGGCAAGAATGTCGTCGCATTGGTCTCCGCCGTCTTCACATCGCGCCGAAGTGCCTCGAGATCGCCAGGGCTCGCGGCATGATAGAACTCGATCGTCTTCGCGATCCCCGGCGGCGCAATCTCATTGGTCAGGCTTTCGATGGCCGCATCGGTTTCATCCGCCGCCTTGGTCGCCATGGCGAGCAGCGGCTGGGATTTGTCATCGGCGCGCGGCTTGAGGGGTTCAGCCGCCTGTTTTACCTCGCTCGTGCCTTGCGCAGCCGTCCGGTTCTGGCGAACGGCCATGCCTTCCTGAAGTTTTGCAAGCTGGCCCGAGAAATAGACCCCAATCGCGAAAACCGCGAAGAGCGACAGGAACGCCAGTCGCACGCGCCATTTCGCATCCGGATCCGAAGGCATTTGCATCTCCGAGAATCCGTATTGAACGAAGGAGAGTCCTCGCGCGCAAGCCCGATGTCGGGCTTTCCACGGCGATCCGCGAAATTGGTCATAGATGAACAGGTCTGCATGGGGTGTTCCAGCTAGGCCCTTGATTCTGCGTGAAAAGCGGAGATGCGGAGCAACATGGAAAATTCATGCCTTTCGGCATATGTTTGAGGCCATGCGCCGTGATGATGTCATTGCCCGGTTGAAGGAAACCGAGCCCGCCCTGCGGGCCTTCGGCATCGCGGCGCTTTACCTGTTTGGCTCTCATGCGCGGGACGAAGCAGGGGCGGACTCCGACATTGATGTTTTCGTTGATGTTGCACCCGGCGCGAGTTTTGGCTTGCGTCGGTATATGGGTGCGTTCCGCGTGCTTGAAGATGCGTTCGGGCACAAGGCGGAGATCGGCTACTCGACGAGGGACGCACTCTCGCCCTATATCCGGGCCGACGTGGAACGGGACGCACTGCGAGTTTTCTGATGGCTGCCAGCAAAAGCCCCCGCCTGCGGCTGCTTCATATGCGCGACGAGATCGAAAGCCTTTCGAAAGAGCTGGCGGGCGCGAGCTTCGAGACCTACCGGGGAAGCTACGGCCTCCGCCGGATCACCGAGCGCGCCATACAGATCATTTCAGAGGTGGCACGAACCTTGCCCGAGGATTTTCGGGGACGGCACTCCGACGCTCCCTGGGCTGACATCATCGCGATCGGCAATCTGCTTCGGCACGAATATCATCGTGTCGACGACAAGGTGCTCTGGGAGACCGCCACCGTCGACCTGCCCAAGCTAAAGCCGATTATCCTGCGCATGCTTTCCGAGGTGGAAAGCTGAATCGTCCTCGGGTCGCTGGCAGTTCAGCCATCCGAGGTATTGATACGGCAAGAGCAGCAGCGCCAATCACCAATGTGAGACTTGATCGCAATGGAGAGGTGGTGGGCACGGCGCAAGGCGCCTTTGCCCATCCTACCAAACAGTCAGATTCGCGTAGCTCAATTCTGCTTCCCGCTCTCCGTCGCCGGTGCGCTTGCCGGCGAGGCGGCCGTGGTATCCGGGATCGTGATCTTCTGGCCGGTGAAGCGCTCGATCAGAGAGTTGACCGCATCGCGGGTGCGCTTGTCCTTGACCGCATCGAGCAGCGGCGCTGAGGCGGGCGAGCGGCGGATCAGGCTTTCCGGATCGGGGAAGACCAGCGGGTCGTCCCAGGGCCCTTGCACGACGAAGGGCAGTTCGAACTCGCCCGCGCCGTTGCCGCCCTGTGTCAGGCTGGCCGTGCCCTTGAGGTCGTATTCGCGCGTCGGCACCGACGCGGTACCGGTCAAGGTCACGCGCGTCGTTGGCCCCTCGATCCGGACGTCCTCGGCGGTGGCGAGGCCGTCGGAAAATTTCACTGCGACCGTCAGATTGTCGTAGGGCGTGGCGCCGTTGCGAAAATTGCCGCCGCCGGACAGCGGCCGCCGCTCCAGCCGCCGCAGCAATTGTTCGACATTAAAGCCCGCGATCGCACCGTCGTGGCCGCTGAGGCTCGCGGTGCCGCTCAGCGATTGCGCGAGCCCGAACGGTGACGAGCCGGACGCCACCAGCGAGACGTTGACGTTGCCGCGTCCCGACAGTTTTGACATGCCGAACATCTCGCTGGCGAAAGCCTGCAGATCGGCATCGGTGAGCTGGAACTGCGCCTTCACCTCGGCGGCATTGTCGGCGCGCGCGATGGCGAGCGAACCGCGGGCGACACCGCCATAGACCTGGGCCTCGCCGACGCTCAAGGCCAGCGCGCCGCCGCGTAAGTTGGCGCCGAACGCGGTGCGCCCGAGCCTGGAGCCGCCAACGGTGACGCGCGCCGCCGACAGGCGCATGTCGAGATCGGTGGTCGACAGCGCGTTGAGGTCGAACATCTGCCGATTCCAGTCGCGCGCGCCGCTGGCGAGCAGGCGGATGGTCGTGATGTAGGGCGAGAAGTCGAGCGCATCCGCCGCCAGCGTCGCCTGCAGCGTCTGCCGGCCATTATTGGCATAGGTCATGACGCCCTCGGCGACGTTGCCGTCGAGCTCGACATTGACATTGGTGAGCGCGATCGAGGCGCCGACCACGTTGGCGCGCGCCTTCAGCGCAAAGCGGCCAAAACCGCCGCTGCCGGGCGGCGGCTGGCCGGTCCATTGCAGGGCGTTGCGCAGCGACGGGCTATCGACCGTCAGCGTGCCTTCCATCATCGCGCTGGTGCGATTGGCGACGGTGCCGTCGAACGCGAGTTTCAGCGGCGCGCTCGACAGCCGGGCCTTCATGCCGGAGCGATCCCCCGAGAGGGTGGCGACGAAGTCGGATACACTGATGGATGTGTCGACGCGCTGGCCGCGCCAGTCGAACTCGCCGGTCGCCGCGAATGAGCGCGAGATCGACGGCCAGGCAAGCGAGAGGTCGAGATCATCAAGTCTCTCGGTCGTATGACTTGCGTCGTCCTGATAGGTGACGATGCCGTCCTGGATGCGGATTTCGGAGAACGAGACCTGGTTGTCGGCGCCCGGCTTCATGGTGCGGGCGATGGTCTGCAGAAACGGCGTCCAGTTGCTCTCGCCGTCGGCCGCGCGCACCACGCGGATCTGCGGGCGCAGCATCATCACGTCGGCGATCTCGAAGCGCTGCAGCAGCAGCGGCAGCAGCCGCAGATTGGCCGTGAGCACGTCGACCTTGAGCGCCGGATCGGCGCCGCCGTCCTTCAGGCCGACATCGTGAAACGACACGTAGCTTCCGGGAAATACTGAAATGTCGATCGCGCCCAGGCTGACGAGCTCGAGCCCCGTGACGCTGCGAATCTGGGCAGCCACCGCCTGACGCAACGCGTCGCGATTGATCAGCCAGGAGGTGATGATCAGACCGAGCAGCAGCACGCCGAGCAATGCCGCAATCGGCGTCCCCAGGCGCTTCATTCCTTGGGCGGTCGTCAATGCGTTGATCCTGATCGGGTTGATGTGTCGCCCAGTCGCAGTTCAAGGGTAAAACGGGCATGGCGCGCCATCCATGCCAACCCTCACAACTTGCAGGGTTTTCTTGTCGCTTTCAAGGCCAGCCTCGGTTGCATCCTGTGCGTAGGGCGGATCGGTCGCACCGGCGCTCCGAAACGCACGCCAGCGTACATTCCCGGCGCGTCATTGCAGCACCAAAGAGGGGATGCGCCCTCATTGACGCACTGCGAAGATTTCGCCTAATAATTCGCGAAAGGGGCCTTTGCGAGCCCTTTTTCTTCATGCCGCAGCTTCATCAGGTCCGAGCTTCATGAACAAGGTTTATCCAGACGCCAAATCGGCCCTCGCGGGTCTCCTGAAGGACGACATGATGATCATGTCCGGCGGTTTCGGGCTCTGCGGTATCGCAGAAACGCTCTCGGATGCGATTCGCGACGCCGGCGTGAAGAACCTCACCGTCGTCTCCAACAATGCCGGCGTCGACGGCATCGGGCTCAGCCGGCTCCTGGAGACGCGGCAGATCAAGAAGATGATCTCCTCCTATGTTGGCGAGAACAAGCTGTTCGCCCAGCAATACCTTGCGGGCGAGCTGGAACTCGAATTCTGCCCCCAGGGCACGCTTGCCGAGCGCATCCGCGCCGGCGGCGCCGGCATTCCGGCCTTCTTCACCAAGACCGGCGTCGGCACGCTGGTGGCCGAGGGCAAGGAAGTGCGCGAGTTCGACGGCGAGAAATATCTGATGGAGCGCGGCCTGTTCGCCGATCTCGCCATCGTCCACGCCTGGAAGGGCGATACCGCCGGCAACCTCGTGTTCCGCAAGACCGCGCGCAACTTCAATCCGATGATGGCGACCGCGGCGAAAATCACCGTCGCCGAGGTCGAGCACCTGGTGCCGGCCGGAGAGATCGATCCGGACCACATCCACACGCCCGGCATTTTCGTCAAGCGCATCGTCGAGGTCGGAACGGCGCTGAAACGCATCGAGCAGCGCACCACCCGCAAGCGCGAAGCCGCCGCCGCAACCTAGAGGAAGTCTGATGGCCTGGACCCGCGAACAGATGGCCGCCCGCGCCGCCAAGGAGCTGCGCGACGGATTTTACGTCAATCTCGGCATCGGCATTCCGACGCTGGTGTCGAACTATATTCCCGATGGCGTCGACGTTCAGCTGCAGAGCGAGAACGGCATGCTTGGCATGGGGCCGTTCCCCTACGAGGGCGAGGAAGACCCCGATTTGATCAATGCCGGCAAGCAGACCGTGACCGAACTGCCGACCACGAGCTATTTCTCGAGCGCCGATTCGTTCGCCATGGTGCGCGGCGGGCATATCGATCTCTCCATTCTCGGCGCGATGCAGGTCGCCCAGAATGGCGATCTCGCCAACTGGATGATCCCGGGCAAGATGGTCAAGGGCATGGGCGGCGCGATGGACCTCGTCGCCGGCGTCAAGCGCGTCGTCGTGGTGATGGAGCATTCCGCCAAGGACGGGCCGAAGCTGCTGAAGCAGTGTTTGCTGCCTTTGACCGGCGAGCGGGTGGTCGACATGGTGGTGACGGACCTCGCCGTGTTCACCATCGACAAGCATGGCAATGACGGCATGGCGCTGGTCGAACTCGCCGACGGCGTGACGCTAGACGAGGTCAAGGCCAAGACCGAGGCCGAATTCCGCGTCGCGCTGAAGAACGCGTGAGCCACACGCCGCTCTGGTAGGGGTGGGCAAAGCGAAGCGTGCTCACCATTTCTCCGCACGCGTGATGTGTGGTGGTGGGCACGGCGCAAGTGCGCCTTTGCCCACCCTACCTTTTCGCGTCCGCGGCTAGGACGCCTCCTTCAACAGAGGCAGCGCCGTCTCGTCGCGCTTCAGCTCTTCCAGGCTGCGGTGGCGCGGCTCGATGCCGAGCGCAAACACCGTGATGATTTGCCCGACCAGCAGGAAGATCATCAGCGCCATCACGCCGGCGACGCCGCGAGCCTCGAACAGCATCACGACCAGGAACGGCGTCACGATGGTGGCGCCGCGGCCGAGCGTGTTGACGATGCCGGAAGCACGCATGCGCACCTCGGTCGGGAACAGTTCGGGGATGTAGATGCCGAACAGCAGCGCCACCAGCACGTAGATCGGCACGGTCAGCGCAAAGCCGACCGCCGGCAGCAGCACCGGATCGGAGATCATGGGATAGAGGATGCCGAGCGCGACCGAAAGCAGCGAGGCGCCGATGATGGTGGGCTTGCGGCCCCAGCGGTCGGCGGTCAGCGCGCCGATCGCCGATCCCACCGGCGCGCCCAGCGCCATCAACAGCGCGTAGCCGAACGAGCTTGCGACCGACAGGCCCTGCTTGATGAAGAACACCGGCAGCCAGGTCACAAAACCGTAGAGCAGGGTATTGATGGTGACGAGGCACACCGCGCCGACGATCATGCGCGAGAGCAGCGGCTGAACAAAAAGGGTTGCGATATCGCCGGACGCGGTGACGGTCGCGCTCGCCGCCGGCGGCGGCAGCGGGGCGCCCTGCGCCGCCTCGCGCTCGATTGCCTGCATCAGCGCTTCCGCCTCTTCAAGCCGCCCGACCGCTTCCAGCCAGCGCGGCGATTCCGGCAGCGATTTTCGCAGGTACCAGACGATCAGCGCGCCGATGCCGCCAAGCACGAACATCGCCCGCCAGCCGAATTGCGGCACGACCAGCGAGGCGACCAGCAGCGAGATCGGCAGACCCATCACGACGCAGACGGTGGTGAAGCCCGACCATTTGCCGCGCGAGCGGACGGGCACGAACTCGGCCATGGTGGCGTAGCCGACGACATTCTCGGCCCCGAGCCCCACCCCCATCACGAAGCGGCAGGCGATCAGCACCATCATGTCAGGCGCAAAGGCGGCGGCTAGCGAAGCGAGACCGAACACCAAGAGATTGAACTGGTAGGTGAAGCGCCGGCCAAAACGGTCGCCGAGAAAGCCGGTGCCGAACGAGCCGAGCATCATGCCGACGAAGGTCAAGGAGATGAAGGCCGCGTTCTGCGGCAGCGTCGAAAAACCGGTCTTCAGCACGACACCGAGCACGGAGCCGGCGAGATAGATATCGAAGCCGTCGAAGAACATGCCGATCCCGATCAGCAGCATGATGCGGCGATGGAACGGGCCGATCGGAAGCCGGTCGAGCCGGCTGCCGGAATTGACCGATGTCATGTGTTCGCTCCGCTGATGTTTGCTGTTTTGTTTGTTGCTCGTCGTTATCCCATCGACGATTTTCGCTTCCTATCAGCGCGGATGGTGCGCTCCCCTTGCGGGGAGCGGTTGGGGGTGGGGGTGACTGGCGCCGGAGCAAGTGGTACCCCCCTCCCCCGCAAGGGGGGAGGGAACAGACCGCCGCCGCTGATACAGTTCGATCTCATCTCGCCTCCGGCTAATTCAGCCGCCGCTGCGTGGCCGTGTCGCGGTACCAGTCGAACGGCTGGTCATGCGTGGCGACCATCACGCTCTTGGTGGAAAAATGGTCGTCAAAACTTTCGGTGCCGAACTCGCGGCCGACACCCGAAGAGCCGACACCGCCCCAGGGCGAGGCCGGATCGAGGCGGTGGTGATCGTTGATCCAGACGATGCCGGCTTTCACGCGGGCGGCGAGGCGATGCGCGCGGGCGACGTCGCGGGTGCGGATCGCGGCCGCCAGCCCAAATGGGGAATCATTGGCGAGCCGCAGCGCGTCATCCTCGTCCTTGAACGGCGTCACTGACGTGAACGGCCCAAAAACCTCCTCCTGAAAAATGCGCATTCGGCTGGTCACGTCGGCGAACACGGTCGGCTGCACGAAATAGCCGTTCTCATGCCCCGTCACGCGCGCGGCGGCGCCGCCGGTGACCAGTCGTGCGCCGTCCGCGCAGCCGATGGCACAATAGGAGAGCACGCGGTCGCGCTGGCGCGCCGAGATCACCGGCCCGAGCTGTGTTGCGGGATCGAAGGGATTGCCGATCCGGATGCTTTCCGTTTTCGCCTTCAGCTTGGCGACGAATTCGTCATAGATCGAGGCCTGCACCAGGTGGCGCGAGGCGCAGACGCAGGTCTGGCCTGCGCCGATGAAGGCGCCGAACGCGGCATAGTTGACGGCGCGGTCGAGCTCGAAATCGTCGAACACCATGACCGGCGTCTTGCCGCCGAGCTCGAGGGTCTGATGCGCGAACACTTTTGCCGCCGCCGCGCCGGCGATGCGGCCGGCCTCGGTGCCGCCGGTCAGCACCAGCTTGTTGATGTCAGAATGCTCGGCAAGCATCTTGCCCGCGCTCTGGCCGAGCCCATTGACGACGTTGAACACGCCCGGCGGCAGGCCCGCCTCGACAAAAATCTGTGCGAGCTTGAGCGTCGTCAGCGGCGTGTATTCCGACGGTTTCACCACGGTGACGCAGCCCGACGCCAGCACCGCGGCGAGCGACTTGCACAAAATCATCAGCGGATGGTTGAACGGCGTGCAATTGGCGACGATGCCGATCGGCGTGCGCAGCGTGTAGCTCAGATATGAACCCTCGACCGGGATCACCGCGTCGCGGCGCGCCAGCGCGAGGCCTGCGAAGTAGCGGAAGAAATCCGGCAGCCGCGAGAGCTGGGCGCGTGTTTCATTCAGCGGCCTGCCATTGTTGAGCGTCTCCAGCCGGTAGAGCTGTTCCAGGTTGGCCTCGAACGCATCCGCGAGGCGGCCCACCAGCCGCGCGCGGGCGCGCACATCCATGCCGCCCCATTCCCTGCTCTCGAACGCGGCGCGGGCGCTTCGCATCGCCAAATCGACGTCGTCGGCGCTCGAGTTCGGGATCTGCGCGATCACCTCGCCGGTTGCCGGATTGTGCACGTCGAGCATCGAGCCGCCACCCGCTTCGATCTCATGACCATCGACGAAATTGCCGTGGATCTCGACCGCGACGGCTTTTGCCGAAATGTTCACGCGTCCCTCCCTTCGACGATGACGGCGTTGCGCCTCAGCGCCGGAAGCACCCGCTTCTCCGTCTGTGTGATGTGCGACTTGATGATCCGCGCCGCGGCGCGGCGGTCGCGCCGCTGCATCGCCTCGATCAGGGCAGTGTGCTCGGCGATGAGCTTTTTCGGATCGTGGCCCCGTACGTTGGCGAGACTGACGCGCACCAGGCGATCGGCCTGCCCGATCAGGTCGCACAGCGCTCCGGCCATCCGCCGGTTGCCGGAGGCGTGCGCCAGCGCGGTGTGGAAGGCGCGGTTGTAGGCGATGAAGGCTTCATGGTCGCCGGAAAAGCGGCGAAACTGGTCCAGCGTCTTGAGCACGTCATCACTGGCATTGTTGATGGCTTCCGCCACACAGGCCGGCTCGAGCGCGAGGCGGAAGCGCAGAAGATCGCGCGCGTCCGCGAGCGAGATCGGGTTGACGCGGTAGCCCTGGCGCGGCGTCACCGTGACGAGATGCTCGCGCGCCAGCCGCGCCAGCGCCTCGCGCACCGGCTGGCGGCTCACCCGGTAGCGTTCGGCGAGCTCCTGCTCCCGCATGTCATCGCCGGGCGCAAGCTGGCAGCTTAAAATATCAGTGCGCAGCCGATCATAGATATTGTCGCGGAGAAGCATGAAGTTTCTCTCGTTTCTGGCTTTTTATTCCAGCCGTGAAATATCACGTCAAGCCACGAAGGCTTGATTTGTGTGCGATTTGATCTATCAATCCCTTGGGCGCGTGTCCGCGTCCGAAAGAGGAGGGCCGATGGACCGGCTGTTTGCGGACGGAGCCGTCAACGCGGCGGACACCGGGCAGGGGCCGCCGCTCATCCTGTTGCATTCGCTGCTGTCCGACCGTGCGAGCTTTGATGCCGTCGTGGCGCCGCTTGCGCGCTCATTTCGGGTGATCGTTCCGGAACTGCCGGGATTTGGCCGTTCGCGCGCGGTTGGTGGCGGCCTTG
This sequence comes from Bradyrhizobium sp., assembly GCF_019244115.1. Taxonomy (GTDB): domain Bacteria; phylum Pseudomonadota; class Alphaproteobacteria; order Rhizobiales; family Xanthobacteraceae; genus Bradyrhizobium. The sequence continues at coordinate 17,745 of NZ_JAFATE010000057.1, forward strand.
CCGCGGTCGCCGACCGGATGGCGGAACTCGTGACCGACGTGGCGGGCCCTGGCGGCGCCGTTGTG
>NZ_JAFATE010000082.1 GCF_019244115.1 Bradyrhizobium sp.
GGCGGCACTGGATGCCATCGTTCAGGCCTATGAGACCCGGATCGGCCCGCACAATGGCGCACGCGTCGTCGCCAAGGCCTGGGTCGATCCCGCCTTCAAACGCGCCCTGCTGGAAGACGGAACCAAGGCGATCGCGACCCTCGGCCATGTCAGCCGCGTCGGGGATCATCTCGTCGTCGTCGAGAACACGCCACAGCGTCACAACATGGTCGTGTGCACGCTCTGCTCCTGTTATCCCTGGGAGCTTTTGGGGCTGCCGCCGGTCTGGTACAAGGCGGCGCCTTATCGTTCCCGTGCCGTCAAAGATCCGCGCGGCGTGCTGGCCGATTTCGGCGTGAGCGTCTCCAAGGACACCGAAATTCGGGTCTGGGATTCGACCGCCGAGACCCGCTTTCTGGTACTGCCGATGCGGCCTGCAGGCACCGAGGGTTTTGGCGAAGAGCAGCTTGCCGAGCTCGTGACCCGCGACTCCATGATCGGCACCGGCTTTCCGAAAACCCCGGACGCGCTGTCATGAACGGCGTGCACGACATGGGCGGCATGGACGGCTTTGGCAAGGTCGAGCCCGAACCGAACGAACCGGTGTTTCATGCAGAATGGGAAAGCCGCGTGCTGGCGATGGTGCGCGCGATGGGAGCTGCCGGCGCCTACAATATCGACATGTCGCGCTTCTATCGCGAAATACTGCCGCCGGACGTCTATCTCGCCAGCTCCTATTACAAGAAATGGCTGCTCGGCCTCGAGGATCTCCTGATCGACCAGGGTTTGGTCGACGCCGAGGAAATCACGATGGGCCACGCGCTCGAGCCGGCCAGGGCGCTGAAGCGCGGCAAGTTCACGCTGGACGATGTCGAACGCATCATGGTGCGCGGCAAGTTTGAACGCCCGGCACAGGCGCCAGCGAAATTCAAGATCGGCGATCGAGCGCGCGCCAGGAACATCCATCCCGCCACCCACACCCGCCTGCCGCGCTATGTGCGCGGCCGTGTCGGCGTCGTAGAACGCGTTCACGGCTGTCACGTCTTTCCGGACTCGGCGGCGCAGGAGGCCGGCGAGAATCCGCAATGGCTCTACACCATCGTATTCGAGGGGACCGAGCTTTGGGGAGCGGATAGCGATCCGACGGTCAAAGTCTCGATCGACGCGTTCGAGCCTTATCTGGAGTTTTCGTAGTGGACGCCGCCGCGTGTGTGCGCGCGCTCCCCGATCTGCCGCAGGATGCCGACGGCATAGTGTTCCGCGAGCCCTGGGAGGCGCAGGCATTTGCGATGGCGCTGGCGCTTTTTGACCGCGGTGTCTTCACCTGGAACGAATGGGCCGCCATGCTCGCCGACGAAATCAGGCGAGCCCAGGCGGGCGGCGATCCCGATACTGGGGAGACCTATTATCGGCACTGGCTCGCGACCCTGGAGCGGATGGTCGCGGAGAAAGGCGTCACCTCGCCCGCGACGCTGCATCGCTATCGCAAGGCCTGGGACCATGCCACCGATCGCACCCCGCACGGCCAGCCGATCGCGCTGCGGGCGGAGGATTTCGATTAGCGCGTACCGGAGGTTCGCGCTGCGCGCTCGCGCTCGACACGCTCGGTGACGTCACGGGCCATGGCGACCGATCCCTTGACCGCACCATCGGCGCCTTTGACCAAGGCAAATGTCATTTCGATGTAGAGCTTGCGCCCATCCTTGTGCGCCGCCCGGGTCAGGGTCGGACGGCCCGCGAGCTTCATGGTGCCGCTCGTGATCGCCGCGTCAAAGCCGCTCCAGTGCGCGCTTCGCAGGTGTTCTGGAACGATCAAATCAAGCTTTTGGCCGAGCGCATCATCCGCGGAGTAGCCGAATAAGCGCTGAGAGGCGCTGTTCCAGCGCTGAATCACGCCGGAACGATCGGCATAGATGAGCGCATCGGCGACGGCATCGAGAATGTGCGCGTCCAGGCTTGCACGATCGTTCATGTCGAGACCTCTCTCCGCGTCCTCATCCGGCGCGGGCCACATACTCCCGCCAGCCCTTCGCGCGCAGGCTGCAGGCGGGACATTCGCCGCAGCCAAACCCCCAGTGGTGGCGCGCGCCGCGCTCGCCGAGATAGCAGGTGTGGGAGTGCTCGCAAATCAGGTCGACCAGCCCTGCCCCGCCGAGATCGTGAGCGAGCCGCCAGGTCGCAGCCTTGCTCAGCCACATCAAGGGTGTGTGCAGTTCGAACGGCTTTGCCGTGCCGAGCACGAGCGTCCTTTGTAGTGCGCGGATGGTCTCGTCGCGACAATCGGGATAGCCGGAATAATCGGTCTCGCACATGCCGCCGACAATATCCAAAATGCCGCGCCGATAGGCGAGCGCCGCGGCGAAGGTGAGAAAGACCAGGTTCCGTCCGGGGACGAACGTGTTGGGCAGGCCGTCCGTTCCCATTTCGATCGCGACGTCGCGGGTCAGCGCGGTCTCCGAAATCTCGGAGAGCGTCGGGATGGTCAACGTGTGGCTGTCGCCGAGCCTCTGCGCCCAATCCGCGCGCAGGTCCCTGAAGCCGTCAAGCAACCGATCGCGGCAGGTGAGTTCAATGGCGTGCCGCTGGCCATAGTCGAAGCCAAGGGTCTCGACGCGTGCGAACCGCTCGAGCGCCCAGGCGAGGCAGGTCGCCGAATCCTGGCCGCCCGAGAACAGCACGAGTGCGGTTTTGCCTTGGGGCGGATCGCTCATCTCAATCATTTGAGTTCCGCCTTAGCATCCAAGCCCCGCCCGGCCAACCAGTGGATTGCGCGGCGTTGCGGCGCTTTTTGCTGGGATGGCCCGCCCAGGTGAGGCATACAGCCCCGTCCTCGTCGAATAAGGGCGCGACATGACCCCTTCCCGCGATATCTCCCGGCTGATCGAGATCATGGCCGCGCTGCGGACACCCGGCAGCGGCTGCCCGTGGGATCTCGAGCAAAATTTTGCGACCATTGCCCCCTACACGATCGAGGAGGCCTATGAGGTCGTGGACGCGATCGCGCGCAACGATCTCGGCGATCTCTGCGAGGAACTCGGCGATCTCCTGCTCCAGGTCGTGTTTCACGCACGCATGGCGGAGGAACAAGGCGTATTCGCCTTCGGCGACGTAGTCGAGGCGATCACGCGAAAGATGATCCGCCGGCACCCGCATGTGTTCGCCGACAAGGAGGGGAAGTTGACGGCGACCGGCGTCAAGGGCGCCTGGGATCGGATCAAGGCCGAGGAGAAGGCCGAGCGCGCCGCGCGCCGGCCTGCGGACCGGCCTGCGGACCAGGAGGAGCACACATCGCTATTGGCGCAGGTCAAGGCCGGCCAGCCCTCGCTGGCGCGCGCGCTCGCCCTGCAACAGAAGGCGGCGACCGTCGGTTTTGACTGGAACGATCCACGGGCCGTGTTGAAGAAGATCCGTGAAGAGGCTGACGAGATCGAGGTCGCGCTGGACTCCAAGGATCAAGACGAACTCGCAAGGGAGACCGGCGACCTCTTGTTCGCGGTCGTCAACCTTGCTCGCCATGTCGGGGCCGATCCGGACATGGCTCTGCGCGGCACCAACGCGAAATTCACACGCCGCTTTGCCGCCATCGAGCGGGCGCTGGCGGCAAAGGGCCGCTCGCTGGAAGCCGCGACGCTGGAAGAGATGGATGCGCTGTGGGATCAGGCGAAAGCGGCTGAATGAGGCGCAAGGGGCATCAAGCGGCGTGAACTTGCTCCCTCCCATGGTGCCGATGCTGCCCGTCAGTCCAGTTTGCGCTTTATTGGGAACATTCGGGCGTGCCCGGATTCACCTCGGCGCCCTCTCGGCTGCTTGAGAGCTCTCTGAGTTGATCATCTGCGCCATGCGCAGATGATCCAGCACAGTGGGCAGGATGTCCGATGCGAGCTTCTTCAGGTCTGCGTTCTCTCCCGACCCAATTTCATATTCCAGAAGCTGAGCCGTTTTCTGGTGATCGGTGATCTGGCCTTCAATGTAGGTACGATCGAATTGCGTGCCGCTAGCTTGTTCGAGCTTGTCGCGCATGGTGCTGTGCTCGTCATCGAGCCGATCGGGCAGCGGAATCGACTCGGCCGTTGCCAGGGCCGACAATCTGTCATTAGCGGCCGCGTGATCGTGGATCATCCGTTGGGCGAATTCCTGAACGCGCCTACCTCCCTTTTTTGCCGCGAGTTTAGCCGCGTCCACCTCCGCCAAACCACCAATCGCCGCCGCATGAATGAAGATGCGATCCGCATCGTTGGTCTGGTGCGGCGCCGGCACGCCCGGAGCCTGCTCTCTGGTTCCCGCCGGCATGCCGCCGGGATTGCTGGGCGCCGGACTTGCCGGGTTGGCCTGCTGGCCGGATGCTGGTCCAACGAGGAGGCTGGCGAGAAAGGTGACGGCAAACAGACGGATCATCTTGGCTCTCCTTCTCCCTCTTCGGGCGGCTCACAGCGTGAGCATGTAGGCCACTAGCGCGTCCTTCTCGTCCTGCGTCAGCTTGAGCCCCAGCACCAGGTTGAAGAACTCCACGGTGTCCGCGAGCGTCAGCAGCCGCCCATCATGCATGTAGGGCGGCGAGTCCTTGATGCCGCGCAGCGTAAATGTCTTGATTGGTCCGTCCGGCAGCATCACCAGGCCGTTCTCAGTCTGTCCAATGTCGTAGAAGCGCTCAAGCTTCAGGTCGTGCATATTGTTGTCGAGAAATGAGGTCTGAGGCACGTGGCATTGCGCGCAATGGCCCTTGCCGAGAAAAACCTGTTCGCCAGCGAGCTCCTGCGCTGTTGCCTTGGTCGGATCAAGATGCCCCGTGGGATCAAGCTTCGGTGCTGGCGGAAAATCGATCATGTTCTGCATCTGGGCCATCATTGGCACCTGGTCAAAGCGGTCGGGCAAATGCACGCCCTTGCGTTGCGCGCTGACATGATCGCCGTTGAAATAGGCGGTGCGCTGCTCGAATTGCGTGAAATCCTCGACCGACCGCAACGACCGTTTCGAGCCATGGAGTTGCTGGTTGAACAGGCCGCGCAGGCTGACGGTGTCGAGGCGGAAACGGGCCGCCTGCGGCCGAACGTCGGGGGTTAGATGGAACGCTGCGTTGGTATGGAAATTCGCGTGGCAATCAAGGCAGGTGACCCCGAGGCTCTGATCCGCGCTCTTGCGATCTTCTGTCTGGTTGAATTCCTCCTGTGGAAAAGGCGTCAGCAACAGACGCAAGCCTTCCATCTGCACCGGCGTGATCAAGCCGACCATGAGTTGATAGTAATTCTTGATGGTGAGGAGTTGGCCATGAGAGACGTCGCCCAGCTCCGGATGGCTGGTGAGAAAGATCGGTGGCGGAAATTCTGGTGTAAACCGGTCCGGGAAATCGAAATCGACGTCGAACCGTCGCAGGTTGCGCTGCTCCTGGCGACCGATCTCGTCGATCTCGTTGTTCGGGAAGACCTGGCCGCCGGTCGCCTGCTTCACATGCGGCAGCGGCCTGAATCCGGCCGGCAGCAGTCCACGCTGCCGGATTTCATCCGGACTCATGTCGGCGAGACTGTCCCACGTGACGCCCGCCGGCAGCTTGACACGGACACCGCCCTGCACCGGCTTTCGCAGTCCCGACATCATCACGTCGGGAATTGGCCGGTCTGAGAGATCATAGCGCTGCTGAAGCAGAGTCTGCTGACGCTGCGCCACCAGCGGCTTCTCGGCCTCGTCATTTGCCCGGACTTGGCCAAGCGGCAGTGTCGGAAGTGGCCGGTAGGTCGCATCTGGCGGCAGGGAATCGGCCAGCGCAGCCATGCCGAGCACGGCTGCTCCGACCAGAGTGAAAGTGAGTTTGAGCGCTTTTGGCACAACACCCTCCGTTCGGAGGGCGCGCGGATGCACGGCACCGCTCCGGTGTGGAGCCGAACGTCCGCCGATTTTCTTTGTTCCTATCAGGGTAGTGCTGCAGAGGGGTTACGCCGTGAAAGCGCCGGAGGCTTTGAGCTCTCCTATCGCGCTCGCAGGTGATGCGGAGACACGCGTTCGCCACGGCTACGGCGGCTTCGTTCCCAGTTGGCCGGGAGGCGCCTTGACGGTCGCGGACCGTTCGGCGGCGATCTTGCGGATTTTGGGCCAGAAATGCAGCCATGATCCGACGATGAGCGCCGGCACGAACGCGCCGATGATCATCAGCGGCGACAATTGCGCCGGCGAGATCAATTCGATCGACATCGCCGCGATCAACCACAGCGTCGCGAACATGATGGTGAAGTCGACCAGCGGATAGCGAAGCACGTACAGCAGCGCCGTCAGCAGCATCGCCGGCGCAATCGCTGCGCCGATCATGACGGCCGTCAACTCCTTCGGGGTCAGGATATCGAGCGTCATCGACGCGAGCACCCAAAGGGCCGTGAACATGATGGCGGCGTCGATCGGGTGTCTCACATCTCCGCTCCGCTGCGCGCGACCCTCGCTCCAGGACACTCGTAGAATGCTATGGAACCGAGCGGGTCGGGCAAAATTTGGGACAATATATACGATACATGGCTTCTAAGACATGTCCTGCCGCCATTGCAGCAATAACCAGGGTTAACCCGGTGCGTTCAAGAGGTGATCATGCCGGACGCAGACGCCCCGGCAGCGGCGACAGACGCGCTTCTGGCCGCCCCAGGTCCCGGAAGGGCCTAGATCTGGTGCGGCACCGCATCAAAACGGCTCACCACGAGGTCGCGCTTTGACGGGTCGACACGCACGGTCATGTCAAAGCGGCCATCATGGAGCTGCTTGTTCAGCACTTCGGCATTGCGGTGCAGCCAGGAGATCCCTGCGCCGTCGGCCGCGTCGATCGACAGGTCGAGCGTGGTGCGTGCCTTCGCCAGCCGCTCTTCGATGGCGCGGAGCAACTGCTCGAGCCCCTCGCCCGTTTCGGCCGACACCAGCAGGCACGGGCGCTCGGACGGACGGCGCGCGGCGATGTTGCGCAGCTTCTCGCGCTCGTCGGGAACGAAGCGGTCAATCTTGTTCCAGACTTCGAGAATACGGTCCCCGGCAGCGGGATCGATGCCGAGCTGGCGCAGTACCTGATCGACATCGCGCTCCTGGGCCTCCGCATCCTCGTGCGAGATGTCGCGCACATGCAGGATGAGATCGGCCTCGAGCACCTCTTCCAGCGTAGCGCGAAACGCGGCGACGAGTTGCGTCGGCAGGTTGGAGATGAAGCCGACAGTGTCCGAGAGCATGGCCTTGCCGCCATGCGGCAGATGGATGGCGCGCAAGGTCGGGTCAAGGGTCGCAAACAGCATGTCGGCCGCCTGCACGTCAGCCCGCGTCAGGCGGTTGAATAGTGTTGACTTGCCGGCATTGGTGTAGCCGACCAGCGCCACCACGCGGTAAGGCACGCGCTGGCGGCCGGCGCGATGCAGCCGACGCGTCGCCTGCACCTTCTTCAATTCGGTCTCGAGCCGCGTGATGCGTTCGCCGATCATGCGACGGTCGGCCTCGATCTGGGTCTCGCCGGGACCGCCCATGAAGCCAAAACCGCCGCGCTGGCGCTCGAGATGGGTCCAGGAGCGCACCAGGCGGCTACGCTGGTAGTTCAGATGCGCGAGTTCGACCTGCAGCGCACCCTCTTTCGTCTTTGCGCGCCGGCCAAAAATTTCCAGGATCAATCCGGTGCGGTCGAGCACCTTGATGTTCCAGGCCTTCTCGAGATTGCGCTGCTGGATCGGCGACAGAGCACAATCGACCACGACGAGTTCGATGTCGTGTCCGGCGATCAGCCCGGTGATCTCCTCGACCTTGCCCTTGCCGAGATAGGTGGCGGGGCGGATTTCGGACAGCGGCGCAACGCCGGACTCGATGACCTCAAGGTCAATCGCCGCCGCGAG
>NZ_JAFATE010000097.1 GCF_019244115.1 Bradyrhizobium sp.
CCGATACCCGCTCCAAGCTCGGTCTCTACGCCAAGACCGGTCTGCTGTCCGCACCGGAGGGCTCCCAGATCTTCAGGCTGGAGAGCGACAAGGGCTGAGAAGCGCGGGGCGCGGACACTTTCGTCATTGCGAGCGAAGCGACGCAATCCAGCATCTCTCAGTCTGTAGGGTGGGCAAAGCGAAGCGTGCCCACCATCTGTGTGCGAACGAGAATGGTGGGCACGGCGCGCAAGCGCGCGCCTTTGCCCACCCTGCAGATTCCCTCTCGTAAAGAACCGGCCGGGATCGCTCCCGGCCGTTGTCGTTACGACTGTCTCCGATCCTCACCGCGGGACGGTGCCCGGCGGTGGCGGCGGCAGCGAGGCCTGTCCGCCATTGAGCAGCGGGGTGATGCGGCGGACGGTGACGCGCCGGTTGATGCGGCTCGGCCCTGACGTCTGCTCCTTCAAAAACTGCGCGCCATACCCCTGCGATGTCAGGTTCTCCGCCGGCACGCCGAACTGCTGCGTCAGCAGCGTTGCGGCCGATTCCGCGCGGCGGTCCGACAGCGACAGATTGTCGGTGTCGTTGCCGACCGCATCGGTATGGCCCTCGATCAAAAACACCTCGCGCGGATTGCGCTGGATGGCGCGATTGAGACCGTCGGCGATCACCTGCAGCTTCGCTGCCTGGTCCGGAGGAATCTCCCACGAGCCGGTGTCGAAGTTGATGGTGTTGAGGTCGATCGAGGGCATCAACTGCCGCACCGACGGGCTGTAGCGGATCTCGTCGAGCGAGTAGCGCCGCTCGATCCGGTCCACCGGCGGGGCTTCCAGCGTGTCGTAGATCATGTCCGGCGGAGCCTCGTCGGCCTCGACGATGTAGCGGTTCATCGGGATGCGGATCACCGGCGGCGGCAAGTCGACATAGAAGCCGCCGACGGCTTGTGGATCACGATAGGTGTTGTCGATGATGATGATCTCGCGGCCCATCCGGTCGCGCCGGATCCGCCGCAGCAGCTGGCCGTCGGGCCCGGTGACGGTGATGATTTCGTCGCCATCGGGACGAATCACGACCGTGCGGGTCTCACCGCCCTCACGCTGCACGCGGATGTCGCGCGCGCCGTAGCGGAAGCGGTCCATCTCGTCATGACGGACGAACTCCTGCCCCGAGGGATCGCGGACGATGATTCGCCCGGGCTCGAAAATGACCGTGCGGCCGCCTTCCTGCACCTCGCGGCGCTGGCTGCGGAAATCCTCGAGCCGCTGCGGGCCGGGCGGTGCGGCACCCTGCGGAATCGGTGTCAGCGCCTGCGGTGTTGGCGGCGGCGGAGGCGGCAGCGGCGCTGCGACTTGCGGCGGCGGGCGATGCGCCTGCGTCGGTGGTGCACCAGGCGGCGGAGGCGTGACGGCACCTTGCTGCCCGGCGGCCGGTGGGGCCGGAGGCGCCGGAGCAGCCCCCTGCTGGCCGCTCGGCGGAGGCGGCGGTGGGGCGCCCGGCGGCTGAGCGGGCGGCGCGCCAGCGGGCCGACCGGCCGACGGCGGCCCGCCAGCTGCAGGCGGCGATGGCGGTGGTGATGTCGGCAACGCATGCGACGGCCCGGCCCCCGGCGGTGGGGGCGGCGGCGATGGTGGCTGCGCTGCCCCGGGCGCCGGATGCTGCGGAGCGGCCGCGCCAGGTGGCGGCGGCGGTGGTGGGGGCGCAGCATGCGGAGGCGCTCCCGCCCCTGGAGGTGGTGGCGGCGGTGGAGGGGGCGGTGCCGCCGGTGTTGGATGCGGCGCCGTTGCCGCGGGCGGAGGCGGCGGTGGGGGAGCCGGTGGCGCGGCATGTGGCGCCGGCGCGGCCGCTGGCGGTGGAGGCGGCGGCGCATGCGGAGGAGGTGCCGGAGGCGGCGGCGCCGGCGGATGCGGAGGTGCGGCCGCTGGGGGCGGCGGCGGAGGTGGCGGTGCGGCGGGATGCGGCGGAGCGGCCGGCGGTGGCGGAGGTGGCGCCGGATGGGGCGGCGCCGCAGCCGGAGGCGGCGGGGGTGCCGGTGGATGCGGAGGTTGGGCAGCCGGGGGCGCAGGAGGCCGGCCGGGAGCCGGGGCCGGGGGCTGGCCGCCCTTCGGGGGCTGCTTGGGTTTGCCATCGGGACCGACCTCGCCCTGCGGCTGTCCGGCCTGGGCGAGGACGACAGGCGCGGCCTGCGCAAACGAGGCGGTGCCTGCAATGGACGTCGCGGTGAGCGCAGTCGTGGCAAGCAGCACGAAACGAATTTTGGTCATGCGATTTTCGGTCCCGGACTCATTTTGGGGAGGGCGAGGAACAACCAACGGTTAGGCCGGATTGTGGCGCGGTTCAAACGCGGATTTGGCTTTATTTTCGCGGCCAAATGCCCTAGCGGGCGGCCTTTTTCATGGCGCGTTCAGATACCTGTTTCCGGTACCTTGTCCGTTTGCCGAGGACGTCGCTGATCATGGTCTGCTCCCATTGGTCACCCATAACGGCGCCGGACTGACAATGGTTCCGCGGCTCCGGTATCATGAGGCGCGCACGAGCAGCGTATTGCTGCGTGTCCTGCCCGCCTGCGCATAGCCGCGTGCGATCATGTCGGCGATGCAGTCCTTCAGCCATTGGTCGCGCGACAAATGCTCGATGACGACGGCGCGAGGCCACAGGGGCGGCGGCGCCTCGGCGAAAAATCCCGTCAGCACCCGATCCTCGAATCCTTCGATGTCGATCTTCAGCGCATCGATGGCCGGTAGCCCGGCCTCAGCCAGAATGCCCGAGAGCCGGCGTGACGGCACCTTGATGGCCTCGGCAGAGGCCTTGCCTGTGACGACATGGCTGGCGCCGAGGTTCTCGCCATCGGTCTCGATCAAAAGTTCGCCGTCGTCGGGGCCTGCGGCCGCGGCAACCAGCGTCACCTGCCTGAAGCCGGAGGCCGCGCGGTTGAACTTAAGGCGCGCATGCGTCACCGGATGCGGCTCGATCGCGATCACGCGCCCCCGTTCGCCGACATGGCGCGCGAGCGGCAGCGCATAGGTGCCGACATTGGCGCCGACGTCGACAAAGCTTCCGCCGGCTGGCGTGTGCGCGCGCAAAAAGTCGAGCTCCTCGATGTTGTAGTCCGGATTGAACAGCGCGCCGCGCTCGGTGGCGCTGGCCTGGTGATAGAAGCGGAACGACGCGCCCTGATAGGTCGCATCGACCGGGCCGGCGCGTGACAGATCGAGCAGTCGCGACAGCATCGGGCGGAACGCGCCGCGCTTCAGCCGCGTGCGATGCGCCGCCGCGATGATGGCGCCTTGCGCGGCGTTCGGTGCGAGCGCGCCGAACGGAGCCGGCGAAGCGTCGTTGTCGGGAGTCAAGCCGATGTCCTCGAATGAAGCCTTGAGCCGAAGAGGCCGCATGCATAGCGCCTTTTGCTCCGCCGGGAAACCCGACGCGGCGCTATGCCGGGAACACCAGGAAGCCGGCGCGCGGGAAGTGCACCACCACCTCCCCGGCGCGCGGATCGTGGCGGCGCAGGGCGATATGCTGGGCCGACAGCGCAACGATCTCGCCGCCGACGCGGATCTTGCCGTAGTCGTCGGGCATGACCTCCACTTTGTCGCCGGGCTTGCGGCCGTTGGGATCGCCGGGATCAGACAATTCTTCGGTCTGCGGCGTTGCGCGCGTCGCGATCTCGAGCGCTTCCGCGCTGGTCATTTCGCTGCGCGGACCGTGTCCGACGGCACGCAGCCGCCCGGCCCACGCCCGCACATGGTCGAACTCGGCCAGCATGTCGTCGGCATCGTCGAGATTGCTCCGCACGTACCAGATGTTCATGTAGGCGTTGACGTCGCAGAGGCTCGGCTGCTCGCCAAAAATCCATTCACGCTCGTCGCAGAGCTGGGCGTCGATCCAGGCGAGGTGCGCGCGGTACTGGTCGCGCATCACGGGGATCGCGGCCGTCATCGCCGCGACATCGAATTTGGCGCCGCGCAGCTGTTCCCGATCGGCGATGAAGTCGGCCGGGACCTGGTCCGCGAGCGAACCGAACACCAGATTGACCGTGTTCTGGAAGAACGAGCGGTCGGTCCACATCGCGCTGGCGAAGGCGAGTCCCTCATGGCCGTCCGGCAATAGGCTTGGCTTCGGAAAACGCCGCTCCAGCTCGCGCATGATGCATTGGGTGTCGCAGTAGATGTCCGCGCCGATCTGCATAACCGGTGTGCGGCGATAGCCGCCGGTCAGCGGCATCAGGTCCGGGCGCGGCATGATCCGCGAAATCCGCACTGAGCTCCACGCGATGCTCTTCAGACCGAAAATGAGTCGGATCTTCTCCGAGAACGGCGACTGGTCGAAATGATGCAGGATGATCGGGAAATCGGACATCGTACGCTCGTCAGCATGAGGTCATGATCATTCAGTCGTCTCGGGGCGCCTTGCAGAGGTGAACCCGGACCTTCGAAGTTCTCGGGCGCGCAAACATGTCTCGATGCGGAGCCCGTATCCGGCTGCGCTTTGCGCGGACGAGGCAGCATCGCCCCGGCATGACGAAGCCTCCGCGCGCGGCATTCCTATTCCAACACTTCAAAGAGCTGAAGGGCAATGTAGCGCCTTCCCGCGACGCTGATACGCCCGAGTTGTGCCAAGACATCGCCCTCGAATGATCGAAGAGGGCGCAGGGAAGGCCGGGTGCAGGCCGCACCCATGGCCCGCCAGCAATCAAAAAAGCTGGCGGCAGACACCACAGGATTGGCCGAACAACCGGCCTCCCCTGCGCGACGGTTTTAACGGTGTCCTTCGTGCTCTCCCCGGGGCCCGGCCTTTCTTGCCCCCGTCCTCAACGAGATCATCTCGCCGACTTGGCACCAGCGTCGGGGTGTCAGGACCACACGACTTCTCCGTCCGCATCGGGATCGTTCGTCGGCGCGCTAACAGCGCGCTGCGACCCAATGCGTCCATCGCATCCCGCGCTCAACGTTCGTGACGATCGCGAAGCGCCCCTCTTCATGAGTGCGGGACGGCGCGGATCATGTCTCTGATTTGGGGTCGGCGTCAAGTTTATTTCTGAAAAATAGAACACCTCTGCCGCGACAAACTGGCGCGACGGGCAATTTGCGCATGACGTGCATGCGCGAACTGCCCGTCGTGCAGGATCGAGGGTCGTGCGCGCCAACCGCAAACGGCCGGCAGGCCGTGCTCGTAGCCTTCAATGATCGAATTGCCCACTGGCCCCTTCGGCCAGGGCGTCAGAGGAGCGATTAACCACAATATGCTGGCGGGGCTGCTTGGGGTCTGTTTAGCGACGATCCTGTCGGTTTGCTTCCAGTTTCATGTCGCGGTCCACACACGTCCTCTTTTGGACCCGGCGCTGCATCTGAACACTGTCGATGTGCCATGGAGCTGGGACCGTAAAGGTCAGCAAACTTCCCTATCCGCGCAACGTACTTGAACGCATGCTCTCTGCGTTCGGCGACCGCCTGTATCTCGTGCACGCGCTCTACTTCCTTTTTTTGCCGAGGCGTCCAACTTGTTCCTGAGCTTGGAACAACTCGGAAAACATCTCGGCGGATGGTGCATAAGTAGAGCTTCGGCCCGAGAGACGGGCGAGGCCTGATTAGGCGCAGCCGCAGGCTCGATGCCAAAGAGCCCGAACAGGTGGAGGCGTTGCGGGCCAACGCCACGCGGAGCAAGGCCGGTGATTGTATGCACGCGGGCAGCCTGATCTCGCCGATCTCACGCCTTCTGATCCGGCGCTCGCCCCTTGCGACATTGAACGTCAGGACCGATCGGACGCCAACAGTGCAGCTGAACGGCATGATCGGGCCGAGCGTCAGCTTCTGAATGAAGACCTGCCGACATGGAGCGGAGCCCGACACGACCGAATCTGACCCGGAGCAGACCTGACGCGGCAGCGGACTGGCTGGATGAAGCAAGCCGACCGGCGTGCACAGACAACGCCATCGAGCCCAATGCCGTCAACTCGCCAGACACCCGGCCTCCTTCACATATGCCGAGGCGTTGAACTGGGCAGATTACCGGATGAACCAGGAGAGCTATTAGGATTTGCCACTCGCTGGGTGGTTCAAGGCTGTTATAGTTTGGGGTCTCCTAACCCATGTTCTCAGCGGGTCCCATGCTGCGCGAGTTCTGTACGTTTCTGGGCGCGCCGATCGCTTGGCCGCTCGCGGTGCGTGCGCAGCCGGCGATGCCGGTGATCGAGCTCCTGATCGACAGTTCGGCGTCGCAGCCATGAAAGAAGCAGGGTTACCCGTCCGGCGCGGCAACGGCTGGACCGTCGCGGCATTCACCGCCGTGGCTTCGGCCGTCTGCGCCTTACTTGCGCTCGCGTCTGGCCAGGACGTCAATTACGATCAGCTGAACTATCACTTCTACGCTCCCTACGCTCTGTTCAATCATCGTGTCCTGTACGACATCTTTCCGGCCTTCGTGGGCCCCACTTTTACCAATCCCATCCCCTATCTGCCGTTCTATTGGCTCGCATGGAACGCGCCGCCGATGCTGATTGGCGCGCTGCTCGGCGCCTTGTATGGCCTTTCCTGTGCGCCGCTTTATCTGTTGGCGAGGACGGTACCACCCGCACCTGCACGGCGATCCCAGCCGGCGGCGTTGGTGCTCGCAGCGCTCGGCCTGACCGGGGCCGTTGCCATCGCCGAGAACGGCACGACTTTTATCGACAATCTCATGTCGGCACTCGTCCTGAGTGGATTAGCGGTGGCAGCGGTAGCAATGCCCAGGCTTGCGCGGGCCTCGCCGATGCGGGCGATCATGTGGGCAGCTACCGCAGGATTCCCAGTCGGTCTGGCGGCGGGATTCAAGCTGACCATGGCAATCTATTGTGTGGCATTTGTGCTCGGCGCTTTGGTCGTGCCGCGGCGCTGGCCCGAGCGGATGGCGATCGCGGTTGCGGCCGGCCTCGCCATTGGGACCGGGCTACTCGTCGCAGGCGGACCTTGGTTCGCAATCATGTGGGCCAAGACGGGAAACCCGATCTTTCCCTTTCTCAACCAGGTCTTCCAATCGCCCTTGGCGATGGTTGAATCCTATCGCGACGATTCCGGAGTACCGGATAGCTTTTGGAAAGCGTTGCTATTTCCATTTCTGGTGAGTGATCAGGTGATGGACGCCGGGGTGTCGTTCTTCGACCTGCGCGTACCAACACTCTACGCGCTCGCCATTGTCTCTCTGTGGCTGCTGCCGATCAGGCGCCGGTACCTGTCGCTCAACCCGGCGGGGAGGTTTGTCCTCGTCTTCGCCGCCGTTGCATATATCCTCTGGCTCGGCCTCTTTGCCATCTGGCGGTATCTGCTGCCCATTGAGATGCTGGCGCCGGTTTTGATCACCGCCCTCGTCAGCGTGATCGTCTCTGCGGTGGGGCTTCGGCGTGCGGCCATGCTCGGGAGCGCGGTCCTGCTCGGTGTTATAGCACTCACCACGCGTCCAGCCGATTGGGGCCACATCTCCTGGGATCGGGAGCTTTATGGGGTGCGCGTGCCGCCTATTCCACACCCCGATCAGGCGCTGGTCCTGATGGCGGGCACCGCCCCAACTGCATTCTTGATCCCGTTCTTTCCCGCCCGCATCCCCTTCATCCGACTAGAGGGCTTCAGCGAGGGGATGTGGGATACGAGTAGCGGCTTGTTCCGCATCGGGGAGGAGCGCGTGCGCGCGCATCAGAACGACATTTATGTGCTCTATGGGTTCGATCAGGAGGCCAGCGCGCGCACCGTGGCGAGCCATTTCTCGCTCGTGTTCGATCGGGGCCGCTGTCAAACGGTAGAAAACCGGGTGCAGCCCGTTGACGCGCCCGAGGGCCCGGTGCTGCTCTGTTTGCTCCGCCGCGCCGAGGGTGCGACCTGACCAAGCCTTACGCTCAGCACCGCGCTGAGACGAGCCAAGAAATCATCAATCACAGGGATCGCAACCGATGCTGTCTGCTGCGGCGCATGAGGCCGTTACTGGCCCGATGCAGCCGATCGGCGTGTTCGGACCGAGCGTCCGCTTCTGAAGGAAGGCCGGTCGTCACGACGCTCAGGCACCTTTTTGCAGCCCGCTTTTCTGGAAATGCTCGACTGCCTCATCAACGTGGACCCAATGATGCTTCGAGCGCTCGAATATCGAGAAGATGGGAGCCGGAAAGCCAGCGTCGCCGAGCGCGCCAACCGCGACGCCGATTAGAGATGGCAAGACGTCGGGCTTCCAATAGACCGTCGAGCCGCATGTTGGACAAAAATAGCATCGCACCTTACGGCCGCTATCACCGACGCGAATGAACTCGGTAGCCGCTCCCGAGATCTCGACGGTGTCAATCGCGTGGAAAACGCCGAGGCCGAATGGCGAACCAGTTCGTCGCTGGCAGGCGAGACAATGACACGCGACAATCAGCTTTGACGTTTCTCGCAACTTCAGTGAAAGAGCGCCGCAAAGGCATTGTGCATTAGCCATGTGATCGTCTCCCGTCTTTCGCGGTGAGGTTACGTCGGAATGTGGGGGATGAGACGCAGGCTGGGGCCGGAGGAGCAAAGCCCGCGCGACCGAAGCAAGGCTCGCATGCGTCACGTAACAAAATATCCTCTTTTGGAAGACTGCGGCAAGCCAAAACAATCTGACGTCTGTCACCTTTTGGTCTTGCCGTGCATCCCTGGTGAGGCGTCGAGGCGACTTCTCCGCTAATGGCCCATCGCGTCGATATCAGGATGTCCGCTGTTGCGCCGCTTCTGATGGAAGAGCTGACGTCGGTCAGAGGGCCTATTGGGTGCCTCCCTATCCCGAGCCCGTTGTCGACAGGATGAACACGGGTCGCGGCATTCGCGGGCGCGAGGCCGATGGCCGCCCGGTGCCGTACAACGCGGCGCAGTTGGTCGATGCGATCTCGCTGGATTATGAGAGCGGCTATAAAGGTCGCGGCGATCTCGAAATCACATCGACGGCGACGCTCTGAAGAACCCGAGCAATGCGCCTGCCGAGGGCCGGACGACGTTTGAAAATTCGGTCAGCGCCGGGGAAGGTGTTCGCGGCGATGTCGTCCGGGATGAGGTTGCTGGGCCGAGAATGAGGGTTCGGCGCTGCCCATTGACCCATAGGCACGGATCACGTCGCGGTTTGGCGCAGCGCCATACGGTAGTTCCAGGCCAAGCCTGCCCGCAGGCGTGAGCTCGCCAGTGTACGCATCCCGATTCGGATACTGCGACTGAAAGACTTCCGGTCCTCCCTCACCTGCAAACACTGGCGAGATGCTCGATACCAGGGCTGCCGCGACGAGCATTTTGAGTCCAGTCATTGGGGGATTCTCCATTCTCCTCGCCTACGCGAGAGATCGCGCCGGCGACTGCTGCTCCAGGGTCGCTCTCGCCGGATGCTTCGAAACACCGACGATGTAGGCATCGTCGTTGGAGATCCGCACCGCGGGCAGATCACTATTTTGCGAATGCGCAAATGTCTCGCCAAAGCTGCATCCATCCGTGCTGAGCGAGTTCGGTCATTCGCGATGTCCATCAATGAGTTGCGTTGACCGTCATCGATTTCGTCGGTCGAACCCTTCGTAAAGAAATTGGCAATTCAGGGTGGACACTTCGCCTAAAACAGCCTTCGCCTTAACAGTCGCTCACGGAAACGCGATGGCCGGACTTGGCCCGACCCGAACAACTGCAACGACCGTCATCACGTGGGCTGTTTGGGGAGCACCGGACACAAGTCGCACCGGCTCTGCATTGCTGCTGCGCTCAGCCAGCGCAACGTGATGACAAAAGCGGCTCGCATCAGCGCTTGCTCGCGCGACCCCGCAAGCGGGAGGGGGCATCTTCCGTGCGGCTCTGATCGAGCCTCATTTCATCATGCATTAAATCTGCCGCTCGACCAGCTTCAGCTTCAGTTCGGCGATCGCCTCGGAAGGATTGAGGCCCTTCGGGCAGGCTTTGGCGCAGTTCATGATGGTGTGGCAGCGGTAGAGCCGGAACGGATCCTCGAGATTGTCGAGCCGCTCGCCGGTGGCCTCATCGCGGCTGTCGTTGACCCAGCGCGTGGCCTGCAGCAGCGCCGCCGGGCCGAGAAAGCGCTCGCTGTTCCACCAATAGCTCGGGCAGGAGGTCGAGCAGCAGGCGCACAGGATGCATTCGTAGAGCCCGTCGAGCTTTTCGCGGTCCTCGTGGCTCTGCCGCCATTCCTTCTGCGGCGTCGGCGACGATGTCTTCAGCCACGGCTCGATCGAGGCATATTGGGCATAGAAATTGGTGAGATCCGGCACCAGATCCTTCACGACCGGCTGGTGCGGCAGCGGATTGACCTTCACCGCGCCGTCCTTCACGTCGTGCATCGAGCGGGTGCAGGCGAGCGTGTTCTGACCGTCGATGTTCATCGCGCAGGAGCCGCAGACGCCCTCGCGGCAGGAGCGGCGGAAGGTCAGGCTCGGATCGATGTGGTTCTTGATCCAGATCAGGCCGTCGAGCACCATCGGCCCACATTCATTGGTGTCGACGAAATAGGTGTCGATGCGCGGGTTCTTGCCGTCGTCCGGATTCCAGCGATAGATCTTGAACTCGCGGGTCTCACTCGCGCCCGGCGGCACCGGCCAGGTTTTTCCGGTGGTGACTTTCGAATTTTTCGGGAGTGCGAACTCAACCATTCTCGTCTAGCCCTTCCCGTGCTCAATACACCCGCGCCTTGGGCGGGATGTACTGCACGTCATTGGTCATCGTGTAGTCGTGCACCGGGCGGTAATCGATCGCGGTCATGCCGCCCTGATCGATCCACGCCAGCGTGTGCTTCATCCAGTTCTTGTCGTCGCGCTCCGGAAAATCCTCGCGCGCATGCGCGCCGCGGCTCTCGCTGCGGTTGGTCGCGGAATCCATCGTCACGACGGCCTGCACGATCAGATTGTCGAACTCCAGCGTCTCGACGAGGTCCGAATTCCAGATCAGCGAGCGGTCGGACACCGAGATGTCGGAAATCCCGCTGTGCACCTTGTGGATCAGATTCTGCCCCTCATGCAGCACCTCGCCGGTACGAAAGACAGCGCAATTGTTCTGCATCACGTGCTGCATGCTGTCACGCAGCTTTGCGGTCGGCGTGCCGCCGGAGGCATGACGGTAGTGATCGAGCCGGCCGAGGGCCATTTCCGAGGAATCCTTCGGCAGTTCCGCCTGCTTGGCGTTCGCGGTCAGCTTTTCGGCGCAGCGCAGCGCGGCGGCACGGCCGAACACGACGAGGTCGATCAGCGAGTTGGAGCCGAGACGGTTCGCGCCGTGCACCGACACGCAGGCGGCTTCGCCGATCGCCATCAGGCCCGGCACGATGGCGTTGTCGTCGCCATCCTTCTTGGTCAGCACTTCCGCATGATAGTTGGTCGGGATGCCGCCCATGTTGTAGTGCACGGTCGGCAGGATCGGGATCGGCTCGCGCGTCACGTCGACATTGGCAAAAATCTTTGCCGATTCCGAAATGCCCGGCAGCCGCTCCGCCAGCACCTTTGGGTCGAGATGATCGAGGTGCAGGTAGATGTGATCCTTCTTCTTGCCGACGCCGCGCCCCTCGCGGATCTCGATCGTCATGGCGCGGGAGACCACGTCGCGCGAGGCGAGGTCCTTGGCCGAGGGCGCATAGCGCTCCATGAAGCGCTCGCCCTGCGAGTTGACGAGATAGCCGCCCTCGCCGCGCGCGCCCTCGGTGACGAGGCAGCCGGCGCCGTAGATGCCGGTCGGGTGAAACTGCACGAATTCCATGTCCTGCATCGGCAGCCCTGCGCGCAGCGCCATGCCGCCGCCGTCGCCGGTGCAGGTATGGGCCGAGGTGCAGGAGGCATAGGCGCGGCCATAGCCGCCGGTGGCCAGTATCGTCGTCTGCGCGCGAAACCGGTGCAGCGTGCCGTCGTCGAGCTTGAGCGCGATCACGCCGCGGCAGGCGCCCTGATCGTCCATGATCAGATCGATGGCAAAGAACTCGATGTAGAACTCGGCCGAATGCCGCAGCGCCTGGCCGTACATCGTGTGCAGCATCGCGTGGCCGGTACGGTCCGCGGCCGCGCAGGTGCGCTGCGCCTGGCCTTTGCCGTAGTCGATGGTCATGCCGCCGAACGGGCGCTGATAGATTTTTCCATCCTCGGTGCGCGAGAACGGCACGCCCCAATGCTCGAGCTCATAGACCGCCTCGGGCGCGTTGCGCACCATGTATTCGATCGCGTCCTGGTCGCCGAGCCAGTCCGACCCCTTCACGGTGTCGTACATGTGCCAGCGCCAGTCGTCCTGATGCATGTTGCCGAGCGCGGCCGAGATGCCGCCTTGGGCTGCGACCGTGTGCGAGCGGGTCGGAAACACTTTTGTGATGCAGGCGGTGCGCAGGCCCGCCTCGCTGCAGCCGACGACGGCGCGCAGACCCGCCCCGCCGGCGCCGACCACGACCACGTCGTAGGTATGGTCCTCGATCTTGTAGGCTTGCCCGTTCGTGGCAGGAGCGCCGTTCCCCCCGCCATTGGTCCCGACGGCCATGGGTTACACTCCGGATGAAAGTTTCAAAAGCGCGTAAATCGAGGTCAGTGCGACGACCGCGCAGAAGAACTGATTGGCCATGACAGCGGCCAGCTTCAGCTTCTCATCATGGACATAGTCTTCGATGATGACCTGCATTCCGATCTTCATGTGCCAGGTGCTGGCGACGATGAAACAGAGCAGGATGAGGGCAATCGGCACCGAGCCGAGAATCTGGGCCGCACCGGCCTGGTTGCGGCCGACCAGCATCATGACGACCCATATCGCCGGGATGATCAGAAGGGTCATGGCGACGCCGGTCAGACGCTGGCGCCAGAAATCGCCGGTGCCAGTGTGCGCAGCGCCGAGACTGCGGACACGGCCGAGCGGCGTGCGCATCGATTTCGGCGGCGCCTGATTGGTCATGCTCATCGTCCGCCTCCGATCGCATAGGCGATCATCCAGAGCAGCACGGTGAGCCCGATGCCGCCGAGCAGGGCGCCCCAGGTCAGCGCCTCGCGCTCATTGGCCTTGAAGCCATAGCCGAGGTCCCAGACGAAATGCCTGATGCCGCTGAGCAGATGATGCACCAGCGCCCAGGTGTAGCCGAACACGATCAGCCGGCCGAGAAAGCTCGAGGTGAAGGCCTGGACATGGGAGTAGGCATTGGGTCCTTCGGCGGCCGCGATCAGCCACCAGGCCAGGAGCAGGGTGCCGACATAGAGCGCAATTCCGGTGGCGCGGTGCAGGACCGACATCGCCATCGTCAGCGTCAGGCGGTAGATCTGCAGGTGAGGCGAGAGCGGTCGTTCGGTCTTGGCTGTCATCGGCGGCTTTGACGTTGTGCGGACCCCGGCAAGTTCGCGCGAGGATTGCGGATGCGACGGTTCGCGAACTTCGGAAGTGAGCGCTGAATGCGCTCTATTTACGGACTAGGAACAGCCAGTGCAACGGCGAATATCGCCGATTCCGAACGGCGATTCAGAATTACACATGAGCCCTGTAAATACGGGGAGTTGATCACGTCGACCGGCCGCCGATCCATGCTATACTTGAAGCCCGATTCATGAACGTACGAGTTAGTGACAAGGTCGCCGTCAACCTGCGATCGGTGCAGCCCGTTCATGCCGCGTCGACGCGCTGCTTTACGGTTTCAGCCGCACCTCGCTGAAGCGCCAGTAGCGTAGTTCGCCCTGGTGATCGATCCGGCCAGCTTCCGCCAGTGCCTGGACTCGAGCCGCCAGAACCGCCAGCCCAATGGGCCAGGATCGCTCGCGACACCGCTCATCGGCCTTGACCAGGATCATTGCGGTCTTCCGCCATTGCGGCTGCATGACCGAAAAGAGGACGTCGTCCAGATCGGACTCCGCGATGGGCGATGGGAGCTCGACTTCGTCCCAACGCAGCGTACTGTCGAAGGTTGGAGCCTCGCCGGGCGTCTCGTTTGTCATCTCTGCACTCGCGCTATTTGGCATAAATATCCTTATACGCTTCGCGCAAAACGTTCTTCTGCACCTTGCCCATGGTGTTGCGCGGCAGCTCGTCGACGATGAACACGCGCTTGGGCATCTTGAATTTTGCGAGCCGGCCGTCGAGTCCCTGCAGGACGGAGGCTTCACTGACGCCGGCGTCCCGATGGCAGACCACGACCGCGGTGACGCCTTCGCCGAAATCGGCATGCGGCACGCCGATTACGGCGGATTCGACCACGCCGGGCATGGCGTCGATCTCGCTCTCGATCTCTTTCGGATAGACGTTGAAGCCGCCTGAGATCACGAGGTCCTTGCCGCGGCCGAGAATGTGCACATAGCCTTTGTCGTCGATCTTGCCGAGGTCGCCGGTGATGAAGAAGCCGTCGTCGCGAAATTCGGATTTGGTCTTCTCCGGCATCCGCCAATAGCCCTTGAACACGTTCGGCCCCTTGACCTCGATCATTCCGATGTTTTCGCGCGCGACTTCCTTGCCCGTTTCAGGATCGGTGACCCGCACCGAGATGCCGGGCAGCGGATAGCCGACCGCGCCGGGGACGCGCTCGCCGTCATAGGGGTTGGAGGTATTCATGTTGGTTTCGGTCATGCCGTAGCGTTCGAGCACGGCATGGCCGGTACGCGCGGACCATTCGCGATGGGTGTCGGCGAGCAATGGTGCCGAGCCGGACACGAACAGGCGCATGTGGCGGGTGGTGTCCTTGCTGAGCGCCGGGTTCTGCAACAACCGGGTGTAGAAGGTCGGCACGCCCATCAGCACGGTTGAGCGCGCCATCAGCTTGATGATGAGATCCGGATCGAGCCTGGGCAGGAAGATCATGGCGGCGCGTGCGAACAGCGTCACATTGCTCGCCACGAACAATCCGTGGGTATGATAGATCGGCAGCGCGTGGATCAGTACGTCCTTGTCGGTGAAGCGCCAATAGTCGACCAGGGTTTTTGAGTTCGACGCGAGATTGTCGTGACTCAGCATCGCGCCTTTCGAGCGGCCTGTCGTGCCCGAGGTGTAGAGGATGGCGGCAAGGTCGTCATTGCCGCGCGCGACCGTTTCGAAAACCGGGCTTGCCTGATCGGCGGCGTCCGTCAGCGATCCCTTGCCGTCGGGACCAAGCGTCTCGACTTTCGCTTTCACCTTGGCGGCGATCGCGGCGATGCCTTCGGCCTTGGCGGGATCGCACACCACCAGCGAAGGCTCGGAATCGGTGATGAAGTAGTCGAGCTCGTTCAGCGTATAGGCGGTGTTAAGCGGCAGATAGACCGCGCCGGCGCGTACCGTCGCGAGATAGAGCACCAGGTTTTCGACCGATTTCTCGACCTGGACCGCGACGCGGTCACCCACCTTGACGCCGCGGGAGACCAGCACATTTGCGATCTGCCCGGCCCGCGCGATCAGTTCGCCATAGCTGATGTGGCGGCCGCCCTGGGTTTCGATGGCGATCCGGTTTGGATCGTCGAGACCATCGAACAGGCGGAAAAACAGGTTGGCGTTGGCGGCTTGGCTCATGCGAAAGTCCCCGAGGGGCAGGCAGCGGCGGGAAAGAGGCTGCATTAGCAAGAACGCCCCCAAAAAAGCAACGGAGACGGTTCGCATGGTCAAGGACGGGAAACGCGTGGCCTGGATCACGGGCGGCGGCAGCGGGATCGGCGAAGCGGGCGCCGAGCGGCTTGCCGCCGATGGCTGGATAGTTGTGGTGTCGGGCCGCCGCAAGGAGGCCCTGGACGCGGTGGTCGCGAAGATCGCCGCGGCCGGCGGCAAGGCGGAGGCGATGCCGCTCGACGTCAGCGTCGCGGCCGACGTGCAGAAGGTGGCAGACGAGATCGTCAGCCGCCACGGCCGCATCGACCTCTTGGTCAACTCCGCCGGGATCAACGTGCCGAAACGGCGCTGGGCGGACATGGAGCTGGAGGGCTGGAACCAGCTCGTCGAGATCAATCTGAGCGGCGTGCTCTATTGCATGCGCGCCGTGCTGCCGGCAATGCGGCGGCAGCAGGATGGCCTGATCATCAATGTCTCGTCATGGGCCGGCCGGCACGTCTCGAAAATGCCTGGCCCCGCCTACACCACGACCAAGCACGCGGTCTCCGCGCTGACCCATTCGTTCAACATGGACGAGTGTGTCAATGGGCTGCGCGCCTGCTGCCTGTCGCCCGGCGAGGTGGCAACGCCGATCCTGAAAGCGCGTCCGGTGCCGCCTGCCGCCGAAGAGCTGGCGAAGATGCTGCAGCCGGAGGATCTCGGCCGGACCATCGCCTTCGTCGCGAGCCTGCCGCCGCATGTCTGCGTCAACGAGATCCTGATCAGCCCGACCTGGAACAGAGGGTTCATCCAGACCCCGGCAAGCCGGGATTAGGTCAGCTGTCGTCCCGGCCAAGCGCGCTCTTGCGCGCGCCGAGCCGGGACCCATAACCCGAGGGCCGAAGTTGTTAAGCGAGCCGGTCCTTACGCTGCTCTTTTCCGAAACGTGTATCACGCGGTATGGGTCCCGGCTCTCGCCGGGACGACGGTAGAGAATGCGGCGAGGATTGCGCGCCGCACGAATACCGCCGCCATTAGTTTCAGGAATCACAAAGAATTTTTGTTCGAAACCGCGCCCGAAAACCTCCCGTAGTTCGGCCCAACAGCGAGCAACGCGCATCCCTCGTCACCACGCGGCGCCGCTGTTGCCCTTTCATCGCCGGCCTCGCCGGCTTCAATCTCGGGAGACTTTCAATGTCCAAGCGTATTGCCCTGTTGTCCGCCGCGGCTTTCAGCGCGCTCGCTCTCACCTCAGCTCTGGTCGCGCCGCTGCGCGCCGAGGAAAAGACCGTGATGGTCGGCGGTGCCGCGATGTTCCCATCCAAGAACATCATTCAGAACGCCGTCAATTCGAAGGACCACACCACGCTGGTCGCCGCAGTGAAGGCCGCGGGTCTGGTCGGCACGCTGGAAGGCAAGGGGCCGTTCACGGTGTTTGCGCCGACCAATGCTGCGTTCGGCAAGCTGCCGGCCGGGACCGTCGATAATCTGGTGAAGCCCGAGAACAAGGGCACGCTGACCAAGATCCTCACCTATCACGTCGTGCCGGGCCGCCTCGAGGCCTCCGACCTGACCGACGGCAAGATGCTCAAGACTGCCGAGGGCGAGGAACTGACGGTGAAGAGGGACGGGGCTAAGGTCTGGATCGTCGACGCCAAGGGCGGTACGTCGATGGTGACGATCTCCAACGTCCATCAGTCGAACGGTGTCATCCATGTGGTCGACACCGTGCTGATGCCGGCCTCGTAACCCCACGGAGGTTCCTTTCATCCCCCGACCAGGGAAAGCAGCATCGCGAGCCGGGGAATCCTCCGGCTCGCTTTTTTGTGACCG
>NZ_JAFATE010000225.1 GCF_019244115.1 Bradyrhizobium sp.
GGTGCAGCAGCAGATCCTCGGCGAAATCCACAACGACAACCACCTGTCGGCGGCGCTCGCCAACGTCACCTTCATGGCGACCACCGGTGCCAACGACGTCGCGTTCCAGGCAACCCCGGCCGGTGCCGACGACGCGGCATCGCTGGCCGCCGCGACCGCAGGCAACAGCCTGGCCGCGGTCGGGCAGGTGTTCAATGCCGCGGCGGATCTCGCGCTTGGTGGCATCAGCCCCGCCAATCTCGGTCAGGTCACCACGGACCTTACGGCGGTCGAGTCGGGCATCAACAACATTCTCAACAACAAGACCATGCTCGCCCAGATCGAAAAGGGCGAGACCGCGAACGCTGCGGCGCTGACCACGATCCATCTGCAGACGGT
Source organism: Bradyrhizobium sp. (assembly GCF_019244115.1). Classification (GTDB taxonomy): domain Bacteria; phylum Pseudomonadota; class Alphaproteobacteria; order Rhizobiales; family Xanthobacteraceae; genus Bradyrhizobium. The sequence continues at coordinate 379 of NZ_JAFATE010000225.1, forward strand.
GGCAACCCAGGTCGCGCTCCAGCTCAACAAATATGATGCCATGGAGGCCCAAGGCAGCAACCTGGCACTGCGCGGCACCGCCGACAACCTGCTCGATTCGATCGACATCGTGCAGAACGACGCAGCGCTGAACGTAGCGGCGGGCGGCAACGGCAATGCCGGCCATATCGGCGGCTTCGCCGAAATGCCGGGCGGGCTCATGGGCACCGTCACCAAGTTCCAGGACAACCAGGTCCAGACCAATTTCTGGGCCGCGTTCCTTGCTGAGGCCAATACGATCAATGCAACCTTGCAGAAGATCGCGACCGGCGGCGCGGCCGCCACCCAGACCCTGATCACCCAGATCCACAACTACCAGCAGTTCGGCGCCAACTTTGACGCCGCGCAGGGTGCGATCTTCCAGGCCCGCTTCGATAACGAGTTGCTGAGCGGCACGCTGGAAGCCGACAGCGCCAACGCGATCAAGGGCCTCACGGGCATCCTCAACGGCGACCAGGGTGCAGCGCTTGCCGCCGACAAGGCGATGATCGCGGCGGCTGGTCAGGGCTTCCACGCCGACGCAGCCGACGTCTCCGGCAACAACATCCCGGTGAACGGCGGTACCTATGTCGGCACGGCCGTGACCGTGGCCACGGCGACGTCGATCAACGGAACGGCCAAGGGCACCATCCCGGTGACCGCGACCCCGAACATCGCCAACGGCACCGGCGGCACGGCGGCGGCTGGCACCACGACGACGCCTGGCGGTCATGGTCATGACGGTGATGACGCGGCCGCAGCAGCTGCGGCGAAGGCGGGGACGGCAGCGTCGCACGCGACCGCGGCCAGCCACGCAATGGTCACCATGCAGGATCTGATGCATGCAGAAGCGGTGGCGCATCAGATGCACTGGGCCTGATCCCGGGGGATCACGCACGATGCAGTGACAGCGAAACCTTCCCAGCGCAGAACCTCGTTCTGCGCTGGTTCTTTTTTGGGGCAGCGTCATCTGATGGTGGGGCAAGTGATGTTGGGGTACGCGCGGGCGGATCATGCCGGATCCGATACCGTTCTTCAAAACACCGATCCCGTTACCGCGCCGACCCGCGCGCCCTTGTCGCGCCTGAGCGGCACCACGTATTGCGTCACACCGACCGATGTCGCCCTAGAAGAGTTCGAAGGACATTTTTGAGCCTCCGTTTCGCTTCAATTCGAACGGAAAACGCTCTTCAACACGCAGCTTTTAAGCCACACATGAACAAACCAGCCATCGCCATCAATCCTCGTACCGCAACCATCATGTCAACGGCGGGTGCCGATGCACTCAAGGCCGCGGAGCAGGCGTATCGTGGCCTGCTCGCCGACGAGCCGAAGCATTTTCGCGCGCTGTGCGGATTGGCTACCGTGCGCAGCCAGCTCGGCGCGTCGGCCGAGGCGCGCGATCTCCTGGCGCAGGCCGCCGCAGCCGCCAGCTCCAGCGTGGAGGACCAGATGGTGCTCGGCACTGCGTTCCGCCGGATCAACGATCTGCATGGCGCGCGCCGGCATTTCGAAGCGGCCGTGAGCTGCGATCAGAAACATGGCGAGGCTCGCTTGCATCTCGCCCATGTCCTCTTCGCCGGCGGTGATATTCCCGGCGCGTCCGCCCAATATCGCGCGGCGCTTGAGATCGATCCGACCAATGCCGACGCGCATCAAAGCCTCGGATTGGCCCTGCAGCGCCTAGGCCAGTTCCAATCCGCGGTATCGCATCACGAAAGGGCGCTTGCGCTCAAACCGCGGTTTGCGCTCGCCCATATCAGTCTTGGCGACGCTTACCGTCACCTCGAGCGTCACGACGCGGCCATTGCGCAATATGAGCAAGCGCTGGCCGTCAATCCTCAATTGACGGACGCCTACATCAATCTCGGCGGAACCCTGCAGATCACCGGCCGGCGCGACCAAGCGATTGCCGTCTATCAGCGGGCGCTCACGGCCAATCCCGGCCTTGCGGACGCGCACTATAATCTCGGCAATCTCTATGCCGATCTCGACAATGTCTCAGCCGCCGCCGCGCATTACGAACGCGCGATCGCGTTGCGGGCGACGGCCGAGGCGCACAACAACCTCGCCAACGTGCTGCGCAAGCGAGGGGATATTGGTCAGGCCATCGCCCACTACGAGCAGGCGGTCCGTCTCAAGCCGCACTATGCCGCGGCCTTGCGGCTGCTTGGCGATGCTCTGCTCGCCCAAAACCGTGCGGAGGAGGCATGCGCGCGTTATCGCCAGGCGCTCGCGAGCGAGCCTGAGGACGCGATCACGCTCAATCATCTGGCGGCCGCATTGCTCGTTGCCGGTCGCATCGAAGATGCTTCGCGCGCGTACGAGCACGTGATTGAAGTCGCGCCGCAGAACCTTGGAATCCAGCTCAATTACGCCGCCGTCAAGCCATTCGCCAAGGACGATCCGCGGCTGGTGCGGCTGGAGGAATTCGCTTCGCGCGAGGACGCGCTGTCCGACGATCAGCGGATCGCACTGCATTTCACGCTTGGAAAGGCCTACGCCGACATCAAGGATGCCGAGCGTTCCTTTCGTCATCTCGCTCTCGGCAACGCCCTCAAACGTCGCTACATGGGCTACGACGAACGCGAGACCCTGGCTCACATCGGACGCATCCGCGACACCTTTTCACGAGACCTCCTGGATACCCGATCCGACGTCGGCCACCCCTCGGATGCGCCGCTCTTCGTCGTCGGAATGCCGCGTTCGGGAACGAGCCTGGTCGAGCAGATCCTGGCCAGCCACCCGCGTGTCTTCGGTGCGGGCGAGCTCAACGAATTCGCGGTCGCGACGGAAGCGATCGCGCGCCGCAACGCGAGCACCTTTCCGGAAATGCTGCGCAAGATATCGAACGATGATCTGCATGAGCTAGGGAAAACCTACGTCGAAAGTGTAAGCAAGCTCATCGGTTCACACGACCGTATCGTCGACAAGATGCCCTCGAATTTCCTGTTCGTGGGCCTGATCCGCCTGGCGTTGCCGCGCGCGCGCATCATCCATGTCAAGCGGGACCCGGTCGACACCTGCTTGTCGTGCTTCTCGCTCCTGTTCTCGGAGGGGCAGGCCTTCGCCTACGATCTTGCCGAACTCGGACGCTACTACCGGGCCTATGATACGCTGATGGGCCACTGGCGCGAGGCATTGCCGTCGGAAGCCATGCTGGAGGTTCGATACGAGGATCTGGTCAAGGACCTCGATGGACCCGCCCGCCGGCTCATCGCGTTTTGCGGCCTCGAGTGGGATGACCGTTGCCTCTCGTTTCACGAGACGAAGCGCCCTGTCCAGACTGCAAGTCTCGTCCAGGTGCGCAAGCCGATCTACGCCGATTCAGTCGGACGGTGGCGCTTCTACGGGGAACGGCTCAAACCTCTGTTCGATGCGCTCGAGGTCGACTCCCTTCCGTCGCGGGTCGAAGCGGAGACCGCGGCCGCGCTGCGGGCGTGCCCCTCAGTGGAAGGTGCGACCGCCGGCGCTTGGACAAGCTTGCCTGGCATACGACATCCCGCGCCGCTGGAGACGCAGGTCGATCGCGCGTTCCTTTTGGCCAAGCGGCTGCAGGAACGCGGTGACCTCGCGATCGCGGAGCACCTCCTTGGGTTCGTGCTCGGGACTCGTCCGCAGCATTTCGAGTCGCTACTCGCCGTAGGCGCGATCTGCGCCATGACCAACCGGCTCGACGCGGCGAAGGCCTATCTGACGCAGGCAGTCGCCGTCAACGCAAACGTCGGCGCGGCGCATGGCAGCCTGGGCGCGGTCCACGCCAGCGCGGGAGAGCTGGATGTGGCGATGGTCCACTATCAAAAGGCGCTGACCCTGGCGCCGGACCATCCGGGGATTCTCTATGCCTCTGCCACGGTGCTGCATAGCCTGGGCAGGAACCAGGAGGCTGTCGAGCAGCTCAACCGGGCTATCGCGCGGCAACCCGATCACCTCGACTCGCATTTCACAATGGGAAACGTCCTTTTCGCGCTCGGGCGGGACGGCGACGCGGCTAGATGCTATCTCAAGGTCCTGCAGCTCAGCCCGCGCCATGCCGAGACGCACAACAATCTCGCTAACGTCTTGCTGCGGCAGGGTCACGCAGAACGGGCGATCGCCTACTACCGGACGGCGGTCGAGATCAAGCCGGACTACGCCGACGCCTACGGCAACATGGGCAATGCGTTCCTCGAGCTCAACCGCCTAGAAGAATCCATCGAGCAAAACAAGCGCGCGATCGAGATTAAGCCCGAGAGATTCGGATCCTACAACAATCTGGGCGTCGCCTATCAGGCGCTGGGCCAGTTCGAGGAAGCGACCTGGGCCTTCGAGCGGGCGCTGGAATTGTCGCCGAACGAGGGGCCCATTCACCTCAATCTTGCCAACATGGACAAGTTCACGCCGGATGACTGTCGCCTGCCAGGGCTTCGTCGCTTACTCGACAACCTGGATTCGCTTGATGATGAGAAGAAGATCGCCGCGCATTTCGCGATGGGCAAGGCACTTGCCGACCTGAAGCAGCATGACGATGCCTTCGAACACTTGAAGAGGGCGAATGAGCTGAAGCGGAAGACCTTCGACTATGACGAGCCGCAGCGTCTGGCGATGCACGAGAATCTTCGCGAGAAATTCTCGCCAGAGCTGTTTCAACGGCACGCGGAGTGTGGCGACCGATCGTGGTCGCCGATTTTCATCGTCGGCATGCCGCGCTCGGGCACCACACTGATGGAACAGGTGCTGGCGAGTCACTCGAAGGTGTTCGGTGCCGGCGAGCTCGAGACATTCAAGGAATTGATCGGCGAATGCGCCAAGGCCCAGAGCGTCCCGCCGGCCTATCCGGACCTCGTGACGTCGCTGTCGTCCGAACGAATCACCGAGCTCGGCCAAGCCTACACCACCCGCGTGCGCGCGCTGGCGCCCGATGCGCCGCACATCGTCGATAAGATGCCGCTCAACTTCGTTTTTGTCGGGCTCATTCATCTTGCGCTGCCCAACGCGCGAATCATTCACATCCGTCGCGATCCGCTCGATACCTGCGTCTCCTGCTACTCGCTGCTGTTCACGGGCAGCCAGCCCTTCGCCTATGATCTGGGCGAGCTCGGCCGCTACTACCGCGGTTACGAAAGCGTGATGGAGCATTGGCACAAGGTGCTGCCGCCAGGCGTGCTGATGGATGTGCAGTACGAAGAGCTGGTCGCGGATCTCGAAGGCGTGTCGAAAGGTGTGCTCGCGCATTGCGGGCTGGAATGGGAGGAGGCGTGCCGCCATTTCCATGATACCAAGCGGACGGTGAGGACAGCCAGCCTGATGCAGGTTCGCGAACCGCTCTACAAGCGTGCCGTCGGCAGTTGGCGACGCTATGAGGAGCACCTTGGGCCGCTGTTCGAGGCCCTGGGTATGGATACGCAAGCCTGACTTCTGGAGCCGGCGTGAAGCCGATTGTGATCGGCTCCGGCACGCAGTAGGGCTGTCTCCGGCTTATATGGCAGTGGGGTGCTGAGTGAGCGTGCAAGCGGTCCGTAATGGTCCCGTTCCGGATGAGGCCCTCAGCCTTCTTTCGGAGCGGCCTACAGAAGCCAGCGCCAGACCGAACCCTTCTGCGCCTCCGGAAAAGCGTCGTCTGCCGAAGGCCACCGAATTGCCGACTCAGATCGGCCCGGTGGGCCTGCGCTTTGATTTCAATGATGGCTGCCGAGTCATGCTGCCCGAGACCGGCCATCCCTGGCACGTGCGGCTGAGCGACCTCGACACCGGCAACCTCCTGTTCGAGACCGACCTGCGGTCCGGATTTGTCAACAGCGCGAAGCGTTATTTCGTTCGCTTCCGGATCGAAGTCTGGTCGACGGACGAAAGGCTGCTGTGCCACGACTATTGTGCCGCGGGGCGCGACGTGCTGATCCAGTTTCCAATCGGCACGATCGGTGATCTCATCGGTTGGGTATCCTACGCCGTGAAGTTCAAGGAGTCCCACAATTGCCACCTCACCTTGGCCATGGGCAAGAGCCTGATTCCGCTCTTCCGCGACGCTTATCCGGACATCTCGTTCGTGACCCATGAGGAGGTTTGGTCGGAACGCTACTACGCAACGTACAGTATTGCGCTGTTTTTCGACGACCATGAGTTCGTGCACCA
>NZ_JAFATE010000294.1 GCF_019244115.1 Bradyrhizobium sp.
GTCACGATGCCGAGGATCGTCTTCATGGTGGTGGATTTTCCGGAGGCATTGCCGCCGAGCAGGCAGACGATTTCGCCAGCGCCGACGCGATAGTCGACGCTCTTCAGGACGTGAAGCTCGCCGTAGTAGGTGTTGACGTCCTCAAACTCAAGAAGCGGCGGCGGCCGCTGCGACGGCGTCTGTTGTTCGTCCAAGATAGGCACGCAGCACGTCCTTGTTGGAATGAACCTGTTTGGGCGTGCCCTCGGCGATCTTCTCGCCGTGATCGAGCACGATCACCTTGTCCGCGATTTCGTTGACCACGTTGAGCTTGTGCTCGATCAAAAGGATCGTGACGCCGCGTTCGCGCAGCTGCCGGATCTGGTCGGTCAGCTCCAGCGTCTCCGTCGGATTCATGCCGGCCGTCGGCTCGTCGAGCAGCAGCAGCACCGGCTCGGACACCAGCGCCCGCGCGATCTCCAGCCGCCGCCGGTTGGCGTAGGACAAGGAGAAGGCGAGGTGCTGCAGGCGCGGCATGAGGCGGTTGCCGAAAATGCTCAATATGTCGAGCGCGCGGGCGTTTGCCGCCGCCTCTTCGCGCTTCACGCGCGGCAGCCGCAGCACGGCGCCGACCGCTCCGGTCGAGGTGCGCGCATGTGCGCCGACGAGCGCATTCTCGAGCAGCGTCATGTTGGCGAACAGGCGCAGGTTCTGGAAGGTGCGCGCAATCCCCTTCTCGACGATCACGTGCGGCTTCAATCCGGTAATGTCCTTGCCGGCGAGCAGGACCCGGCCGCCACTCGGTTCGATCAGCCCGGTGATCAGATTGAAGAACGTCGTCTTGCCGGAGCCGTTCGGTCCGATGATGCCGACGATCGAACCCGGCATGACCTTGAGATCGACGCCGCTCACGGCCTTGATGCCGCCGAACGCCTTCGCAAGTTCCTTGGTCTCGAGCAGCGGCTTGGCCGGATCGATCGTTTGCCGGTGCAGCGGAGCAAGTCTCGCATCGACCGAGCGTCGCAACGGCATCGCACTCTGCTGCTCATGGCTCAGCGCCGTCACCGCGGCGCGCTCGGGAATGAGCCCCTGGCGGCGATAGAGCATCATGACGACGAGAATGATGCCGAAGATCAGTTCGATCGACTGCACCAGATCGACCTTTTCCAGAATGGCGATGCCGGTCCAGTCACCGAGGGCGTGGATCCATTGCGTCAGGTCCTGCAGGAACCAGGATTGCAGGAGCTGCAGGATCAGCGCGCCGACCACGACGCCGGCGACGCTGCCCATGCCGCCGAGCACGATCATGACCAGGATCATCACCGAGACCGGAAACATGAACATCTCCGGCGAGGCCGTCTGCAGCTTGGCTACATAGAACGTGCCGGTGACGCCGGCAAAACCCGCGCCGATGGCAAAGGCGAGCAGCTTGAGCTTGGTCCGGCTCACCCCCATGGCCTCGGCAGCGATCTCGTCCTCACGGATGGCGAGCCACGCGCGGCCGATGCGCGAATGTTTCAGCCGCGCGCTGATGAAGATCATGAGCACGATCAGCGCGAGCCCGAGATAATAATAGGGCGTCGACATCACGCCAAAACTGTAACCGAACAGTTTTGGCGTCGCGACGCCGCTGAGGCCTTGCGCACCATTGGTGATGGAGGGGGTGTTGCGCGCCACGATCGGCACGATCTCGCCAAAACCAAGCGTCACGATGGCGAGATAATCGCCCTTGAGGCGGAGCGTCGGTGCGCCGAATAGGACGCCAAAGAAAGCGGCGACCAGGGCCGCAATCGGCAGCATCAGCCAGAACGAGACGTCGAAATGGACGGTGCCGGCGCCGCCGCCGGCGTCGAGATGCTGCACCAGGCCGAGCCACTGGAAGGGCTCCCAAAAACTGCTCCATGGCGGCTGGATTTGATAGGAGGCAAGCGCGCCATAGGTGTAGGCGCCGATCGCGAAAAACGCGGCATAGCCGAGATCGAGCAGGCCGGCAAAGCCGACGACGATGTTGAGCCCGAGCGCCAGCATGGCAAAGGCGACCGCATTCGCCGCCGCGTCGATGTCGCCCTCATTGCGGTCGAGATAAGGGAACGCGAGCGCCGCCATCAGGATGAGGACGAGCAGATAGGGCCGGAACCGCTCGCTCGTTGCCCGATCGCGGATCGCCGGGATCCAGCTTGCTGCGCGTCCGATGGCGGGGGAGGCGACGTCTTGCACCGGTTTGACCTGGTCCGACACGCCGCCCTCGCTTTACGATTTGGTCGGGGCCGCGCGGCCGAGCAGCCCCGACGGTCGAAAGACCAGCACCAGCACCAGCAGCGAAAAGATGATGACATCGGTCCAGCGCACGGCGATGTACTGGCCGCCAAGGGATTCGATCAGCCCGATCAGGACGCCGCCGAGCATGGCGCCGGGGATGTTGCCGATGCCGCCGAGCACCGCCGCCGTAAAAGCTCTGAGGCCTGCAGTGTAGCCGATCAGGTAGCTCGTATAATTGTAGTAGAGCCCGAAAATCAGCCCGGCCGCGCCGGCGAGCGCCGAGCCGAGGAAAAAGGTGAGGATGACGACGCGGTCGACGTCGATGCCGACCATGCGCGCCGCCTCCTGATCCTGCGCCATCGCCTGCATCGCCTTGCCCATCTTGGTGCGGCGGACGAAGTAATTGAGCGCCACCATGAGGAGGAGCGAGATGGTCCAGAGCAGCACCTCGCGCAGGCGCAGCGTGACGCCGCCGAACGCCCAGGCGGTGTTGGGCACCGGGTTGGTGTAGTTCTTCGAGTCGGCGCCGGCGCCGAGCAGAATGATGTTGTACAGGATGTAGGACATGCCGATGGTGGTGATCATCGGCGCGGTGCCGGACACCCCGCGCAGCGGCCGCAAAGCGAGCCGCTCGATGGCGACGCCGAGCGCGCCGGACCCTAGCATCGTGATCGCAAAGGCGGCAAGGAGGATGCCGGCCAGCGGCAGCCCGTAAAGGACGTGCGACTGGCCGGCAAAGCCCATGGCCTCCAGGGTCCACATGGCGAAGAACGAACCCACCATGAAGACGTTGAAATGCGCGAAATTGATCAGCTCGATGATGCCGTAGACCATGGTGAAGCCCAGCGCGAGCAGCGCATACATCGCGCCGAGGCTGACACCATTGATCACCTGCTGCAGCAGGACATCCCAGTTGCTCATCGCCAGTCCCCTCGATCCGGCATCACGAGCTGGAAGTTTTATGACTGCGGCGCGGCTTCGAGATATTTCAGCTGATGCATGATGTCGTCCGCAGGGTATTTGTCATCGTGACGATACTGGAAGACGCTGACCGTGCGGTCAAGGATGTCGCCGTTCTGGTCGAACGACACGGTGCCCTGCAGCGTCTCGACCTTCGAGCTCTGGATCGCGTCGCGGACATTGGAGCGGTTCATCTCCTTGCCGCTCTTCGCCACTTCGGCAATCGCCGCCAGAATGACCTTCGCCCCGTCATAGGCGGTGATCGAATAGTCGTCCGGGGTCATGTGATATTTGTCCTGGAACGTCTTGACGAAATTGGCCGCAGCTGGGCTTTCGGTCAGATGCGGGCCGGCATTGGTCGCGTACCAGCCTTCGATCGCCGGGAAGCCACCACCCTTGAGGAAGCTGCCGCCCTGCACGCCGTCGCCGCCGCCCTTGATCATGGTCGGAATGGTTTCGGCCGCCTGCTTGGCGAGCTTGACGCCGGCCTGGGCCACGCCGCCATAATAGAGCGCGTCCGGGTGCAGCGCCTTGATCTTGGTGAGCGCGGTCGTGTAGTCGGCTTCCTTGGGATCGAGCTGGTCGTGGCCGAGCACCTCGATGCCGATTTTCTTCGCCTGATTTTCGAAGGCATTGGCGAGGCCTACGCCATAGGCACCGGAATCGTCGAGGATATAGACCGTCTTCACGTTGAGCTTGGCCTTGAAGTAGTTGGCCATGTTCGGCCCCTGGAAGGCATCCGTCGTCACGGTCCGGAAGTAGACCGCCTTGCCTTTGGGCCGGAACTGGCCGGCAAATTTTGGATCGGTAATATCGGGGTTGGTCGAGGACGGCGTGATCGTCGCGAGGTCCGCTTCGCTGAGGATCGGCGAGATCGCCTTGCCGCTGCCGCTCATCTGCGGTCCGACATTGGCGACGACCAGGGGATCGGAGATCAGCTTCTTGGCATTGGTGGCGGACTGGGCCGGATCATACTGGCCGGCGGTCGCCGTGCCGTCGTCATAGACGACCGGGACGATCTTGTAACCGGCAACGCCACCGGCCGCATTGGCCTCATCGATCGCGATCATGGCGCCGTTCTTGATCAGGTTGGCATCCTCGGCGTCGGCGCCGGTGAACGGCAACGTAATGCCGATCTTGACTACCTTTTGATCAGCCAATGCTGCGGCGCACCCGCCGACCGCAGCGATCGCAGCGACTGCAACCGCACCTGCATTCAAAGCACGCCGTGTGAACCGTAACGCTTTCATGGGGTTTCTCCTCCAGGTTCTGAGCGCCACACGCTCGGAGCCTATATCCGATCTGTTCCCTCGTATATGCGCTTGAGGATCGTACTCTGGTCTAAGCAACATTCAGGCCAGCCCGCGAAGCCGGACGAGCGCTGCCGCGAGTTGCGCTTGGGCGCGCGTTGAGTTGAGACCGGAGCAATTCTCGGAATGGAGAAGGAAAGACGCGCCCACTGGACTGGCTAGTCCCGCTGCAAAAGATCGGGACTATGGCTCGGTCCGGTTTTGGGTGGGGTCGTATGGGCGTGAAGAGTCCGGCTCCGGACGTTCTTCGAAGTTATGGTGAAATGCTGAGGGAGCTAATGCGAGGCTCTGGGAAAACCGGTTCTGATTCCCTGTGTGATCGCTTTGGAGATCGTGAGAGGGCAGACGCGTTGCACAGGTTCCGACGTGTGCGCCGCATCAGCCTCTAGTGGAGGGTCACGGTGCGGCGGAGGTCGGAAAAGGCGCCGCCATCATCAAGCTCATCTTCCTGGTCGAGAAGGTCGCCCATCACTTCCGAGAAGGCGGCGTTGGCCAGACGCACGAGCTCCATGGCCGCCAAGAACTCTTTCAATTCCTCTGCACTCATTGCGCCGTTCCTGCCTGCAACCCGTTCTCTTTGACTGGATGACAATACCGCGTTCTCAAAAAGGACTCAATCTGGCCAACTCTTAAGTTAGCGCGTGGTGACTTTTGGGCAACAGCAAGGCGCAATACCGTTGGTAATCGAAGGCCAAGTGCCACGCCTCATCAGTAACGGATTAGCCCCGGCAAAGTTTCAGTGCTGTCGCCTTTCGAACATGCCCGCGGCTTCCAGCTAAACCACCTTGCGTCTGTGCAACTCCGCGATCTCGTCTGCGCCAAATCCGAACTCGCCCAATACCTCGTCGGTCTGCTCGCCGAAATCGGGCGGCGGAGCCACCATCTTGCTCGGCGTCCGCGACAGCGTGACCGGCTGGCTGACGAGCTGGATGTGACGGCCTTCGGCGTTCGGCACGTCCTGCGCCATCTTCAGGTGCTGGACCTGGGCGTCGGCAAAAACCTGGTCGATCGAATAGATCGGCCCGCAGGGCACGCCGGCGGCGTTGAACTCATTGACCCAGGCTTCGGTCGATTTCTTTTCAGTCAGCGCGTTGATCGCGGCGTTCAGCGCCTTGCGGTTCTTCGAGCGGTCGGGCGCGGTCGCGTAATCTGGGTTGGTCAATAATTCCGGTGCCCCAACGGTCTGCGCAAAGCGCTCCCAGATCCGTCCGCCGGTCGTTGCGATGTTGATATAGCCGTCGGAGGTCTTGAACACGCCTGTGGGTATCGAGGTCGGATGATCGTTGCCGGCCTGCCTGGCGACCTCCTGGTCCATCAGCCAGCGTGCCGCCTGGAAATCCAGCATGAAGATCTGCGCCTGCAACAACGAGGTCTGCACCCACTGGCCCTCGCCCGACACCTCGCGCTCGAGCAGCGCCGTCAGAATGCCCATGGCGCAGAACATCCCGGCGGTAAGGTCGGCGACGGGGATGCCGACGCGCATCGGGCCCTCGCCGGGCGCGCCAGTGATCGACATCAGCCCGCCCATGCCTTGCGCGATCTGATCGAAGCCGGGGCGCTTCTGGTAGGGGCCATCCTGGCCGAAACCGGAGATGCTGCCATAGACGATGCGCGGATTGACCCTGCGCACGCTCCCATAGTCAACGCCGAGCTTGGTCTTGACGTCGGGCCGGTAGTTCTCGACCACGACGTCGGCCTTTTCGACCAGCCGCATGAAGACCTCGCGGCCCTTGGGATCCTTGAGGTTCAGCGTCATCGCCCGCTTGTTGCGGTGCAAATTCTGGAAGTCAAAACCGCGACGCGGGCCGCCCATGGTCTCGCCGCCGTCCTCCAGCAGCGCATCGATCTTGATGACGTTGGCGCCCCAATCCGCAAGCTGCCGCACGCAGGTCGGACCGGCACGCACACGGGTGAGATCGAGCACGGTGAATCGGGACAGGGCTTGCGAGGCGTGCGGAACAGGCATCAGGGGCTCCGACGGGAGTTGGGACAATCACTCATTTGATCGGCCAGATCGACAGCAAGTTCAAGTGATGATGGCGAGCGACGGGTATTCGTTGGAGTGCACACCTCCGATCAAGGGCGCAGGCCGTGATCTCGGCGGCGGAGAGGCCGACTTCCGTCGTCATTTCAAGCCTTGATTTGCTTGCATTTTTCCGAGTATGCCAACCCTCGAAACTTCCGACTGCGGTCACGGACTTTCGCTGAACTTCCGCTGCCGCGCCTTGGGGCGATGTTGTGATCAGATTCGGTCTATTGGGTTGCGGGCGCATCGCCAAGCGCCATTCCGATTTGCTTGGTGGCAACCAGATCGACGGAGCCAGGCTCGTCGCCGTCTGCGATCCCGTACGCCCGCGTGCCGATGCGCTCGCAGCGAAGTTTGGCGTGCCGGCAAGCTACGAGATCGACGACTTCCTGGCGCGCAAGGATATCGACGCGGTCTCGGTGCTGACGCCGAGCGGACTACATCCGCAGCATGTCATCGCCTGCGCCCGCGCCGGCAAGCACGTCGTGGTCGAAAAGCCGATGGCGCTCAGGTTGCAGGATGCCGACGACATGATCCGCGCCTGCGATCAGGCCGGCGTGAAACTCTTCATCGTCAAGCAGAACCGCTTCAACCTTCCGGTGGTGAAGGCGCGGGAGGCGCTGGATGCCGGCCGGTTCGGCAAGCTGGTTCTCGGCACCGTGCGTGTGCGCTGGTGCCGCGACCAGGCCTATTACGATCAGGACGCCTGGCGCGGGACCTGGGCCTATGACGGCGGCGTGCTCTCGAACCAGGCGAGCCACCACGTCGACATGCTGGAATGGTTCTTTGGCGACGTGGTCAGCGTGCACGCCCGCGCCTCGACGGCCCTCGTCAAGATCGAAACCGAGGATACCGCGGTCGCGACCCTGAAGTTCCGGAACGGCGCGCTCGGCATCATCGAGGCGACCACCGCGGCGCGGCCCACCGATCTCGAAGGCTCGCTCTCGATCCTCGGCGAGAAGGGCACGGTGGAAATCGCCGGCTTTGCCGTCAACCAGATCAGGCACTGGCGCTTTGCCGACGAGCTTCCCTCGGACAGGGAAGTGATGGAGAAATTTTCCGTCAACCCGCCGAACGTCTACGGCTTTGGTCATCAGGCCTATTACCAGCACGTGGTCGACTGTCTCGTGAATCAGCGCTCCGCGCTGGTCGATGGCCTGGAGGGCCGCAAGAGCCTGGAACTGATCTCGGCGCTCTATGAATCGATCGAGACCGGCGCGGAGGTGCGGCTGCATTTCGAGCCGCGGCTGTGCCGGCTGGGCATCGTGTCGTGACGGCGCCGGAATTTCATCAGTCAGGCATCCGTGATGTCGACTTTGGCGCGCGCGTAAAAGTGGTCGAGCCCTGCAACCTCTATGGCTGCAGGATCGGAGATGACTGTTTTGTCGGCCCGTTCACCGAGATCCAGAAGGGCGCCGTGATCGGCGCACGCTCGCGCGTGCAGTCGCACGCCTTCATCTGCGAACTCGTGAGCATCGGCGAGGATTGCTTTATCGGTCATGGCGTGATGTTCATCAACGACACCTTTGCAAGCGGCGGACCCGCGCGCGGACGCAAGGACCTCTGGCGCGAGACCGTGATCGGCAATCGCGTCTCGATCGGCTCCAATGCGACGATCATGCCGGTGCGCATTGCGGACGACGTCGTGATCGGAGCAGGGGCCGTGGTGACCAAGGACATCACCGCGGCCGGCACCTATGCAGGCAATCCGGCGCGCCGGCTCCGCGGGACGTAGGAAGGACAATCGATGGGCGTGCCGTTCGCGGACCTGCAGCTGCAGTACCAAAACATCAAGGGCGAGATCGATGGCGCGATCGCCGCGGTCATCCGCGACAATGCCTTCATCCGCGGACCCTATGTCGATGCCTTCGAGCGCGAATTTGCCGATGTTGCGGAAGCAAAACATTGCATTTCCTGCGCCAACGGAACCGACGCGCTCTATCTCGCCATGGCCGCGCTCAAGGTGAAGCCGGGCGACGAGGTGATCACCACGGCGCATTCCTGGATCTCGACATCGGCGATGATCACGCATGCCGGCGCGACGCCGGTGTTCTGCGACACCGACGGGGTGACTTTCACTATCGATCCTCGCGCCATCGAAGCCGCGATCACACCGCGAACCGTCGGCATCATCCCGGTGCATTTCTACGGACAGCCGGCGGACATGGACGCGATCATGGCGATTGCCGCCAAGCACAAGCTCTGGGTGATCGAGGATTGCGCGCAGGCGCATCTGGCGCGCTACAAGGGCAGGCAGGTCGGCAGTTTTGGTGTGGCCGCGACCTATTCGTTCTATCCCGGGAAGAATTTGGGGGCGATGGGCGATGCCGGCGCCATTGTCACAAATGATGATGGTATTGCCGAGCACATGACCATGCTGGCGCGGCACGGTGGTCTCATCAAGCACCAGCACCAGATCGAGGGCATCAATTCCCGGCTGGACGGGCTGCAGGCGGCGATCCTCTCGGCAAAACTGCCGCATCTTCCCGCCTGGACCAGGGCGCGCCAGGAGGCCGCAAACGTCTACGACGCCGGCCTCAACCAGATCGAGGATGTGACGGTGCCGGAGGTCGCGTCCGGCCGCAGCCACGTCTATCATCTCTACACGATCCGTCATCCGCGCCGCGATACGCTCGCCGCGCATCTGAGCGCCAACGGGGTCCAGACCGCGGTCTACTACCCGACCGTGCTGCCGCTGTTGCCGGCGTACAGCCGCTTCCAGCATCGTCCCGAGGACTTTCCGAACGCGGCCGGCGACCAGGGCAAAATCCTGTCGCTGCCGATGTTCGCGGAGATCACGGCCGACCAGCAGGCACAGGTGATCGATCTGATCAAGGCGTTTCATTAGTCCGGAGTTTTTTCATCATCCGGGGCTCGTCGATCGGCATGGCGGACAAGACGACCAGTGCGCGTCTCCTCACCAATTCTGCATTCAATGCCAGCGCCTTCGTCGTGGCGGCGGCCCTCAACATCCTGGTCATTCCCTTCGTCATCCGCCATCTGGGCCTTTCCGCATTTGGCATTGCCGGCCTCGTCGCGGCCTGCATCGCACCGGCGATGATCTTCTCGGCGCCGCTCGGCCTGTCGGCCGCGCGTGCGTTCGCCATGCGCCTCGATCCGGATCGACAGGGCGAAGCGCGCCGCTATTTCGCCTCTGCGCTGTTTTTGGCACTGACGATCGGCGGCACGATTGCCATCGTGCTCGGCCTTGGCGGACCCAAGCTGGCGCGCACCGCATTCAACCTGCAGCAGGGCGATCTCGGCCCTGCCTTCGCGTTTGCTGCATTCGGCTGGCTCTGCCAATGCTTTTCGGCGGTGTTCCTCTCATTGCTAACCGCGCGCCAGGACTACGGCAGCATCGCCTCGCTCAATGTCGGCGGTACGGTCGTTGCGACGGCGGCGACATTCGTCATGGTTCCGATGTTGCCGCAGGCGTCGACCTATCTCGCCTGCCAGGCGCTGGGCGCGATGGCTGCGCTTGCCGGCGCGTCGGCGCTGTCGCTGCGGCTTTGCAGGGGATGGCTGAGCGCGCCGGCGTTTCATCGCACTGAGGCGCGGGATCTTGCAAGGTTCGGATCGTGGCAGCTGGTCGCACAGGGCGGGGGCCTGATCGCGGCGCAGGCAGATCGCTATCTGCTCGGCGCGTTGCTGCCGCCGGAATTCGTCGGATTCTATGTCGTTGCGCAGAGACTTGAGGAGGCCATCTATATCGGCGTGCTGAAGATCGGCGAAATCCTGTTTCCTTTTTTCAGCGCGCTGCAGACCGAGGCGCGGGATCGCCGGGTCGATCTTTTGTTGCGTGCGTCGTGGATGCTCAATCTGCTTGCGGCCTCTGCGCTCGGCGCCATCATCCCGGCCGCCGGACCGGTGCTTTATCTGTGGACGGGCCCGCATGTTGCCGCCGAGGCCGAGCTGACGCTGGTGACGCTCTCGGTCGCGGGCATCCTCGGCTGCGGCGTCAACGCCTTGATGTTCTACCTGCTGGCGGAGGGGCGGTCCCGCGCCAATGCGATCATCGCCTTCGTGACGGCCGTGGTCACGCTTGCAACCAGCGCGCTGGCGCTGCCGGCCTTCGGCTGGCCGGCAGCGGGCTGGAGCGCCTGCGCGGGCATGCTCGCGCAGATCGTCACCGTGTTTGCGCTTCTCGGCAGCAGCTTCGATCGGGCGGCAGGCTGGCCGCGGATCTTCCATTTCGTGCTGCAGCCGCTACTCATCGGCATCGCCGCCGCGCTCGTGCTGCAGCAGGTCGTGAATGCGTTGATTCCGGGCTCCGTCTTGCCCTGGTGGATGGTCGGGGGTCTCTACGGCGCGGCCGTGGTCGCGATATCAGCGGCTGTGGTTGCGGTGTCGCTCCTGGGGCGTTATGGAAAGACCTGCGCCCGCGACCTGCAATCGGTCTGGCGGCGGGTTCTCCGTTGAGAGCAAAATAATCGTGTGCGGGATCGCAGGCATCGTCAATTTCGGGGGCAACGCGGTTGCGCGCGAGGACATCGCGCGCATCACCGATCTGCTGGCACATCGCGGTCCGGATGGCGACGGTTTCTGGTTCAGCGCGGATCGCAGTGCGGCCCTCGGCCATCGCCGGCTCGCGATCATAGATCCCACCGCGCGCGCCGACCAGCCGATGCTCTCGGCCGATGGCCGCCATGCGATGGTCTATAACGGCGAGATCTACAATTTCCTCGAGCTTCGGCAGGAGCTCGAGACGAAGGGCGCGGTGTTTCGCACCCAGTCCGACAGCGAAGTCATCCTCGCCGCCTGGCGCGAATGGCGCGAAGACATGCTGCTGCGCTTCAACGGCATGTGGGCGCTGGCGATCTACGACACTGAAAGCGGAGACCTGTTCCTGGCGCGGGATCGCTTCGGCATCAAGCCGCTGCTTTATGCGTCAACCCCTGTGCGGTTCGTGTTTGCCTCGGAGCAGCGCGCGCTGGTCCGCAGCAGACTGTTCGACGCAAGTCTTGATGTCGAGGTCGCACGACGGCTGCTGCTTGATCCCTTCGGCATCGAGGGCAGCGAGCGGACGCTGTGCGCGCAGGTCCGGCGTCTGCAGGCGGGATACTGCCTGTGGCTGCGCCGCGGCCGGATCGCGTTGCGGCGCTGGTGGCGAACGACGGACCATCTGCCCGAGGTGCCGCATGATGAGGCCGCACGCGTCGAAGCGTTCCGCGCGCTGTTCGCCGATGCCGTGGCGCTTCGGATGCGCAGTGACGTGCCGATTGGAACCTGCCTGTCCGGCGGCTTCGATTCCTCCGCGGTCGTGTGCGCCATGGCGAGCCATCAGCGGGCGGGCCTCGGTCCGCGCGATTCGACGTCCTGGCGTCATGCGTTCGTCGCAAGCTTCCCCGGCGCTGTTAACGATGAGCGGCCGATGGCCGAAGAGGCCGCCGCATGGGCCGGCGTTACGCCGACCATTTTGCCGATCGGCCAGCGCGATGCGCTCGAAGACCTCGAGCGGATCCTGGACGACAATGACGATGTCTATATCGGCCTGCCCAGCGCCGCCTGGCTGATCTATCGCGAGCTGCGGCGGCACCGCATCCCGGTGTCGCTCGACGGCCACGGCGCGGACGAATTGATGGGCGCCTACTACCAGGATGGCGAAGGCGCTGCCTTTCAACTCAAAAACTGGCTTGCGGCCGCCACGTCGCGTTCGCGCCTGGCGAGGCGGGGTGCGGATGTCGCCCGCGCCGCCGTCCTGCGCGCAAAAGGCCGGTCGTTCCTGCGCGGCGGACTGGCGGATCTGCCGCGCCCGTTCGACCTCGTCGCCGACGAGGACGAGCTGCCACGCGCATGGAGGCCCCTGAACCGGCGCCTGTACCGCATGTTTCACTCCACGGTGCTGCCGACCATTTTGCGCAATTTCGACCGCATCTCGATGGCGCACGGCATCGAGGTCCGCATGCCGTTCATGGATTGGCGCCTCGTCACCTACACG
Organism: Bradyrhizobium sp.; assembly: GCF_019244115.1. Lineage (GTDB taxonomy): Bacteria > Pseudomonadota > Alphaproteobacteria > Rhizobiales > Xanthobacteraceae > Bradyrhizobium. The sequence continues at coordinate 12,473 of NZ_JAFATE010000294.1, forward strand.
ATGGCCTTGCCCGCGGAGAGCAAGGCCTCGGGCGGCTACACGAAAATGATCGCGCGGCGCGCGATGGAGGGCGGGATGCCGGAAAACATCCGCATGGGCCGGCGCAAGGTCGGCTTTAATTCGCCGATGCCCGAATGGCTGAACGGGCCGCTTGCGGATTGGAGCAGGCGCCTGTTGGACAGGAAGGTGCCGGCCTTTGCCGAATTGGTCGATGAGACGAGGCTGCTGAACGCAGTCCAAAGCCTGTCGGCAAGCAAGACATGGGACTGGGACGCGGTCGGACGGATATGGCCGTATCTGAACATGAAATGGATGATGGCGGGATTCTGAGATGCTCAACCGTTGGATCGCATGGCTCGATTCGATGCTGGGCTGGAAACTCCGCCGCCGGGGCGTCGTCACGGTCGGGCAGGGCGCGACGCTGGTCTGGCGGCGCCTCAATCGCGCCGCGGGCAATCGGCTTGCGATCGGCGATCATTCGATCATCCAGTCCAATATTCGCTTCGAGGACAGCGGCGGATCGGTGCGGATCGGCGACCGGACCTTCATCGGAAAGAGCGATCTCGTGTGCTACCGGAGCATCGACATCGGCAATGACGTGATCATGTCCTGGGGCATCACGATCATCGATCATGACTCCCATAATGCCGATTGGCAGCTCCGCAAAAATGACGTTCTGCAATGGGGCAAGGGTCGCAAGGACTGGACGCATGTGCCGCATGCGCCGGTCGTCATCGCGGACAAGGTGTGGATCGGCTTCAACGCCAGCATTTTGAAGGGCGTGACGATCGGCGAGGGGGCAGTGGTCGGGGCGTGCTCCGTAGTCACGCGCGACGTTGCGCCGTTTTCGGTGGTGGCTGGAAATCCAGCCCGGCCGATCCGAACGCTGTCGGTTGCGTGAAGCGCGGCCGACGGGAGCAGCGCGAACCATGCGTCTTTTCCAGAATGGCGGCCTCTATCCATCCTATCTGCCGCGCCTGAATGCGCTGGCGCGCGGGGCTTCGGGGTTCGAGGCGCGGCGCCGCGCCTTTCTCGACGACCGGTTCGGCGCGCTGCATTTCCTCGCGCCGGTGCTGGAGGGTGATGCGCAGGCCTTCTTTACCAACGCCG
>NZ_JAFATE010000345.1 GCF_019244115.1 Bradyrhizobium sp.
TACATATCTAGCCTCGGGTGGGCGGCCGCGCGCGAAGATCAGTTCCGCCGAGATCAGCCGTTCCAGTGCGCTCTGCAGCCCAGCATCATCAAGGGGCGAGACGGCTTTAAGCAGCGAGTAGTGAAACTCCCGGCCGATGCAGGCAGCCGTTTGCGCCACCTCCTTGACCGGCTGCAGCCGGTCAAGCCGCGCCATAAGTGAGGCGTTGAGCGAAGCAGGGATGTCGAGATGGCTTAGCTCGCCGGTGAGTTCATACGCGACGGCGGTCTCTTTCAACTCGCCGGACTCTAGCAGCATCTTTGTGAGTTCCTCGACGAACAGCGGCATACCGTCGGTCTTGGCGACAATTTCGTCGAGCAAAGCAGCGGGCAATGGCTTGCCGCCGGTGAGATCACCCACAAGTGCCGTGATTGGTTCGCGTCCCAACCGATTGAGCGTCAATCTTGTCACGATTGGGTGCCCGCCAAAGCCATGCTGGAACGTTGGCCGCGCGGTGACCAGGATCAGAACACGGCTGCCAACCACTTGATCTAGGGACAGATCGATGAACTCCAGTGTCGTTGGATCGATCCAATGGGCGTCCTCCAGCACAAAGAGGACTGATTTCTCTCTCGATTGCGCGATCAGCTCCGCCACAAGTGCCTGGAGCGTGCGGGCACGCTGTTGCTGAGGCGTCAGGTTCAGTTGGCCGTAACGCGTTTCACACTGAAGTCCGATCATAGTCGCGATCAAAGCGACGTCGCTCTTTCCATTAACGAGCGTTGCCTCGAGTTTATCGAGCTTGTCATCGTTGCTGTCTTCAGGGGTGATGCCCGCAGACAAGATCAGGTGTCGTATGACTGGAAAAAGCGGCGTGTCGGTATAATAGGGCGAACACTGATACTTGATGCGGAGATGGGACTCCCTGGCGATGGAATCAACTACGGATCGAGAGAGCCGCGATTTGCCTATGCCGGCTTCGCCCGACACGAGCATGAGTTGACCTTCTCCTGCCTTCGCTTGACTCCAGCGCTCGAGAATAAGCGCCAATTCATGGTCGCGTCCGACCATTCCCGAAACGGCATCGGACGCGCGCGCCTCAAATCGGCTTTCCACCGCTCGCTCGCCCAGCACGGCAAAAGCGGAGGTTGGGTCGGGAATTCCTTTCAAGTGCTGCCGGCCCAGATCAGCAAGCTCGAAATTGTCGCCGAGCAGCTGCCGTGTGGTCTCGGCCACGACGACTTGGCCCGGCGACGCCAGCCCCTGCAGCCGCGCAGCAATATTGGGTGTCTCACCGACCACCGCCTCTTCTTGCGCGGCGCCCTCACCGACCAGATCGCCAACCACGACGAGCCCCGTCGCGATGCCAACACGAGCCGCCAAGGGCTCGCCACCCGGGGTTTTCAAAGCGGCAACCGCCTTTGCGACCGCAAGGGCTGTGCGCACCGCACGCTCTGCGTCGTCCTCGTGCGCCCTGGGCCATCCAAAGTAGCAAAGCACGCCATCGCCCATATATTTAGCGACAAATCCGTCGAACGGATTCACGGTCGCGGCGACGCATTTTTGATAGGCCGAAATCACCTCTCGCAGGTCCTCCGGGTCCATCCGGGCAGAGAGCGCCGTCGATCCGACCAGGTCGGCAAACATCACCGTGACATGACGACGCTCAGCGGAGTCGACCTGGTCTGGCCAGATAGGTGCTGCAGCTGCTGCGGCGGCCGGAGGTACGCTTCTCTCGACTTCTTCTCTTAATTCAGCAATCGCGCGCAACAGTTTGCGGCGATGTCCGAGCGAGGTGACGCCGATCTTTTCGAGATCCTGATCGGTCAGATCGCGGAGGATCTCCAAGTCGACGTCGTTTTCGGCAAAGTGCCGGGCATATTGCCCAAGGCCAAGCTTCTCAAGCCAGTCGGGAATCTGCATGGCAGCACCCTGGACGCTCGGTGCGCCTTCCGCCCGACGAGTGGGTGGCGTCCGACACGGCCCTATGGCCGACCTCCCGCACGACGGCTTACGTCTTGTCGGAGCTTGGACGACAGGTCCCTATCCGCGCTATGCAAATTCGGCGAAAGTGGTCGCCGCAGCGCACAATGGGACGAACCCCATAAGTCGCCTCTGGTCCGCAGTATGCGCGGAGATGTAGCGAGAACGCGCTGCTTTCCTTGCTGGCCTGGAGACTTCGCTCCAGGGTCGCGTTCTCGTATGTCAGAACCAAGACACCGTCGTCCCGCTCCGATCGCTTTGCGTTCCGAACAATTGATCTGGCGCGGCTGTGCGGAAACGGCAGGCGAATGCAACTGGCAGCTGCGGCGTCTAAGGCACAGTTTTCCAACAAACATGGGGCGACCAGAGTGCTTGCCGATTTTGCATAGACGAGCGGTGGTAGCGCCGAGTTATGCTTATTCTCAGTTGAGCCACCGGATGCGGGGCTATTTGGCAAATCACGTCGCCAGGAAAAGGGGGGCAGCAGAATGCGATGCCTTCGGTGGGAGGGGGAGCCCAGTTCTTATCGGCGGAATTTATGTGTTGGAGCGTTGATCACGCTACTCGCGCTTCCCGCTCAAATCGCGCATGCCGATGAAAGGCGGCGTCGGTTTTTGGATACCTGGATTCTTTGGTAGCCTCGCGGCCGTTCCGCAGCAGGCCCCGGGGTGGTCGGTGACCTCAGTTTACTATCATACTTCGGTTTCCGCCGCGGGGCACGCGAGATCGAGATCGGTCGTATCCCTGCGAATCTGACGGCCACCTTGAACGCGAACATCAATGCGAATGTGGATCTTGGCATGGTGGCCGGGACTTACGCGTTTGCGACACCGATCCTCGGTGGTCAGGCCTCTGCCACCTTGTTGGCAACCTATGGGTCCAACTCGACTTCGCTGGCGGGAACGATCACAGGAGCATTGACGCCGCCGGGCGGCGGCGCGATCCCCTTCTCGCGCTTCGATAGCATCAACAGCTCGATCATTGCATTTGCCGATCTGGTCCCGCAGTTCGCGCTGCGCTGGAATGCCGGTGTCAACTATTACATGACCTACGTCACCGCCGACCTTCCGGTCGGCGCCTACCAGTCGACCCGTCTTGCGAATTTAGGGCTCGGGCACTGGGCAATCGACGCGGGCGGCGGCTACACCTACTTCGATCCAAAGACTGGGCATGAAGCTTCGGCGGTGCTTGGATTTACATACAACTTTGTCAACCCCTCTACCCAATATCAGAGTGGCGTCGACATGCACCTCGACTGGGGCGTGTCGCAATTCCTGACCAAGCAGTGGCAGGTCGGCCTCGTGGGCTACCTCTATCAGCAGATCGGCTGCGACAGTGGCTCGGGCGATCGCGTCGGCTGCTTCCAGTCGCGGGTGGCCGGCATCGGCCCGCAGGCCGGCTACATTTTCCCGCTCGGAGACAACCTGCAGGGGTATCTCAACCTGAAGGCCTACGGCGAATTCGCAAATGAAAATCGGCCAGCGGGTTGGAACCTCTGGCTGACGTTCAATGTTTCGCCCGCGGCCGCAACGCCGCCGACACCCACCAGGCCGCGGTTCACGAATTAGAAGCACCGATGCAGATCCATCACTCTTTCGAAATGAGCACCTATTGGCCGTTGGCCGTGATTGACGACCAGCCAGGCGATTTATCGGATCGCGTGCAGGCGCGGGCTGCATAGCAAAACTATCGCAATCGAGTTGGAGCCCGTTGCGATCAAAGCGGATTGTTCCCGCAATGGCGGATGTAGTTGACGCACTTTTCAGGGTGAAAAGGTTCAGGGTGCGGCCGATGAGGTCCCAGAGGACGTCGACGGTTCTGGCTTCGGCTTGCCGCAACAGTTCTTTGAATTTCGCGAAGGCCATTTCGTTCGGATTGAGATCGGGGCTGTAGGGCGGCAGGAACAGAAGGCGCGCGCCGGCGCTTGCGATGAGGTGCATCGCCTGTTCGTTCTTGTGGCTCGGCAAATTATCGAGGATCACCGTGTCGCCCTGGCGCAGAACAGGGGCGAGAATTTGCTCGACATAGGCGAGGAAACATTCCGATTTGATCGGCCCATCGAGCACAAAGGGCGCAATCAGACCTTCTCAGGTAAGACCGGCCAGAAACGTCGTCGTTTTCCAATGACCGTTCGGCGCATGGCCGATGGCGCGCGCACCAACGTCAGTCCAGGCGTGACGGCGGGTCATCGCGGTTGTTGTGAAAGTCTCGTCCAGGAAAATCAGTCTGCCGCCGAAGCTTTTCTGCATCTGCCGCCACGCTTCTCGTCGTTCAGCGACGTGGGGACGATCCTGCTCGCTGGTGTGCACGGCTGTTTGCCGGTTCGCGGGAGAGACTACGCAGAATTGGAAATTTTCGAGGTCCGCCCGCTTCGCTGTGCCATTGCCCATCCGCAACCAAGCGGCCGGTCGGATGTCATCGGACACTAGGTTCGCCTGAGGGATTTGAAAGCGCTATGCAGTTTCGGCAAGTCATGGTTGAGGATCGCGATGCAGGGTTGCTGAGGGCGACTCACCAAAGGTCGTGCGGTACGTCACCGCAAAGCGCCCAAGCTCGAGGAATTGATGATTTCGCGCGATCTCCGCGACGGTGACTGTCGAAGGGTCGGCGAGCCGCAGCGCCGAGCGTGCCTTGTTCAACCGTCGCAGCAAGAGGTATCTAGTAGGACTGACACCGAGGAATTCGGCGCAACACAACCGCAATGTGCGCTCCGGCACGCCAATCTCTGCGCAAAGTGCGGGCAGTTTTAGTCTATCATCAAGACGCTCGCTGAGCGCGTCCTCGAAACGAATCATTATGGCTGCGTGATGATGTCGCACTTTTTGATTATCGTCCTGCTCATCAGCTTCGAGGCAGTGGATGACCGCATGGAGCATTTCCTGCTCTAGCACCCTTGCGAGCTCAGGCTGCTCGGTCAATTTCTCTCCGCTTTCCGCAAGATGACAGGCATGCCCAAAGAGACACTGGAGTCTCAGCGCATCCGGCCGTGCGAGGCACAGAACTCTGCTCGCGCGTGGCAACGGCATGTCACGTCCGGCCACTGCCCCGGCGCAGTTCGATAGTTCCGCTGCCGATAATGCTACCAAGCCCCATTGGCAGGCGCTGCTGGTTCGTTGATGCACGGCCTGGCCAAGGCCGTGCAAGACGCAGTCCCCGTGTCCCAAACCAACTCCATCAGAGGTCAGGGATACTGTACCTACAGGAAACGACAGAAACATCCGCTCGGGCGGCAGAGAGATATAAGCAATACGCGGAAGGGTTTCTGAGCAGCAACAGATTTCCAGCTGTTTCAATCTCAGGCGTATCAGTCTTGCCTTGAAATCTCCGGCGCCCGCTATCGTGAGGTTGATGCGTGTATCGCCGAATGCAGCCGCGTACCCATCGGGATCGTCAAACGTAAGTATGCCGTGTTCTGGCATATGCCACGTCCTCGGACCGGCGGACAGCTCTTGCGATATGTCAAGCTTCTGCGCTCAGTAAGGGCAGCGCAGGGCAATCGGCACATCTCGTTCGGGCCGAGCGTCCGGATAATTGTAAGCGCGAGGTGAAACGATGATACTCAGCTCGATTCAGAGCCTCTATGCGATATCGGCTAACGTGCGGCAGGCCAAGACGATGACGAAGACAGAAGGCGGCCGACTCGAATGGCGATCGGCCAGTCGGTGGATGCCGCCGCTTGGCTTGGGCGGCTCCTAAGATCACAAGCTCACCGGCATACGTAAGCGGCGGGAGGCTACGACCTGAACTCGATTGAATCCAAGCTCTCTTCAACAGGCTAGTCGGCGGATCGGAAAGTTCTGCGGGTGCGGGGGAGGACAGACCATTGAAATGGTCGGAAACTGCTCCGCGGGCTGTCGCAAAGTCTCCGAAGGTGATTCTCCAAACAGCGCGCGATATGCGACCGAAAAACGTCCTAGCTCCCAAAAACCGTGAGCCGTAACAATGCGGGTGACCGTTGCGACGGACGGATCGGCAGCCAGCAGCGCCCGTCGAACAAGATGCATTCGGCGCAGGGTCAGATAGCGGATTGGGCCCATGGCGAGATGCTCTTCGCAGGAAGCGCGAAGCGTTCGCTCTGCCGCGCCGATCGCCGCGCAGATTTCCGTCAGGTAGAGCGGCCGGTCGGGATTTGCCTCCAGGAATTCCACGAACCGCAAGAGGATAGTGTCGTGGCTACGGCGGGCTGCGGTCAGCTCTACTGCGTGCCCTGCGGCGAGGCATCTGACCAGGATGTCACTGAGCGCATTCTCCAGCGCCCGACTCACTTGGGGGATTTCCAGAATGTCCGGAGCGTCATGCGCGAGTTGCCCGATGCTCTTGTGTATGCTTAGCAGTCGAAGCATCAGTGCAGACGGCGGACGAAGGGTAGACCTGCGCGGGGGTTCGGGTAACTCATGACCTAATAAGGCTTCGGCAGCAGCAGCTAGATATTCCGATGGAAGGGACACCGTACCATAATGAAAGTCCGCCTCGGATCGTTGATGGACGACGTCGGACCTGTTCATGACGATGTCGCCCGGGCGAACATCCAGGCCGCAGTCAAGCAACGATGATGAATTCCCTTCGGTCAGAAACCCGATCGATCTGCGGCCGGGCCTCACCGCGACAGTATTGATCTCCGGTAGTGATATGTGGATTTGGTGCACCCAAATCCCGCTCATGGCGACTTGCGTGACATCGGCATGGAAGTCTCCCTTCGCCGTGGGAAACAACTCGACATCAGCGGAAGGAAAAACCGTCTGACACGCCGACGGATCATCGAAACTGAAAACTCTACTCAACGCCATTTCTGTTCTCCCCGGAAAACAGAACGTACCATTCGATCGGGCAGCTGCTTTTAGAAGGAAGGTGGACGGCGGTCGCAAAAGCAAAATGGCAACGTGGCCGTGACGCGTGGTCAAGGTGACCGGAAATCTAAACTTTATTCTAGTTCAGCCCCAACATGTTTCAATCAACGATTGATTGATGCAGGTCAATACTCGGATTGTGACGTGCCGCCGACTGTTGCGCTCCGGCAACGCCGAACCTTCATACTCGTAGCGTCTGCTATATTGATGATACGGCTCATGAAAAGGCCTTATGCCACAGTTGAAGGCTAGACTACCATGACACCGGCGCGCAAGGGTGCACCGGCGTGCAGGCGTGCACTGCTTGGCAATGCGTCGGGGCTATCGCATGCGCCGCGTCCGAGCGAACTGGAATGCGCGAGGCTATTTTAGGTCACCCTCTCGGAGGGTAGCTCCCACTTTCCTTCCAGCTTCTGCTCGAAAAGTTGCGCTGACACACCTTGATGAGCTTTCGCAACGGCGTCCAGTGGCAACGAGACGATGATGTCATCGCGCTTGATAAATGGCTGGACCGACATGCGGTCGATGTCGGACAAGTCAATCGATGCAATCGCCAGTCCTGCGTCTCGGAAGTTTGCTTCCGAACAATCGCCAACCTCAAAGAAGAGCCGGAACAGACCTCGCTCGGGTTTTTCGATAGCCGTCGCGGCATATCCTGGTCGCACAGGCCCGACGACCACGCAACCCTGCCTCGCAAACCAAACTGCAGCGTCGCGAAGCTCGATCACGGGGAAAAAGCTCGGCTCCTTCTGATCGAGCGAAACACCGTGGTTGATCACGAGAAGCGGAAACGGTCCATCTCCGAACGGGTGGATCATGTACGCAACATCGGAAGGGTTGACGGAACCGCCCAGATCTCCTCCCGGAGTTGAGGTCGTCATGATCTTCATCAGACGCGGCGCTGACGCAGCTTAGCGGAGCAGGACCAGAGCAATGAACCGCCGCCGTCATACGGTCCGGCGCCGATCAGAGCGCCGGCCGATGCGCCCGCAGCGAAGCCGCCTCCACCAGCCAGCCGACATAGCTGCCGTGCCAACCGCCGAAACGCACCTACACTACGTCACTCTCATGTGCCATCGGCCCTTGGCAGCCGCGGGTAAGGGAGTGAGCGGGGCCGCGATTGCCGGTGCACACAGTGACATCGCACCAACTACGAGAAGCGCTGCTGGAGGTTTGGTCTTGGGCATGACATCCTCCAATTCGCTGCGTCCGACAAATTCGACGCGATCGATCCATTTCAGTAGGACAACAAGCGCGCCGACACGAAAGTCGCCCGCGGGTCTTAGTCGCGCCTGGATTGGCTAATCTGATCCAATACCTGCGAGATGGTAAAGCTCGCCGCCTTCTGGCGCGGTGGGTACTCCTTGAATGTGGCAAGGAATTCCCCGACCATCGTCTGCGCTGGCACCAGCATGAAGGCGTGATCGAGCTCCCAATCATAGTAGGTATTCGAGGTGATCGTCGCTCGCTCGTACGGATCGGTGCGCAGGTTGAAGACGTACGGAATGCGCGGGTGCTCGAACTCTTTTTGCCAGACCGCGAGTGTGCCGGGCGCCGGCTGGATTGCGAATGCCAGCTTCCAGTTGTCGTAACGCAAGCCCATCAGGTCGCCTTCGTCCGAGAAGTAGAAGTATTCGACGCGGGGCGATTTCGTCTCCGCTGCTGTGAGGTAGGGCAGGAAGTTGTAGCCGTCGAGGTGTACCTTGTAGGTCATGTCGCCGGCCTTGTAGCCGCCGAGCAGCTTCTCCTTGATGTCCGGCACGCCGGCGGCGGCGAGCAAGGTCGGCATCCAGTCCAGATGCGACATGATGTCGTTGGATACGCTGCCAGGTTTGATCTTTCCGGACCAGCGGACCATCGCCGGTACGCGAAAGGCGCCTTCCCAATTCGAATTCTTCTCATTGCGGAAAGGTGTCATCGCTGAATCCGGCCAGCTGTTCATATGCGGACCGTTGTCGGTGCTGTAGAACACGATCGTGTCGTTCGCCAAGCTGAGCTGGTCAATTTTGTCCAGCAGGCTCCCGACGTTCTTGTCATGATCGATCATGACGTCGTGATAGATATCCTGCCATCGACCAGCCTGGCCAACACTGGCTGGCTTCGGGTGGGTGCGGAAATGCATATGGGTGAAGTTTACCCAGCAGAAGAAGGGTTTGTTGGCCTTGGCCTGAGCTTCGATGAAGGTGGCAGCGCGCGCTGCGATGTCATCATCGATTGTCTCCATCCGCTTTTTGGTGAGCGGCCCCGTGTCCTCGATTTTCTGCTTTCCAACCCGGCCGAAGCGTGGATCAACCGTGGGATCGTCCACGTCGCTCGCAAAGCTGTGGAGGACGCCACGCGGCCCGAAGCGCCCGCGGAAATTCGGATATTCCTTTGGGTCCGGGTAGTCTGGAAGTTCCGGCTCTTCTTCGGCATTCAGGTGGTACAGGTTGCCGTAGAACTCGTCAAAGCCATGAACAGTCGGCAAGAATTCGTTCCGATCGCCCAAATGGTTCTTGCCAAATTGGCCGGTGGCATAGCCGAGCGGCTTGAGCAGTTCGGCGGTGGTCGGGTCTCCCTTCTGCAGACCCAAGGTGGCGCCGGGCAGACCGACCTTGGAATTGCCTGTGCGGAACACACTCTGTCCGGTTATAAATGCAGCACGGCCAGCCGTGCAGCTTTGTTCGCCGTAATAATCGGTGAAAATCATTCCCTCGCGTGCGATCCGATCGATATTTGGGGTATGGAATCCTAGCAAGCCGAGCGAGTAAGCGCTGATATCGGTTATGCCGATATCATCCCCCCAGATCACAAGGATATTTGGCTGGCGGCCAGCTGCCGCCGGTTGAGCTTGTGCCTGCGCGGTTTGAATAGCTGTGACCGATTCCAACGCCGAGAACGCGGCGAGGGTGGTGCTGGCGAGCAGTACGTTGCGTCGGCTCAAATTATTTTGGTGATCGTTTCCATCGTGCGCGCTCATGACGTTCTCCCTTCTCGAATGACACAGCGGAAACCCAAATGGCTCGTCGATGTATCCACCGCCTCCGCATGGCGTGCGGCCGGCCGATAGCGGCGGCAATAGTTCGGCGCGCACAGATGCGAGCCGCCTTTGATCACTTTGCGCGGAATTTTGATGTTGGGCTGATACGGGTCGTAACTTTGCTCCTCACGCCCGCTTCGCGGATTTTCGGGGATGCAGCAGGCTTTCTCCGCGTCGGCTTCGTGCCTTGGCGAATACCAATCGGTTGTCCATTCCCAGACGTTGCCGATCATGTCGTGGACGCCGTAGCCGTTGGCCGGGAACGCGGTCACGGGGGAGCTGCGTTCGAAACCGTCTTCGTTTCGATTCCACTGCGGGAAGTTGCCCTGCCAAGTGTTCGCCATGAACCGCCCGCCGGGTGTGAACTCGTCGCCCCAGGCAAACTCGGCGCCGTCGAGTCCACCACGGGCCGCAAATTCCCACTCCGCTTCCGTTGGCAAGGTTCTCCCGGCCCATTTGGCGTACGCCTCGGCGTCACGATACGAGATGTGCACGACCGGATGATCATCGAGTCCGCTGATCGACGAACGCGGACCGTAGGGCCGTCGCCAGTTTGTGCCGAACTTGAATCGCCACCATTGACTCCAGTCGCGCAGGTCGACGGCATGCTTGGGCGGAGTGAAAACGAGCGAACCGGCCTTGAGCATGTGAGGTAGTGCTCCGGGATAGTCCTTCGCTTCGGGAGCGATTTCCGCAAAAGTGACATAGCCGGTCGCGTTGACGAACTTGCGGAAGTCGCGGTTGGTCACAGGCGTGCGGTCGATCCAGAAGCCGTCGACGCTCACGCGATGGACCGGCGCCTCTTCCGGATAGTGGTCGTTCGACCCCATACGAAAGATCCCGCCAGGGATGCGGATCATGCCGTCATGTTCTTGCGGCGCTGACTGGCTGTCTTGTCGCTGGCTGGTCTGGTCCAACATGCGAGCGCGACCTCCAGCCCAACAAACTGGCGTCGGCCTTGCCTCCCCGTTGTGGTGAGCGGCGCCGTCCAGGGCTTCCTTCGAGCTAGACTAGGGCAACGGTTTCGTGCCGCGCTATGCATGTTCGGCAAAATGGGCAGGTGCTTCGCGAAGCAGGCACGGTGTTGGCGGGTCCTCGATCGAGGACCGGTGCGGACAGGCCTCGGCGCTCGAAAAGACGGTGCATCCGTAGTCACTCTGGCGGCTTGGTTATTGTGGTACGACGCCAACATTCGCTCCCCATCTGGGAGGCGCACGTTTGCGAATGTTGACGTCAAAGGACCACCAGCCAGCTTGTTGATGCTAGGGAGTTTGGATTTGACGGTCGCATTACAACATTGCGGCAGGCCGGGTAGCGAACGTCGAATCGGCTCCGCTAGCATTGAGGTTGATTCGCTTGGTCAGCGATGAAAAATAGCCGGGCATTGGTTGCGTGATGACGGCAGACTATTAACAAGGCACACGGGTCAGTTGTCAGCTGTGACGTGCGGAACACAATTTCGCCTCAAACGCGAGGGCAGCAGGACCGTTGCCGATTTTGCTTAGACGGACCAGAGAGATCCCCCTCATTTTCATAAGCTTGCACGCGCGATCAGGCTACAAACCGCAGGGCGGGCAGTCTAAGGGGGCGTTTGTTGCGGGCCCCCGCAACCAAGTTT
>NZ_JAFATE010000458.1 GCF_019244115.1 Bradyrhizobium sp.
CCGAGCGCATGTCCGCCACGGCCTTCAGCTCGATCTGCGGAAACCGCTTCATCGCGGTCATATAGGCCTTGGAGATCACCCCGCAGCCGATGACGCCAACACCGATTCTTCTCATTGGATCTCCGTCATCACGAAAAGTGGGTTGGGTGCCCTAGCCTTTCACCGCACCGGAGGTCAGGCCGGCGATGATGTGCTTCTGGGCGACGAAAAACAGGATGATGGTCGGCAGGATGGTCAGCGTGATGAACGCCAGAACCAGGTGCCAGTCGGCCGAATATTCGCCCTGATAGACCATGATGCCGAGCGGCCAGGGATACAGGCGGTCGGTATTCAGCATCACCAGCGGGACCAGATAGGCGTTCCACGAATGGACGAAGATGATGGTGCCGACGGTTGCCAGGATCGGTCGCGATAGCGGCAGGATGACGAACCGGAAGAAACCGACGTAGCTGCAGCCGTCGACCAGCGCGGCGTCGAGCAGTTCGTCCGGCAGATCCTTGAAGAAGCGGCGGAGCAGCAGGATGCTCATCGCGAGCCCAAAGGCGACCTGCGGCAGCACGACCCCGAAATAGCTGTCGAGCAGGCCGAGGTCGCGCACCTTGATGAACAGCGGCAGGATCGCGGTGGCCGCCGGGAACAAAAGACCCATCGTCATGTAGTTCAGCAGCAGCGCGCGGCCGAAGAAGCGGATATGCGAGAACACGAACGCCGCCATCGAGGCGGTGATCAGCGTCAGCAGCACGGTGAGGCCCGAGATGATGAGCGAATTGCGCATCAACACCCAGTAGCGCGCCGTGGTCAGGATCCCGCTGTAGTTTTCGAATACCCAGTGCTGCGGCAGGCCGAACGGGTTGGTCCTGAGTTCGCCGAGCGACTTGAAGCCGCCGAGCACGGTTGCCACCAGCGGCGTTGCGACGAAAACGGCGACGGCCGCGAGAAACAGCACCTTGAACAGGCGGGTCCCGTCAAAACCCGTGCTTTCCGACAATGCATCGTCACTCATCGCGCATCACCCAGCGTTGATAACTGAAGGCGAACGCGACGCAGATGACGAACACGATCACACCGACGGCCGAGCCAAATCCGACGCGCATGCGCATCACGCCAAAAGTGTAGAGGAAGCTGACCATGGTCTGAGACGAGTCGGCCGGGCCGCCGCGGGTCAGCGGCATCACGAGGTCGAACAGTTGCAACGAGCCGAGCACGGCGAAGAAGACCGACAGACGGATGGTAGGGTAAAGCAGCGGGATGACCACGTAGCGCAGCACCTGCCAGCGGCTTGCGCCATCGATGCGGGCCGCTTCCTTGAGGCTTGGGTCGATACCCTGCAGGGCGGCGATGAACAGCATCATGTGGAAGCCGAAATATTTCCACACGATCACGATCAGGATCGCCAGCATCGAGGTCTGGGCACTGGCAAGCAGGTACGGCGGCTCGGCACCGACGGCGCGGAAGATGCCCGCCAGCAGGCCGTAGTCACCGTCATAAACGAAGCTGAAGATCAATCCGGCGGCGACTTCGGCCAGCACATAGGGCATGAAAAACAGCATCCGCAGCGCCACGGCGCCGCGAAATCGATCAGCCAGGATCAAGGCCAGCGACAGCGCGAGCGGGAGCTGAACCAGCAGCGAGACGGCGATGATCAACAGGTTGTTGCGGACGGCAATGCCGAAGGCGCGGTTCGCGAACACGGCCCTGAAATTGTCGAAACCGACCCAGTTGGTCGGGTGACCAAAACCGTTCCAGTTGAACACCGAATACCAGGCCGCCTCGCCGACCGGCACCACCACGAACAGCGAGAACAGCAGCAGCGCCGGCGGCAGGAACAGCAGAATCGCCGTCCATTTGCCGGCGTCGAATGCGCCGGCCGAAGCCGGCGTGGCGGCCGAGGGCCGCCGCGCGGCGAGGGCAGCGGGCCGGCGGCCCCGTGTCATTTGGAAGGACATTGAGGTGCGAACCTCAATTGCCCTGCGCGTAGGCGTCCTGGATCGCCTTGGCGGCCACCTTCGGCGTCATCGTCCCGCCAGCGATCTCCGCGGTGACGTCGTTGACGACCCTGCCGACACTGGGACCGAGGTCCTGGTCATAGAAATTCTGGTGATACTTCGAAGCCGCCAGATTCTTCGCAATGTTGCGCATGAACGCACTGCCGAGCGCCGTGTCCGCGCCCAAATAGGTCGGCACGATGTAGTTGCCGGCCGCAAGCTTCTTCTGCACGTCCTCCGAGACGAACGCCTTCAGGAATGCCACCGCCTCCTTCGGCGCGTCCTTGGTCACCAGCCAGCCATTGATGCCGCCAAGCGTGTCGGACGCCTCGCCCTTGCCACCAGGAACAGTCGGGAAATTGAACCAGCCGATCTTGTCGTCAGGCACGCCGATCTTGTCGGCGGCCAGCGCCTTCTGGGTGTGATAGAAGGACGAGATGGCGAGCATCATCGCGGCCTTGCCGTCGCCGAACATGCCGACGGCCTGCGGATTCTTGGCGCCCAAAAAGCCGTTCTGGAACGGCTGCAGGTCGACGAGCTGCTTGAACAGTTCGCCCGATTTGACGAAGGTTTCGCCCTCGAACCCCCCGTTCTCGCCCTTCAATGCCGCCTGGAATCCGGCCTTTCCGCCGATGCGCACCGCAAGATAGGTCCAGTAGAAGTGCAGCGGCCATTTGTCGGCGCCGCCCACGACGATCGGAGTGACATTCGCTGCCTTGAGCTGCTTGACGGCCGCCAGCAGGTCGTCCCAGGTCGCGATCTTCGATCCGTCCACACCGGCTTTCGCAAACAGCTCCTTGTTGTACATGAAACCGACCTGCGACATGTTGTACGGCACGCCGTAGACCTTGCCGTTCACGGTGAAAGCCGCTACCGCCGCGGGCGAGAGTTTTGGCGTGAGGTCGGCGACGTCTTTGGTGATGTCCTCGAGCACGCCGGCCTCGACCTGCGATTTGAGCACCCCTCCGGCCCAGCTGTAGATGATGTGCGGGCGGTCCTTCGATTGCAGCAGCGTCGGAGCCTTGGCCTTGTAGGCCTCGTTCTCCAGGAACGACATCTCGATCTTGACGCCGGGATTTTTCGCCTCGAAGTCGCGCGCCACCTCCTCCCAGAGCTTGACCTGGTTCGGATTGATCTCGATATGGAGCCATTTAACCGTGGTCTCCGCCGCAGCGAGGCTGGCGGACAGGGCCAAGCAGGCAGAAGCGGCGACAGCACGCCAGATCATGCTCATCGTTTCCTCCAGGCAGTTTTGTTCGTTGCCTCCCAGTCTAGGCACCTCATTTGAGGTACGCAACTCATTTTGAAGGGATTGGAGCCATGCCGCGGCCGTAATCAGTCTGAAGAGGCCGACCGCGGATCGTCCGCCCTTCTGCGCGACAACGGCCGATGGCGGGTCCGTCAGTTGCAGATCTCGCCGGTAATTTTCTGGATTCCGCTGCCCGGACCGGGCACCAGACCAAGGTGGCAACCCTTTGCAACTGGTCGGCAGCCGGCGCGGTCGCAGATCATCTGCCCCGAAGAAGCCTGCGACTTCGACGGCGCAGATTCTGCCTGCTTCCGGTCCTCGTCCCGCTTCTTGGAGTCGTCGCGCGTCGCAACCGGCTTCTTCTCCTGAATCTTCTCGCATTCATTATCGTCGCTGACGCGATAGCCTGCGCGGCAGGTGATTTTCATGCAACTATCGCCGTCAGCCCTGAAGCCGTGGTCGCAGACCAGCGGGCAGACGCGGCCGGGCTTTGCCTTCAGTGCATCCAGCGCGTCGGTGCTGGCGAGCTTCGTGTCGAATTTCGTGCCCGCGTATTTGTTGTACAGCGTCATCGAGCGCTGCGATGTCTGGCTCCAGTCGCCGTCGGCTGCTGCGCTCAGGCAACCGACCCGGCGCAGTTCGAGCTGCACGGATTTCGCCAGATCGGCTGGCGACGGGCTGGACGTTGGCGGAGGCGATAACGCGGCAATCTTCCTGCTCTCGACATTGTCGGCGGCTTGCTTCTCGGCGGCCAGCTTCGCCGCGGCCTCAGTGGCCGCCTTCTCAGCCGCCTGTTTCTCGGCGAGCGCCTTCCCAGCCGCCGCCTCGGCCGCTCTGCGCTGCTGCTCGGCGGCTTCCGCCTTGGCCTGCTCGATCTGCTTGGCCTTCTCTGCTGCGACCCGCGCCTCTTCCGCCGCTCGCGCTGCGGCGTCCGCCTTGTCCTGTTCGACCTTGCGCGCCCGTTCGGATGTGAGGCGAGCCTTTTCCTCTTCCGCCAGCCGCGCTTTCTCCGTCGCCGCCGCGCGCGTTTCTTCGGCGGCGATCTTGTTCAGCTGTCCCTTGGCGAGATTGGCATAAAAGCCTTCTGGATATTGGGCGAGGAAAGCGCTCCAGCCGTCCCGGGTCCCAAGCTGCAGCGCCAGTTCGTAGTCCCTGCGAACGGCGTCCTGCGGGTTCGCCTGCGGACCTGCCGCGACTGGCGGCTTGGTCGGAACCAGAGCCAGGTCATCGCCGCCGAGCGAGCCATAGACGTAAGGCTCCTGCTTGTTGGCGGTGTTCTTCAGGACATCGTCACGGACAAAGCCGAACGCCTTGCGGAGGTCGAGCCCGGGTTTTGGCAGGTGATCGGCAAGCGCCGTCGCAAACGGACTGTTACCGGAATCGCCATCGGAGGCGGTCGATCCGGCCTTGGCTGCGAACGCAATCATCGTATTCGGACTTGTCGGCTCGACCTTGGCGAGTCCCCGCCCGATCGAACGCGAAGCCACCGTTCGCTTCATGATCTTGGCGAATGGATTGTCGCGACAGGCATCGAGGATGACGAGCCGAAGCTGCTTTGCCGGCTCGATGGCAAACAGCACGCGCTCAAGCGCAAACGTCTCGTCCAGGACGTCGGTGTCGGTTTCGAGCGCCGCGTCAGTCGGAATCAAGTAGTTATTGCCGTCAAGCTCAATGCCGTGACCGGCGTAATAGACCACCGCGACGTCGGCTTCGCGCGCTTTGCCGCCAAATTCCCGCAACGCCTTGCGCATGTCGACGACGTTCAGGTCGAGCTTGGTGTCGACGGAATCGAATCCCGCTTTTTTGAGCATCCCCCCGATCAGGACGGCATCGTTCACCGGGTTCGTGAGCTTCGGCACGCTCTTGTAGGCGGAATTACCGATGACGAGCGCCACCCGCTTCTCGGCATGGGCCGATCCGCAAGCAAGCCAAGTCGTGAAAATCAACAAAGCGAAAAGCCGAAGCGCCCGCATCAAAATCCTCGACCGCGATTCCAATATCCTAGCCGGAGGATCTCTGAATACAATCGTTCTTCCGTGATGCGGCTCACGTAAACTCGCGGAAACTTCGCACATGGATAATATTACCATGCATATGGTGCATGATATTACCCTTATACGTTTGACCTCTGCCGTAATACTACGGAGACCTGCCCCACAGGACCGCGTGCCTCAACCCTCGGCGAGTGTTTCGCCGATCACGTCACTTGGTGTGCGCGCTGCTCTGTCGGTGACGAGGTCGCCGCGAGCTTTCAGACCGCCTTTGTCAGCGCGCCGTCGATGATGAGGTTGGTGCCGGACACGCGGCTCGCCACAGGACTTGCAAGGAACACCACGCCGGCCGCGACCTCCTGCGCGGTGCCCATCCGCCCCGTAGGATTGAGCGCCATCGCCGACTTGAACAGGTCGGGCATGCCGCGTTCGATGTTCTGCCAGATCCCGCCTTCGAAATAGGTATTTCCCGGCGAGACCACGTTGACGCGGATGCCCTGCGCGATGAGCTGACCGCTGAGGCCCTTTGAATAGTGGATCAGGGCCGCTTTGATCGCGCCATAGGAGCCGGCGGCAAAATCGACCTCAAAACCCGACACGCTGGAGACGACGATGATCGACGCCGATTTCGATTTCTCCAGATAGGGTTTTGCCGCCGCCACCGAATTGACCGTGTGCATCATGTCGGTGCGGAAGGATTTTTCCCAGCTCTCCGGCGTATCGCCGACGGCGAGCGCGCTGACATTGCAGACGAGGCAGTCAATGCCGCCGAGTTCTGCGGCTGCGCCCTCGATCCAGCCCTTCAGCGCCGCGCCGTCGGCGACGTCGATCGCCTGCCCCCATGCCTTGACACCCTTCGCGGCCAACGCGTTGATGGCCTTGGCCACCTCGTCAGTGTTGCGAGCGCAGATCGCGACATTGGCGCCTTCCTCGGCAAACAGGTCGGCGACCGCCCGCCCGATGCCCTTGCTGCCGCCCGTCACCAGCACGTTCTTGCCCTTCAGTCCCAGATCCATCGCCGCCTCCCTCGGGGTCTAGCGGCCGGCCCGCCGAGGCGGGCCAGCTGCGGGGTCGCTACATCTTGGTCCAGTCCCCCGCGCCCTCAAACGCCGCGGCGGCGCGATAGATGGTCGGCTCGTCGTAATATTTGCCGATCAGCATTAGCCCGATCGGCAGGCCGTCGCTCATCCCGCAAGGCAGGCTCATGGCCGGATGACCGCTGGCATTGAACGGCGCCGTGTTCGGCACCATCTCGAACGCGCGCTGGATGTAGAGTTCGCGCGGCGCATCGGGTGGCGGCAGCGGCGTCGCTTTCATCGGCAAGGTTGGCATCAGCAAGAGGTCATAGCTGGCAAGGGCCGCATCATAGGCCGCGCGCAGCTTGCGGTTCAGGTTCTGCGCCTTGGCATAGAAGTGCCCGCGATAGTGCTTGGTGAAATACTGTCCGAGCAGCATCGTGATCTTGAGGCTGTCGGAGAGTTCGTCGGCGCGGTGCCGCCAGGCGGAATGCGCGTCCAGCAGTGTGGTGTTGTAGAGGCCGCGCCAGTTGGTGCCCATGCCGTTGCCCTTCATCATGAACTCGGTCGCGCCCTCGGCCGCGATCGGCAGCCAGATGGCGGGCGCCGCCAAATGCATGGGCACCGAGATATCATCAACGGTCGCGCCGAGTTTCCTGAACAGCTCCGCGCCGGCCTTGACTTTGGCGTCGACGTCACCCTCCGAGCTCGCATGTCCAAAACCTTCCCGAACCACGCCGATGCGCAGGCCGTTGGCGCTGCTGCCGAGCGCCTCGGTATAGCGCGACACGATCGGCGCGCCCTGGCGCGGATCGAGCCCGTCAGCGCCCGCGAGCACTTCCAAGAGCAGCGCGTTGTCGCGCACAGTGCGCGTCATCGGCCCGGTGTGATCGAGCGTGAGCTCGATCGGCATCACGCCGGTATAGGGCACGAGACCGTACGTCGCCTTCATCCCGTAGATGCCGCTGAACGACGAGGGAATGCGGATCGATCCGCCCTGGTCGCCACCGATCGCCATGTCGGCCTCGCCGGTCGCGACCACCACGGCGCTGCCCGAGGACGAGCCGCCGGCCGAATAGCCCATCTTGTGCGGATTGTGGACCGGGCCCGCCGCG
Organism: Bradyrhizobium sp.; assembly: GCF_019244115.1. Taxonomy (GTDB): domain Bacteria; phylum Pseudomonadota; class Alphaproteobacteria; order Rhizobiales; family Xanthobacteraceae; genus Bradyrhizobium. The sequence goes on from NZ_JAFATE010000458.1 coordinate 7,357, forward strand.
CAGGTGTGGCTGCCGCCTGAGAAGCAGAAGTATTCGCAATGCACCTTGCCGATGATGGTGGCGCCGGCATCGAGCATGCGGGTGACGATAGTGGCGTCGGTGTCGGGCGTGTAGCCCTCCAGCGTCGAGGCGCCGTTCATCATCGGCACGCCGGCAAGGCTGATATTGTCCTTCAGCGCGATCTTCTTGCCCGCGAGCTTGCCCGACGGCGCGCCCTTGACCTCGGTCTTGACGTACCAGGCGTTGTGCTTGTTCTCCTCGCCTTCGGGCCGGTAACCCGGCGTGCGCGGATATTTGACCGGCGGCACATAATCGGGCATCGCATCGACGGCGTCGTAGGCCGCATAATTTCCCTGCAGTAACGCATCATAGGATTTGAGCTCGTCGTCGCCCATGTGCATGCCGAGCTCCTCGGCGACGCTGCGCAGCTGGTCGAGCGTTGGTCGTCTCACTGCCATGGCTTTTTCTCCTCGCTTTTTGCCCTGCCGCCTCGATCAGGCTCAGGTGGTGATTCCGATGAACTCGCCGACGACGCTCGCATCGTGCAGCTCGTCAGGCTTGACCTCCTGCGTGATCCTGCCCTTCTGAATGACGAGGATCCGTTGCGACAGTGCCGCGATGAAATCGAGATTCTGCTCGACCAGGATCATGGTCAGGCCGGTCCTGGCGCGCAGCCGCTGCAGTGTCTCGACGATCTCCTCGATGATCGAGGGCTGGATGCCTTCCGTCGGCTCGTCAAGCAGGACCAGGCGCGGTTTGCCGCACAGGCAGCGTGCGATGGCCAGAAGCTGCTGCTCGCCGCCGGACAGCGCGCTGCCGGGACGATCGAGCAATTGCGTGAGCCGCGGAAATTCTTCCAGCACATTAGCGATGGTCGCGTGCTCCTGGCCACCCGATTGCTGGGCGCATCCCATTCGCAGATTGTCGTAGACCGAAAGGCCGGGGAAAATCTCGCGGCCCTGCGGCACATAGCCGAGTCCGAGCCGCGCGCGCCGGTACGGCTCAAGCGCTGTGATATCGGTTCCTGCGAATTGCACCCGCCCGCTGGTCGGCGGCAGGAAGCCCATGAGTGCCCGCAGCAGCGTCGTCTTGCCCATGCCGTTGTGACCGAGAATGCCAATGAACTCGCCCTCGTCGACAGAGAATCCGATCCCGTTGAGGATCGGGATCCGGCCGTAGCCCGTGCGCAGTCCCTGGACATTGAGGATCATGCCGCCGCCTGCTTGCCGAGATAGATGTCGCGTACCTGCGGATTGCGCATGATGTTGTCGACCGTGTCCTCGACCAGCACGCTGCCCTGGTTGAACACGGTGACCTGCTTCGCGATCATCCGGATGAACTGCATGTCGTGCTCGACCACGATCAGCGCCTTGCTGCGGTTGATCTCGCGCACGAGCGCGGCCGTCTTCAATACCTCCTCATGGGTCATGCCGGCGGCCGGCTCGTCGAGCAGGATCAGTTCGGGATCGGTCGACAGCACGAGGCCGAGCTCGACCCATTGCCGCTGGCCATGCGCGAGCTGGCCGACCAGCCGTTCCGCGGCGTCGACAAGGCCGATGCGCTCCAGCATCTCGTCGACGAGCCGCCTCGCGCGCTCCTTGGAATTGAGACGGCTCGCCGCGAGCCAGATATTGTCGCGCACGCTCAACCCATCAAACACGCTGGGCACCTGGGTCTTGATCCCGATGCCAAGCCGGGCGATCTGATGCGCATGCGCTCTGGAAATGTCCTGCCCGCGAAACAGGACCTGGCCGCGAGTCGGCTCGAGCTGGCCCGTCAGCATCTTGAAGAAGGTACTCTTGCCCGCGCCGTTCGGTCCGATCAGGCAGCGCAGTTCGCCCTCGGCGAGCGTGAAGTTGACATTGCGCACGGCCTTGACGCCGCCAAAATGCATCGAGAGATCGCGGGTGTCGAGCAATGCTGCGGCCATCGCCCTACTCCGCCTGCTGCGGCTCGAAGCCGCGCTGTTCTCGCGCGCGCCTGCGCCGGACGAGGGACAGGCCGATATCGCCGAGGGTCGGGACCAATCCCTTGGGCACCAGCAGTACGAAAGCGATCAGGATCACGCCGAGGATCAGCGGCGCATTGGCAAAGATTTTTGACCAGAGGTCCGACCCGCCCGAGGGCTGGTTCGCTCCCAGGGCGGCGCTCAGCCACTGGATGCCGATGCAGCCGATCACAGGACCGATCAGCGTGCCGCGTCCGCCGACGATGACCCAGATGATGATCTGCGCCGATTGTGCGAGGCCAAAGATGGTCGGGCTGACGAAATTGCCCCAATTGGCGAACAGGCAGCCGGCGAAGCCGGCCAGCGCGCCGCCGATGGTGAACGTCGCAAGCTTGTAGGCGCGCGGATCATAGCCCAGCAGTTCGGCGCGGCGCTCGTTCTCGCGAATGCCGACGATGATGCGGCCAAACTGGCTCGCAAGCAGCAGGCGCAAGCCGAAATAGGTTGCGAGCAGCGAACCGGTCGCGAGATAGAACATCCCCTCCAAATCGATTGCCGCAGTCTTGTTGAAGGGCCAGTTGAGCGGCGGGATACCGGGAATGCCGTTGAAGCCGCCGAGCCGTGCCGTGCCGATATGGAATTCGGGACCGGCGGTGGAGTTCACCGAATTGAAGAGGATCAGCGTTACCGTCAGTGTGATGACGCCAAGATAGACATCGCTGATCCGGCCGTAGAACATGAAATAACCGAGCAGCGCGGCGAACGCCGCCGGCAGGATAATGGCGAGCAGGAATGGCAGCGTGCTCTCGCCGATATTGAACATCGCGATCGCATAGGTGTAGGCGCCGAGGCCGAAGAACGCGGACTGGCCGAAGCAGAGAATGCCGCCAAACCCCCAGATCAAGGCGAGGCTAAGCGCCAGCACGGCCATGATCATGTAGACGGTCAGGTCGAGCACGGTGTCAAGCTCGGCCAGCTGCGGCGTCAGGAGCATGAAGGCGAGGCCTGTGACACTGACCAGGACGAGACCCAGAATATTGAGACTGCGACCGTTCACAGACCTCTCCGAAAGAACCGGCCGGTGATGCCCTGCGGCAGCAGGCGGATCAGAACAATGGCGGCAGCGAGCAACGCGACCTCGCCGAACACCGGCGTCGTCACGAACGTAGCGATCTGGTTGATGGTACCGAACAAGGCTGACGCCGATACCGTGCCGCTCAGGATCGCCGCGCCGCCGCCGATCACCGTGATGAACGATTTTGCGACATAGGCGACGCCTATGGTCGGAAATACGCCGGACACCGGCGCCAGTACCGCGCCGGCAAGGCCCGACAGTGCCGCGCCGACGCCGAAGGTCACGGCATAGACGCGCGGCGGATTGACGCCGAGGGCCGCGGCCATGTCGGCGTTCTGCATGGTGCCGCGCGCGATCAGGCCAAGCCGCGTCCAGCGCATCACAGCGAAGATAGCGCCCAGTACGGCGATCGCGATCGCAATCACGAACAGCGTGTAGGCACTCGTACGATAGGCGCCGATCTGGATGCTGCCGAGCGGCGCCGAGATGCCGACCGTGGTGTTGCCGAAAATCGCCGTCGTGAGGCCAACCAGGAACAGGCTGAGGCCCCAGGTCGCGAGCATGGTGTCGATCATCCGTCCATAAAGGAAGCGGATGATGGCGCGTTCGACGATGATGCCGATCAGGCCGACCACGATTGGTGCAACCACCAGCATCGCGACCCAGATGCTAATGCCGTGCGATGTCGCGACGATCGCGGCATAGCCGCCGAGCATCAAAAACTCGCCATGGGCGAGATTGATCACCCGCATCATGCCGAAGATGATCGCCAGCCCGACGCTGATCAGTGCCAGGCTGGCAACCGCATAAAGCACCTGGATTGCCAGAAGCGCAACGAGATCCACGTTCAGCTTTCCCGAGCAAGAGGCGATGAAATTAGGACAACCTGTCGCAGCGACGGAGGTGCGCCCCCTCGCCCCGCTTGCGGGGAGAGGGTTGGGGTGAGGGGGAGTCTCAAGACACCGAATTCGTGGAGAGTCCCCCTCACCCGCCGCGCCCTTAGCGATGCCAAGGCATCGCTCTTGGCGCGGCGACCTCTCCCCGCGAGCGGGGAGAGGTGAAACGCAGCGAGCGGAAATGCCGATTCACTCATGACGCATCACGCTCAAGTCGTCAGATCTTGATCACATATTGCTGGTTGTCGGTCGGGTTCTTGATGAGGTCGCAGACCGCGGCGGTGTCGGCCGGTTTCTGCTGGGCAAAGTCTTGGAGCACCTTCAGCTTCTTGTCGCTGACCTCGGCGATGTGGACGTCGAGCACGCAGTGATGCGTCGGTGGATCGATCGTCACCTTGCCGGAGGGCGCATCGATCGAGATCCCCGTCTCAAGCGCCTCGATCACCTTCATGCGGTCGACGCTGCCGGCCTTCTTCACCGCCTCGGCCCATAACCGGAATCCCTGATAGGTGCCCATGGCAAGCTCGGTGATGTTCGGATAGTCGGCACCGAAACGCTTGTGGAAGCTTGCGACGAATGCCTCGTTGACCGGGTTCTTGAGGTCCTGGAAATAATTGTAGCAGATCAGCATGCCGTTGCATTCCTCAGGCGACAGCACGATGTGCTCGTTGCCGACCGCAAACGTGGTCGAGGCCATCGGAATGCTGGCGCGCATCCCGGCCGCGGCCCACTGCCGGTAGAACGAAATGTGCGCACCGCCGACCAGCGCCGACCAGACGAAATCGGGTTTGGCGGCCTGGATCTTCGAAATGGTCGGGCCGAAATTCGTCACGTCGAGCGGGAAGAAGTCGATCGACGGCACCTCGCCGCCGTTTTCGAGCACGTATTTCTTCACCCATTGCGAGGTGATCTGGCCGTAATTGTAGTCGGCGGCGACGACATAGACCTTCTTGCCCCACTTCTTCATCGCGTAGGGCACGAGCTTCTCGACCGTCTGCGCCGGGGTGACGCCGGTGTCGAACTGATTGCGGTCGCAAACGCCGCCTTCATACTGCGTGTTGTAGAAATAGAGCGTCTTGAAACGATCGAGCACCGGGCGGATCACCTCGCGCGAGGCCGAGGTGATTCCGCCATGCACGACGGCAACCTTGTCCTTCAGCGCCGCCTGCTGGGCGAACTGGGTGTAGAGCTGCATGTTCGACTGGGTGTCGTAGTTGATGAGCTTGAGCTGCCGCCCCAAGAGTCCGCCGGCCGCGTTGGCCTCTTCGATCGCCAAAGTCAGCGCGTCCACCATCGGCTTGCCGTAGATGTCGAGCCCGCCGGAGAGGTCGTGGATGCTGGCCACCCCGATCGGGTCTTCCGCCAGCGCTGGGTATGAAAGCGCGCCCGCTGCAATGGCCGCGGCGGTACCAGTCAGAAACGTCCTGCGATGCATGCTCATTGCGTTACTCTCTCCGTTGTCGAGATGTTCGTCAGACCAGGTATTTTTTGAGGATCGATGCGCCGATCGTGTATTTTGGATCGACCATGTTGCCGAGCCGAATGCGTCCGGCCTGGCTCAGCAACATATAGGCGTCGATCTCGTCAAAACCGTATTCGCCGCTCATCCAGCGCACCAGCTCACGATAGGCGATGCGCGCGGCATCTTCGAGCGGGCGCGCACTGCCGATCGTCATCAGGAAATTCTCGGTCTCGAGCCTCGGCCAGGCAAAACTCCAGCCCTTGATGACGTCTACCTGCAACGTGACCGTGGCGCGCTGCTCGATCGCGACGCCAGAGAGTTCGCCGTCGCCCTGGGCGGCATGACAATCGCCGACATAGAGCAGGCCGCCGTCGACGTGAACCGGAAAATAGAGGATCGCGCCGGGCGCGACATCCGGCAGGTCCATGTTGCCGCCATGATAGTCCGGCTGCAGCGAGGAGATCGCCTCGATTTCCGGCGAGATGCCGATGGTGCCGATGAATGGCTGGTAGGGCAGCGTGATCTTGTCGTTCCAGCGCACGCCGTTCTTGTCGACATGCATCACTCTCACCCGCTCGGGCAGCGGCGGGTTGAGCATGGCGGTGCTTGCAGTTCCGACCAGGCCGCCGAATTCGGGAATGATGCAGGTCTTGCCGGCCGGCTGCGCGCCGCGCGTTTCCACAGCATGGATGTGCACGGCGAGACAATCGCCCTTC
>NZ_JAFATE010000638.1 GCF_019244115.1 Bradyrhizobium sp.
TTTCCTTCTTTCGAAAACGCAATCGTGGAAGCGCGCTCGCCGACACGGCCCGTGGCACCTGGTGCATTTAGAGCGCGGTTTCTCGTCCTCGATCCGTCATGCGCATCAGATCGCGCAGTTTTGAGGCTACCGTTTGGTCATGACAAGCCGATCACGGCTGCGTCGTTCCGCGGCCCGGAGACTGCATTTTCCAGTCGGCGAAGTTGCGAATTGTCCGGATGCGTGGCGCGCGCTAGAATTCCGCTTTCTGGCCAGTGTTCCGATGCACTCGCTTCGTTCCAGATTGTTGGCTCTCTGGGTCATGCTCGTCCTTTCCGGATCGGCAACGGCCTATCTTTTGTTCGAATCATTCCAGCAAAGCGCACAGGCGCGTGTCGCGCGGTCTGAGGAACGCGCGGCGCGTGCGTGTCGGGACATTTCCGATCGTTTTCGCCCCGTCGTCTCGACCTGGAGTGGTTCGCCGATCGACGAGCCTCGCAAGAGCGAGCTTGCGAGCATTGTGCAGGCGGCGCTGGCATCGGCCAATGGCGTCGAGGGCGGAATATGGCGGGACGGCGTGGGCTCGTTGGCCTATGCGTTTCCGACCTATGAGGGAACCGGGCCGAAGACCGATGTTCCTGCCGCGGAATCAGCGACCATCACCGAGGTGAATCGACAGGCGTTGCTGACCGGCAAGCCCGCCGCGATCAGCCAGGGCGGGCGCTCCCAGGTCCTGCTCGTCGAAGCATGCCCGCTGCCCGCCTCCCCGCCCGGCCTGACCGCCTGGACGATGACGCGGGTCTTCACCTCGGAAGGGCCGGGTTATGGCCAGTTGCTCGCGGGTCTCATGCTGATTGCGCTCACGATCTTTGGCTCGGCGATCTGGCTTGCGCGTCTGCTCTATGCATGGTCGCGGAAGATTGCCCTGGTCGAGACGGCGCTGGAAGCTGCCGATCAGGGCGCCGCGGACCTGCCAAACCTGCCGCCGACCGGCGAGCGCGAGCTCGATCGCCTGGTCGACGCGTTGAACGCGACCGGCGAGCGGCTTTCGCTCGAACGGCGCCGCGCCGCTGCGGCCGAGCGGCTGGCCGCGGTTGGCCGTTTCTCAGCCGGTCTTGCACACGAGATCAGAAATCCGATCGCGGCGATGCGCCTGAAGGCGGAGAATGCGCTCGCCTCGGCCGACGCTTCGCGCAAGGACGGTGCGCTCAAAACCATTCTTGGCCAGATCGACCGGCTCGACGGTCTACTCAGGGATCTCTTGGAGATGACGCAGAGCCGGCCGCCGGACGTCAAGGCGATCGACCTCGGCGCGTTCCTGCAGGCCGTGGTCCACATGCACCGGGATCTCGCGGCCAGCAAGAACATCCGCCTGGAGCTCGGAACCTGTGGCCCGTCCTCGCCGTTACCCCGCTTCGATTCGTTTCAGATGCAACGGGCCATGGACAATCTCATTCTCAATGCGATCCAGAACTCGCCGGATGGAGGCGCGATCACCGTCGATGCGTATCGCGACGGCGAGAAGCTGGTCCTGCGCGTTTCGGACAATGGCCCCGGTGTTGGCGATGAGATTCGCGAAAAACTGTTCGAGCCGTTCGTGACCGGTCGGCCTGACGGCACCGGGCTCGGTCTCGCTTTGGTGCGCGAGATCGCCCGCAATCACGGTGGTGGCGCGCGGCTTGTCAGCACGGCGCAAGGGGCTTGCTTCGAGATCGAGCTGCCATGGCGATCGTCCTGATCATCGATGACGACGCGGCGCTCCGCGACGGTCTTGCCGAAACGCTCGGGGACCTCGGCCATGAGGCGCGCATCGCGACCTCGGGCCGCGAGGGGCTCTCGCTGCTGGCGGCCGAGATCGATCTCGTGCTGCTCGATCTCAGGATGCCCGGAGGCCTCGACGGGATCGAGGTGCTTCGTCGCATTCGCGACCAAGACGGCGCGCCGCCGGTCGTGATCCTGACCGCCTATGCGAGTTCGGAAAATACCATCGAGGCGATGCGGATCGGCGCTTTCGATCATCTCACCAAGCCGATCGGGCGCGAGGAGCTGCGCCAGCTGATCTTGCGGCTGCCGTCGCGCGCGATCGCGTCGACGGAGGTGGCGCGCGCCAGTCCGGACACGCTGATCGGGTCGAGCGAAGGCATCAGACGGGTGCAGAAGGCGATCGGACTTGCGGCCGACAGCGCGGCGACCGTGCTGATCTTCGGCGAGACCGGCACGGGCAAGGAGATGGTTGCGCGCGCGCTCCATGTTCACAGCCGGCGCGCCGGTCGCCCGTTCATCGCCGTCAACTGCGCGGCCATCCCGGAGGATCTCCTGGAAAGCGAGCTGTTCGGCCACGTCAAGGGTTCGTTCACCGGGGCAACAGCCGATCGCGCGGGCGCGTTCGTCGAGGCCGGCAGCGGAACGTTGTTTCTCGACGAGATCGGCGACATGCCGCTTGCGATGCAGGCAAAGATCCTTCGCGCGCTGCAGGAAAAGGTCGTCACGCCGGTTGGCGGCAAGCCGGTTGCGACCGATGCCCGGATCATCGCTGCGACGCATCGCGATCTGCCGGAGCTGGTCGCCGCGAAGTCGTTCCGGGAGGATCTCTATTATCGCCTGAACGTGATCCCGATTGTCGTGCCGCCGCTCAGGGAGCGACCGTCGGACATCGTGCCGCTTGCCAGGCATTTTCTCGCGCAGTGTTCGTCCGGCGGGCGGACCAGGCAGCTCAGTGCGGAGGCTTGCGACAAGCTGAAGCGCCACGGCTGGCCGGGCAATGTGCGCGAGCTTCGCAATGTGATCGAGCGCGCCTGCGTGCTGACGCGAAGCGACCTGATCGGCCCGGACGATCTGGACACGACAGGCGATCAGGCGCAACTGGCGCGAACTGCGGCCGCCACGGACACTGATCTTCCCAGCGCGGTCGCGCAGCTCGAGGAAGCCATGATCCGGCGAGCGCTGGAGGCGAGCGGCGGCAACCGCACCGAGGCGGCGCGGCGGCTGAGCATCAATCGCCAGCTGCT
>NZ_JAFATE010000706.1 GCF_019244115.1 Bradyrhizobium sp.
GCGCGGGATTTTGCCGCAAAACTGTCGATCCGGGTGCTGTCGCGGATGTGGCAGATGCTGCTCAAGGGCATCGCCGAAGTGCAGACGGCCACCCGGCCGGCCGCGGCTGCGGAAATGGTGCTGGTGCGCATCGCCTATGTCGCCGACATGCCGACGCCGGATGAGGCGATCCGTCTGATCGAGCAGAATGGCGGCGCATCACCGGTTGTCGCCGCGAGCCCCGCCCCGCGCGGCAGTCCGGCTCCCACAATGTCGGTGGCCCAGCCGGCGGTGACGCGCGCGCCGGCCGCGCCGCGCGCCAGTGCCGAGCCGTCGCTCCGTCCGCAGATGCTGGCGCCGTCGCCGAATGGCCACGGCGAACCCGCGCGAAAAATCGCCAGCTTTCGGGAACTCGTGGCGCTGGCGGGTGAAAAGCGCGACCTTTTGACCAAGAGCGCGCTGGAGACCGATGTCCGTCTGGTGCGTTTCGAGGATGGCAGGCTGGAGGTGGCGCTCGAGCGGAGTGCGCAGCGTGCGCTGGTCAATGAATTGTCGCGCAAGCTGGATCTTTGGACCGGCCGGCGCTGGACCGTGATCGTCTCCAACGAGAAAGGGCAGCCGACGCTCCGCGAGCAGAGCCTCGTCGAGAAGAACGAGCGCGAGCGCGCGGCCGAAGCCGATCCGCGGGTCCAGGAGGTGCTGGCGCGCTTTCCTGGCGCCCGCATCATCGAGGTGCGCAAGCTTGCCCCCGAGCCGCCCGAATCCGATATTAGCGCCGAGGTCCCGGTTGAAGAGCTCGACGGTGACGACGATCTTGATCTCTAGCGACGTTTAAGGATTGAGCCGATGGCTGATTTTCTCGGCATGATGAAGCAGGCGGCCCAGCTGCAGTCGAAGATGCAGGCGATGCAGGAGGAACTCGGCAGTCTCGAAGTCGAGGGCATCTCCGGCGGCGGCCTCGTCGCGGTCCGCATGACCGCGAAAATGGAGGTCAAGGCTGTCCGGATCGATGCCTCCTTGATGAAACCGGAAGAACGCGAAGTGCTGGAAGACCTGCTGGTGACCGCCCAGAACGAGGCGCGGCGCAAGGCGGAGGTCGCGGTACAGGAGAAGATGCAGGCCCTGACCGGCGGGCTCGGCCTGCCGCCCGGATTGCTCGGCAACTAGACGCCATTCATGCCCGCTGTCGCCGGTCCCGAGATCGAACGCCTGATCCAGCTCCTGGCGCGGCTGCCGGGGCTCGGCCCGCGCTCGGCGCGCCGGGCGGCGCTGCACCTCATCAAGAAGCGCGAAGCGCTGATGACGCCGCTGTCGTCGGCGCTGCAGGTCGCGATCGAGAGAATCCAGGTCTGCAAGACCTGCGGCAACATCGACACACAAAACCCCTGCACGGTCTGCACCGATCCGCGCCGCGATCCATCCATCATCGTTGTGGTGGCCGATGTCGCCGACCTTTGGGCGCTGGAGCGGGCGAATGCGACCAGCGGGCGCTATCACGTGCTCGGCGCGACGCTGTCGCCGCTCGACGGTGTCGGCCCGCAGGACCTCACCATCGATGCACTGGTGGCGCGCGCCCACGCCCTCGAAGTGCAGGAGATCATCCTGGCGCTCAACGCGACCGTGGATGGGCAGACCACGGCGCACTACATCACCGATCTCCTGCACGAGGCCAATGTCAAGGTGACGCGGCTGGCGCACGGCGTGCCGGTCGGCGGTGAGCTCGATTACCTCGACGAAGGTACGCTGTCGGCCGCGATGCGGCAGCGGACGCTGTTCTGATCATCACAAGACGGAAATGATGGAATGACGAAACGACGATTCGGCAAACGCTGGGCTTTGGCGGCATCTTTCGCCGCTGTCATGATGACGCTCGCTGCCTCGGCCTCCGCGGCGCAGCAGGCCGAGCCGCCCATGAAAGCCGGAAAGCCGATTCAGGCCGGCGACATCCTGTCGGGCGAATTGATGATGATGGAGGTGCGCGACGCCAAGGAGGGCGGCAAGCGGGTGCCGACCTATCAGATCACCAGCGAGCCGCGCCGGCTGCCGCAACCGGGCGGACTGTGCAATCTCGAGACCGGGCCTGAAACCTTTCAACTCATCACCTCCAGCAACGCACAGGCTGCGCAACTGAAGGCGCTCATCGGCAAGGCCATCTCCGTGAAGGTCGGCGAGGTCGCCTGCGCCCAGGACGCCGGCCAGATCAGCGAAGCTGTCGTGACGAAATGGAGTTTGGTGAGGCAGCGCTAGCCGCTAAATCACTGCAGTCATCGCCCGGCTTGACCGGGCGATCCAGTACGCCGCAGCTTCTCAGCTCGACAACAGCCGTCTCTGGAATACTGGATCACCCGCTTTCGCAGGTGATGACAGTTGAGCAATTAGTCACACCTTCACCGGCCCGAGCGCAGCAAAATGGCCGCGCCGCTGCAGCCATGCCAGCAGCACGAGGCTCGGCACCGCGACGAGGACGCAGACCGCAAAGAACAGCGGCCAGCCGGCCGCCTTCGCGACATAGCCGGCGCCGGACGACAGATAGGTGCGCCCGACGGCCGCGAGCGCAGTGAGCAGCGCATATTGGGTCGCGGTGTGCAGCGGGTTCTGGCACAGCGCCGAGAGATAGGCGACGAAGATCACTGTGCCGATCGCGCTGGTGAAGTTCTCCGTCGTGACGGCCAGCGCCAGCGCCCATTGATTGACGCCTGATAGCGCGAGCCAGGAGAAGGAGAAATTGGCAATGGCCTGCAGCACGCCGCCGATCCACAGGCTGGTGGCGAGCGAATAGCGCCGCGCCACGAAGCCGCCGGCAAAACCGCCGATCAGCGTGGCGGCAAGGCCGACGCCCTTGACGATGGCGGCGTAGTCCACCTTGCTGAAGCCGAGGTCGATCACGAACGGCCCGGTCATGGTGCCGGAAAATGCGTCGGTGAACTTGAACAGCACCACGAAGGCGAGCGCGGCCAGGGCATCGCGGCGGCTCAGGAACTCCGAGAAGGCGCCCCACGCCGCGTTCAGCACGCGCGTGATCGCGCCGTCTGCGCTGGTCGCCGCATCGGCGGCGGCCGACTGCGCCGGCTCGGTCGCGATCAGCGCAGTCACCGTGCCGATCACGACCAGCGCCGCCATCAGGACATAACCCCACATCCAGGCTGCCGGCCGTGCGAGACCGTAGCTTTCGTAGCCGCTGACGATGACCAGCGCGCCCGCCGTCGAGACCAGCATGCCGATCCGGTAGGCGGCGACATAGCCAGCCATGCCGGCGGCCTGCTCGCTCTCAGGCAGGCTTTCGACCCGGAAGGCGTCGACCACGATGTCCTGCGTCGATGACGCGGTCGCGACCAGGAGTGCGGCGAACGCGGTCGCAAACGGTGCGGTCGCAGGATCTGACATCGCGAGCAGCAGGATGGTGAGGATCAGCAGCAGTTGCGAGAACAGCAGCCAGCCGCGTCGGCGCCCGAACGCGCGGGTGAAGAGCGGCACGTGCAGCGCGTCGACCAGCGGCGCCCAGAGAAATTTCAGCGTATAGGGCGTCCCGACCAGCGCGAGAAGGCCGATCGTGCCGAGGTCGACCCCTGATTCACGCATCCAGATCTGCAAGGTGGAACCGGACAGCGCCAGCGGAAGCCCTGAGGCAAAGCCGAGAAACAGCACGACCAGCACGCGCGGCTGCAGGTATACGGCAATGCTCTCGCGCCAGCCGGCCGCTGGCGCGTCATTTGGCGGGGCCGCTTCGGAGGTCACTTCGGGTGTGGTATCGGGTGCGGTCATTCGCCCATTCTCGGTCATCGTCCGCGAAGGCGGACGATCCAGTATTCGAGACAGTTCCATTTAGGACTGCCGTTGCGGCGCACTGGATGTCCCGCCTTCGCGGGGGACGAGGTTCAATGCACCCGCGATCCCGGGATACAGATCACCCCAGTTCGGATTTTTCTCTTCAATTAGCCGAATCTTCCAGGCCCGATTCCACTTCTTCAGCTGCTTTTCGCGCCGAATTGCGTTCTCGGGATCATCGAACTGCTCAAAACAGACGAGCTTCACGACATCATATTTCGAGGTGAAGCCCTTTACCAATTTCGACCGGTGCTCTGCCACACGACGTATGATATCGTTCGTCACGCCGATATAGATCGTGCCGATCTTGCACGCCAGAATGTAGACGTAGAAGCTGCGCGTGCCCATTCTTCCGTCTCTGGGATACTGGATCGCCCGGCCAAGCCGGGCGCTGACATTCGTTTCTGACCGCTCCTTTCACGCAAGGTCCGAAAGGAGTCACTCCCCCGCCTGGAGCTGGCGAAGCGGGAACAGATCGGGCGTTTTCGGTCCCACCGCCCGCGGCGGCTCGGCCTGCGCGTCCTGCTTGGAGAAATCGAGTTCCTCGATCCGGCCCGCGCGCTTCTCGATCTTGTCGGCCGAGATCAGGATCTGGCGGATGTCCTCGTTGACGTCGCCAAAATGCTTCTGCAGCTTCAGCACCCGTTCGCGCAGGCGGCCGAGATCGTCGCCGAGATTGATCACCTCGTTGCGGATCTGGTCGGCGGCATCTCTGATCCGCGCATCGCGCATGATCTGCTGCATCACCTGGATCGCCAGCATCAGCAGCGACGGCGACACCAGCACCACGCGCGCGCGGTAAGCCTTCTGGATCACATCGTCGAACCCGTCGTGGATCTCCGCATAGACCGATTCCGACGGCACAAACATCAGCGCGCTGTCCTGGGTCTCGCCGGCAACCAGGTATTTTTCCGCGATGTCGGCGACGTGTTTCAGCACGTCGGCGCGCAGCCGCTGGGTGGCGAATTTGCGCGCCTCGTCGGTTCGCGCATCGTGCAGCGCGGTCATCGCCTCC
>NZ_JAFATE010000736.1 GCF_019244115.1 Bradyrhizobium sp.
CACCATGTTCGAGCCGGAACGGGTCGCGATCTCGCCGACCTGGCGCGGCGGCAGCGTGTTGCCGTCGGCATCGAGGATCGCGATTTCAACGCCGGACAGCGGCTTGCCGGCCGAGCGCATCCGCTCCAGTCCTTCGACGTGATCCTCGGGCGGGAGCGCCACGATCGTGCCCGTGGTCTCGGTCATGCCGTAGAGCTGCACGAAGCCGCATTTGAACACCTCGATGCATTCCTTGAGCAGCGCCGCCGGAATCGGCGAGGCGCCATAGAGCATGTATTTCAGCCGCGAGAAGTCCACCTGGCGGGCGCGTGGCTGACGCACGACGAACTGCATCGCAGCGGGCACCATGAACAGCTTGGTGATGCCGTAACGCTCGAAGAAGTCGAGGATTCTTGTCGGATCGAATTCGCGGGCGATCACGCCCTTGGCGCCGAAATAGAGATTGGTGATGCCCCAGCCGGAGCCGCCGATATGGAAGATCGGCATCGCGATCAGCGAGACGTCGGCGGAGGTCCATCTGTTCCAGTCCGGCCGCTCGGCATCCCTGCTGACGAGGTTCAGCAGATTGGCATGCGACAGCATCGCGCCCTTCGGCTTGCCAGTGGTGCCGGAGGTGTAGAGCTGGATCGCGACGTCCTGCGGCATCACCTCGACATCGGGTTCATCGGCGCTGCGCGCATCGCGCCAGGCGGCATAATCCTGCCATTCCGGCATGCCGCCCTCGGTCGTGATCACGTGGCGCACGCTCGGCAATTGGCCACGGATGTCGCGGACCAGCGTAACGAATTCAGGGCCAACGAACAGCACCGGCGCCTTGCAATCCTCGACGATGAAGGCAACCTCAGGTCCGGCCAGCCGCCAGTTCACCGGCGCCATCACCACACGGGCCTTGATGGCTCCGAGCAGCAGCTCGAAATAGATGTCGCTGTTCTTGCCGAGATAGGCGATGCGCTCGCCCGGCGCGACGCCGAGCGCCTTCAGGGCGTTGGCGACACGATTGGTGTTGCGGTCGAATGCCGCAAAACTGGTCGTGCGGCCCTCGAATTCGTAGAGCGCGGCATCGCCAAGGGTTTTGCCTCGTGCGCGCACGATCCCGGCCAGGGTTGCTTCGCCAGCGTCGGACATCTCGCTCCCGCTAAATCTTCTTGCGTTGCGCAGAGTGTGGGGCGATCCGGCAACAAAGACAATACGGACAGGCCGCTTCGGCGTTTCAGCCGAGGCGGTCGCTTGCGAGCGGTAACGCTGCTCCCGTCAGCCCCGCGCCGCCTTGTCTTTTTCGTTCTGTGCCTTGATGGAGTCGCGCGCCTTGGCCCAGTCGTCGTCGCTCCAGTCGCGCAGTTGATAGAAGTTGCCGCCCATGGCCAGCGCCTGGCCGCCATCCATCGCGATGGTCTCGCCATTGATCCAGTCGCAGCCGCCGGAGATCAGGAACACCGCGAGGTTTTGCAGCTCCTCCATGGTGCCGACCCGGCCCATCGGATTCATCGCCTTGGTGCGCGCGCCCGCTTCGTCGCCAGGCTTGATGCGCTTGCTCATGCCTTCGGTCGGAATTTCGCCGGGCGCGATGGTGTTGAGGCGGATGCCGTAATGGCCCCATTCGGTGGCGAGCGACATGGTCATGGCATGTACCGCCGACTTGCTCATCGCCGATGGCACCACATAGGGCGAGCCGTTGCGCACCCAGGTTACCGTGATCGACACGACATTGCCGGGCTGTTTGGCGGCGATCCAGCGCCGGCCCACCGCATGCGTCACGTAGAACGTGCCGTGCATGACGATGTTGGCGACCGCATCGAAACCGCGCGCGCTCAGTTCTTCACTGCGCGAGATGAAGTTGCCGGCGGCATTATTGATGAGGTCGGTGAGTCCGCCCTCGCGAAAGATGTTCTCGACCATCTCGTCGACGGCGAGCGGATTGCGGATGTCGACACCATGGCTCGTGACCCGGCCGCCATACTGGTCCATCAGTTCGGTCGCGGTTTCGTCGCAGACGATCTTGCGACGTCCGCAGATATGCACCTCGGCGCCGAGTTCGAGGAAGCGCGCCGCCATCGATTTGCCAAGTCCGGTGCCGCCGCCTGTGACCAGGATGCGCCGGCCGGCCAGCAGATTGTCTTTGAACATGGGAGGTTTCCACCTGAAGCGATTGTTTGTTAATTGAGCAATTGACTAAGTCCGGACGGCCGTCCTGTAAAGCGGTCAAGAGAAGAACAGGGAGAAATTGATCCATGGAAGACCGCGTTTCGATATCGATCACGGAGGGCGTCGCCAATGTCCGCCTGGTGCGGGCGGACAAGATGAATGCGCTCGATCAGGCGATGTTCGAGGCGCTGGTCGCCGCGACCGACCGGCTTGCGAGTGAAAAAGGCCTAAGGGCGGTGGTATTATCGGGCGAGGGGCGCGCCTTCTGTGCCGGTCTCGATATGGGCCGTTTTGCCGCGATGAAGGACAAGGGCGGCAATGGAATTCCGGGGGGCGAAAAGCGCGATCTGACTGTGCGCACCCATGGGCTAGCGAACTTTGCGCAACAAGCGGTGTGGGGCTGGCGCCAGCTGCCCGTGCCGGTGATCGCGGTGGTGCATGGGGTGGCCTTCGGCGGCGGGTTCCAACTCGCCCTCGGGGCCGACATGCGCTTCCTCGCGCCCGATACCCGGATGTCGATCATGGAGATTAAATGGGGCCTGGTGCCGGACATGGCGGGAACGCCGATCCTCGCAACTCTTGTCCGGGACGATATTCTGCGCGAGCTGACGTTCACCGGCCGTATCTTCTCGGCCCAGGAAGCGCTGTCCTACGGTCTCGCAACGCGGATCTTTGACGATCCACACGCCGCCGGGCTCGAGGTCGCGCGCGAGATCGCGAACAAAAGCCCCGATGCGATTCGCGCTGCCAAGCGCATGCTGAACAAACTGTCGGTCGATCCGGGCCCCGCACTGCTCGCTGAATCGATTGAGCAGCAGAGACTGATCGGCAGCCCCAATCAGACCGAGGCTGTCAGGGCCAATCTGGAGAAGCGCGCGCCGCGCTTTGTGGATGCTTGAATCGTCGTTCCGGGCCGATGCGAAGCATCGAACTATGGTGCGCATTGCGCACCTGAGAACCTTGAGATTCCGGGTTCGGTCCTGCGGACCGCCCCGGATGACGCCGTCAATAAACCCGACGAAAGATCGGACAGCAGGATGAGCGAAACGTCCTCTCTTTTCCTCGGCATCATCTCCGGTGAGCGGCGGCGCGCGCATGCCGAAGTGGCCGACCGCACTGCACGCATTGCCGGCGGCCTGCACAGGCTCGGTGTCGGCCAGGGCGACAGTGTCTGCATTCTGATGCGCAACGACATCGCTTTCGTCGAAGCGGCCTATGCGGCGATGCAGCTTGGAGCCTATGGCGTGCCCGTGAACTGGCACTTCAAGCCGGAGGAGATCAGCTACATCCTCCGGGATTGCGGTACCTCCGTGCTGATCGGACATTCCGATCTGCTGCATTCGCTCCGCGACGCCGTCCCGGCCGGTGTTTTGGTGCTCAGTGTCCCGACACCGCCGGAGATCCTGCGGACCTACAAAATCGACCCCGATCAACTCAGTAAGCCTGACTTCGCGATCGACCTTGAAGGCTGGCTTGGCGGACAAAAACCCCATGACGGGCCCGCCGTGCCGCAGCCGGCGAACATGATCTATACCTCCGGCACGACGGGCCATCCGAAGGGCGTGCGCCGCAACGCCCCGACGCCCGAGCAGAGCGCGCATGCCGAGCGGATGCGCACCTTGATCTACGGGCTGAAGGCGGGGGCTCGCGCGCTGGTGCCCGGGCCGCTCTATCATTCTGCGCCGAACTCGTTCGGGCTTCGCGCCGGCCGCCTCGGCGGTGCGCTGGTGCTGATGCCGCGGTTCGAGCCCGAGGATTTCTTGCGGCTGATCGAGGCTGAGCGCATCGACACCATCTTCATGGTGCCGACCATGTTCATCCGGCTGATGAAGCTGCCCGAGGCGGTGCGCGGGAAATATGACGTCTCCTCGCTGCGTCATGTGATTCACGCCGCGGCGCCGTGTCCGGCCGACGTCAAGCGCGCCATGATCGAGTGGTGGGGACCGGTCATTTACGAGTTCTATGGCTCGACCGAGGCGGGCGCGGTCACCTTCGCCACCTCGGAGGACGCGTTGAGAAGGCCCGGAACAGTTGGCAGGATCGCGCCCGGCGCTGAACTGCGGTTCATCGGCGATGACGGGCGGCTGCTGCCGCCGGGCGAGATCGGCGAGATTTTTTCGCGGATCGCGAGCAATCCCGACTTCACCTACCACAACAGGCCCGACAAGCGCTCCGAGATCGAGCACAGCGGCTTCATCACATCAGGCGATGTCGGCTATGTCGACCTGGACGGCTACGTTTTCATCTGCGATCGCAAGCGTGACATGGTGATCTCCGGCGGCGTCAACATCTACCCGGCCGAGATCGAGGCCGCACTGCATGCGATCCCCGGCGTCCACGATTGTGCGGTATTTGGTATTCCCGATGCCGAATTCGGCGAAGCGCTGATGGCGGTGGTCGAGCCGCAACCGGGTTTGCCGCTCGACGTCGAGGACCTCCGAAGCCGGCTCAAGGCGTCACTCGCCGATTACAAAGTGCCCAAGCACATCGAAATTCGATCCGACCTGCCGCGGGAAGATTCCGGCAAGATTTTCAAGCGCCGCCTGCGCGATCCCTATTGGGAAACGGCCGGCCGGCGGATTTAGGCGAAC
>NZ_JAFATE010000792.1 GCF_019244115.1 Bradyrhizobium sp.
GAAACAGGGCAAGGACCAGAAATGGAGCGGCCGGATTCTCGATCCCAACACCGGCAGCACCTATGATTCCACCATCGGCCTGATCGGCGCCAACGCGCTGCGGGTGCAGGGCTGCGCCTTCGGCGGCATGTTTTGCGGCGGCCAGACGTGGACGCGCGTGAACTGACGGATGCGAAAGACGGATGCAGAAGCCCGGCTTCGGCCGGGCTTCCGTTTTGTCGGCATGCCGCCGCACCACACGCGCAGCCGCGGCCGCTCAAGCACTACCCAACCGGCGCGGAATATTCCTCGTCGGTCACATGCTCCATCCATGTCACATGGCTGCCCTGGAGCGCCTCCTGCATGGCGATGTGGACCATGCCGGTGGTCGGCGCCGCGCCATGCCAGTGCTTCTCGCCCGGCGGAATCCACACGACATCGCCGGGCTTGATCTCGCGGATCGGGCCGCCCTTGGCCTGCACGCGGCCGACGCCCTGGATCACATACAGTGTCTGCCCGAGGGGATGCGTATGCCATGCGGTCCGCGCGCCCGGCTCGAACGCGACGCGGCTCGAATTGAGCTGCATCGGCGGCTGCGGCGTGATGATCGGGTCCTGCCAGACCGTGCCCGTAAAGCTTTCCTTTGGCGCGCGCCGCGTCGGCCGCGATCCGGCGAGATGGATATCCATGAGTCCTCCCTGTATGTCAGCTGTTCGTCGTCGGGTAGTCGGTAGGGTGGGCAAAGACGCTCTTGCGCCGTGTCCACCATCAATTGAAAGACGGATCAGCAGAAACGGCGGGCACGCTTCGCTTTGCCCACCCTAGCCAGGAATTCACTTCTTCGACGCGGCGTAGCGCGCTTTGGTCTCGGCATTCATCGGATAGAGGCCGGGCAGCACCGCGCCGTTCTTCACCTCGTCGACAATCCAGGCCTCCATGCGCTCCTGCTCGGGACCTTCGGCCAGCACATGATCAAGCATCGCCTGCGGGATCAGCACCGCACCGTCCTGGTCGGCCACGACGATGTCCTTGGGAAACACGGCAACACCGCCGCATCCGATCGGCTGGTCCCAGCCGACGAAAGTGAGCCCCGCGACTGACGGCGGCGCGGCATAGCCGTCGCACCACACCGGCAGCCCCGTGCCGAGCACGCCTTCGACATCGCGCACCACACCGTCCGTGATCAGCGCTGTCACGCCGCGCTTGACCATGCGTGCGCAAAGAATGTCGCCAAAGATGCCGGCATCGGTGATGCCCATCGCATCGACCACGGCAATGCAGCCTTCCGGCATCGTCTCGATCGCGGTGCGCGTCGAGATCGGCGACGACCAGGATTCCGGCGTCGCCAAATCTTCACGCGCGGGCACGAAGCGTAGGGTGAAGGCCTCGCCGACCAGGCGCGCCTGGCCCAACTTCAGCGGACGCGCGCCGCGCATCCACACGTTTCGCAGGCCCTTCTTGAGCAGAACGGTGGTGATCGTGGCGGTGGTGACGTGCGAAAGGGTTTTGATCGCTTCTTGGCTCAGGGACATCGAGGGCTCGGGGCTGTTCTTTCAGGGGAAAAGCGAGCCGCATCTTGCGGTGTGCGCGGATCGCGTCAAGTGGTGCGGCCGAGCCATGAGCGCAGAGCTGTCGTGCGCGCGCGGATAATTGCGGTTTATCACACGATATCGGATTAATTTATTGAACTTGCGAGGGATTTTTGATTTCCCCGGCTTCCGAAAGGCGCTACAGATCTAAGCCTTCGCCCGCGCTCCCCTGAAGAGGCCATGCCCCTCGCCCCGCCCCGCCTTCTGCCGAGTGGCGACAGTGCCATTACGGTGGAGTTCTCCAAAACCATCGACGATACTGCCAACCAACGCGTGCTGGCGCTCGACCGCGCGCTGACCGAGGCGCCGATTGAGGGCATCACCGAAACGGTGCCGACCTATCGCTCGCTGCTGGTGCATTACGATCCCGGCCGCGTCGATTTCGATGCGCTCGGCCGAGCGCTGCTGGTGCGCGCGCAAGTGCCTGCATCCGTTGCGACGCAGCCGCGCCGCTGGCGCGTTCCGGTCGCCTATGGCGGCGAGAACGGCATCGATCTGGACGATGTCGCAAAGGCGCGCGGCACCACACCGGACGAGATCGTGGCACGGCACACGGCAGGCGATTATCGCGTGGCGATGATCGGTTTCACGCCGGGATGGTCGTATCTCAGCGGCCTCGCGCCGTCCCTGCACATGCCACGCCGGCAGAACCCGCGCCTGCTCACGCCCGCCGGCACCATCTCGATCGGCGGCGTGCAGACCGGCATCCAGTGTCTCGCCGGCCCGAGCGGCTGGCACCTGCTCGGCCGAACACCGGTGCGGACCTATCAGCTGCGCCGCGAGCCGACTTTCCTGCTCGAGCCCGGCGACCGCATCAATTTTTACGCGATCGATGCAAAGAGCTTCGCCGAGCAGGATCGCGCCGCGGAGGCCGGCGAGATCATCGCCGAGCTGGTCGCCACATGACCAGTCTTGTCGTCACCACTAT
>NZ_JAFATE010000122.1 GCF_019244115.1 Bradyrhizobium sp.
CATCGCGGTGTGAGTCTTATCAGCGAGTTGATCGGTAAACGGCAGGCGAAACGCCCGCGGCACGCCGCTCGGGTGGTTGTCCTCGTCGAGCGCCTCGATCCAGAGATAGACCGAGCCGGAATCGCCTTCGACCGAATGCGGCTCGACAATCCGCGCCTGCAGCAGCTTGAAGCTCTTCGGCAGCGCCTCGGTCGAAGCCCAGCCCAAAAGCCCGCGCGCGCCGGCAAAACTTGCGATGTAGAACGCACTGGTCACGATCACGGCGACCGCCTTGGCCGGCCACGGCAGCCGCGCGCGGACCAGCACCAGCAAGAGCAGCGCGCCGAGCACGGCATAGCTGACGGCGAGGGTGAGAATGACGGACTGCAAGCTAGTCACGGCGGATCCTCCGGACGCCGGTATTGGGGTCGATGTCGGCACCGTTGCGCCACGAACTGCGGAACGTCTCCATCAAAGATTTGGGCCGCCGGCTGACGTCGATCACCTTGCCCTCGGCATCGAGGCGGAACCGCACCGCGGTCTTCTCGTCGCCGGTATGATCGACCGTGACATGATCGTCGAACACGACCTGCGCCGACGGATTGAGCTTTTGCACCTTCACGGTGACGTCGACCGGCTGCCCGGTCCTGGCCACGAAATGCGAGACGTTGACGGTGTATTCGCCGGCGACGATGCCGCGCACGGTCACGATCTCCTCGCGGATGGGCGAGGGAATCTTCTTGCCATTGACCATGATGAAGTCGTTGGCACCCCCGCGATCGTCGCGGTCGAGCGTGAGAAAGCCGGCCTCCCGATGCCGGTACCAGGCGATGTTGCCGATGGGGTCCTGCACGAACATGTCGAGATCGTCGGGATGGTTGTCGGGCCAGTCCATGGTGATGATGAACTCGGCCTTGGAATCGATCTTGCCTTCCTTCGACTCCGGCGAGATCGCGAGCAGCGCGATGAAGAAGAAGAACGCGACGATCTGCAGCGCCTTGAACAGCATGACGCTGAAGGGATCAAAATTCTCCTCGCGAGGATAGAGACCGTAATCATCCATCATGCGCCCGCTCCAGCGCCGGCGTGACGCGCGTCTCGGTCAGCGTGACCGCATCGGAAAACACCCGCTGGGTCGCGGCATCGAGCATGTAGTACTGGATGCGCACCAAAATCGAGCCGACCAGGCCGGCGAGCGTCGTGTACATCGCGACGGCCATGCCGTCACTCATCAGCCCCATCGAGGATTTCATGGCGGCCTTGTCCGCCGCATCGAGACCGGCGATCGGCGCCAGCATGATGATGAAGCCGACGATGGTGCCGAGCAGGCCGAGCTTCATCAGTGTATCGGAGACGAAGGAACCGAACGCGTTCGAGCCGCGCAGGCGGTCGGCGAGCGAGCGCAAGAGCAGCGTCTGGTCGATGCGGCCCCTGCCCTGCGCCCGCGCCTTGATGACGAGGCTTTTGATGTGATCGCCGACGAGCCCCCCCGGCAGCGCGCGCGCATCGCCATCGAGCGCACGGGCACCCTCCGGTCCCGACAGCAGTGTGCGGCAGCGCCTGGCGAGTTCGGCCTCGCGCGCGATCGCTCGGGTGCGCCAGAAACAGTGGCCGCAGGTGACGACATAAAGGACGACGATGAGGCTCGAAATGTAGGTGCGGTCCGACGCTATCATCAGGCGGACGAGCCCGTAATGCGTCAACAGCACCGCAGCAAAGACGCAGAGCCCGGTAAAAATCATCCATTGCAGGAGCGCACTCCGCTCCGGAAGCTCCGAAAGCTGTAGTGCGGTCCCCGTGGCTCCGATGGAACTCATGGCTTTGGCGTGCTCCTGGTCATGCTCCCACACGGCTTCTCAAGATGGCCGGGGCCGCCAGTTTAAGCTGAGCCGGCCGAGTCAGTCCAAAGAGATATGCCCAGACTGAATTGGGAAATTTTCCCGACTTGCCGATCCCTTAAGTTCCCAAGCTTGCAAATGCCGCCAAACAGGGATGTTGTTCTGATACCAAGGCCTCAGCCCATGACTCGTCATGCCCGGCCTTGTGCGGGCATCCACGTCTTTCTTGTTGCGCCAAAGACCTGGGATGGCCCGGACAAGCCCGGCCATGACGACGTGGAAAGGTCAGTGCCGGCGTCCACTGGCACACATCCACAACGCATGGGGTCATCGCATGCGCCTGATGTTTCAGCTCATCGTCCGCCTGCTGCTGGTCGTGGTGCTCTGCCTGGGTGCGGCTGCCCTGTGGACCACGATCGACGCCTATCGCAGCGTCGACCGCGCCACCGCCGCCTCCGCCGAGCGCGTCTCGCAGGCCCTGCAGGCGATCTATTGGCAACAGCTCCTGCTGCGCAATGGCCGCTCCCACGAGCATCTGCTGCCGATCCCCGAATGGCGCACCATGGAGACCATGAAGCTGATTTCGCCGGGGGTTTGCGTGCGTTTCGATCCGATGGGACCCTTTGAGCAGCCGCTGTGCGGTCAGAGCAAGGGCATCGGCCGGCAGCCGCCAAAATGGTTCGCGGTGACGCTGCAGGCTCTGTTCGGCAGTCATAGCGCGATCGCCGAGCCGATCAGCGCCCGCGTGGCCATCGCCGGCACGGTGGCGGCCAGTCCCGATCCCGACGCCGCCATTCGCCTCGCCTGGGAGCACATTCTGGACATCCTCAACGTCGCGCTGCTGATGGCGCTCGGCATCGGCCTGCTCGCTTCGGCCGCGATTGCGCATGCGCTGGCGCCGGCGCAGGCCATCGTTGCTGCATTGCAGCGCATGGCGCATGGCCATTACCGGATCGCGCTACCGCGCTTCCGTTCGATGCAGCTTGCGATGATCGGACAGGCGGTCGGCGAACTCGGCGGCCGGCTGGAGCAGGCTACTGCACAGCGCGTGACGCTGACCCGGCGCCTTCTGGAGATTCGCGATGACGAGCGGCGCACCCTCGCCCGCGAGCTGCACGACGAGTTCGGACAGAATCTCACCGCCATCCTTGCCTTCGCCAATGCGATCGAAGCAAGCACCGGCGAAGCTGGCAAGGACGCGGTCGCTCAGGATGCGCGGATGATCTCAGAGGCCACCCAGCGCATCATGATTTGCCTGCGCGGCACCTTGAAGCGGCTGCGTCATCCGCTGGCCGAGGAGCTCGGGCTCGAGGCGAGTCTGATCAGCCTGGTCGAGAGCTGGCGCTCGCAGCGCGCGCCTTCGGTGCAGCTCGATCTGCAGGGCGACCTGACCGACGTTCCCGGCAGCATCGCCGCTACGGCCTATCGTGTGGCCCAGGAATGCATCACCAATTCGCTGCGCCACAGCGCAGCGCGCGAGATTTTGCTCCGGATCGAACGGCGCACCGGCGCGGAGAACGCGCTCGTCGTCTGTGTCGAGGATGATGGCGGCGGCGATGCCGCCGAGGTGGCGCAATCGCAGGGTTTTGGCCTGACGGGCGTCCGCGAACGCGTGGCCGCGGCCGGCGGTTCGCTGTCGATCGCGCGCGCCAAAGCGGGCCTCAGCGTCGCGGCGAAAATCCCAATCACCGCCCCGATCGCCGCATGACAGCGGCCCCGCCAAAACGCATCTCGATCCTTCTGGTCGACGACCACCCGGTAGTGCGGCAGGGTTATCGGCGCGTGCTCGACCACCAGGGCGATTTTTGCGTCGTCGCCGAAGCCGACAACGCCATCGACGCCTACGGCGCATTCAAGGCGCAAAATCCCGATGTCGTGGTAATGGACATCTCCATGCCGGGCGCCAGCGGACTCGAGGCCATCCGGAACATCCGCGCGCGCGACGGCTCTACGCGTATTCTCGTGTTTTCCATGCATGGGGAAGCCGCGCAGGTGAAGGCCGCCTTCAATGCCGGCGCCAGCGGCTATGTGACCAAGAGCAGCGAGCCGGCGGTGCTGGTCCGCGCCATTCGCGCGGTGGCGCGCGGCGAACGCGCGCTCAGCGACGACGTCGCCCAGGCGCTCGCCGCCGAGAGCCTCGATCCCCAGCGCTCAAAACTCGACCAGCTCGGCGAACGCGAGATCGAGATCTTGCGGCAGCTTGCGTCCGGCGCGACCACCGAACAGATCGCCGCAAATCTCAATCTGTCGACCAAGACGGTCCAAAACTATCATTATCTGATCAGGTCCAAGACCGGCCTCAAGACCGACGCCCTGCTGGTCCGCCTCGCCGTCGAAGCCGGCCTTGCTGATCTGTAGTATACTACGTCATTAAACCCTCATGGTGAGGAGCCGCGCGCGCAAGAGCGCGCTCCTCAGGATGAGGGGATAGATCGGTTACGAGGCCGCAGGATCAACGTTTGCGCGGCGCCTCCAGGCCCCTGAGCAGCAGGGCCAGCACCGCGTCGATCCGCGTCGCCAGTTGTGGATCGCTCCATTCTTCGGCATGGGCCGGGTGGTGGAAGCGGCTGGTGGCCTCGAACAGTGCGCGCGCCGTGAGTTTGACATCGCCAACCTGGAACGCGCCCTGCTTCACGCCGTCATCGAGAATATGCGCGACCTGGTCGATGAGACCCTCCTTATGGGCCTTCACCACCTTGCAGGCTTCTTGCGCCAGCGTCAGGTAGGTCGCAAACATCTCGGGGTCCTCGCCGCACTTCTTGTGCTTGATCGCACACATCGTGCGCAGCCAGCGCTCGAGTCTGGCGGGCGCCGGCCCCGAGCTGTCGGCGATCTTCTGCAGCGGCGCATTGACGCGATCGAGCCAGCGCTTGGCGACCGCTTCGCGCAGCGACGCCTTGCTGGGAAAATGCCGGTAGACGCTGCCGTGGCTGACGTCGAGCGCGCGGGCAACATCCACCACGGTCGCCTTGGCGAGCCCAAAGCGACGGAGCACGTCCTCGGTCACCTCCAGAATTCGTT
Source organism: Bradyrhizobium sp. (assembly GCF_019244115.1). Taxonomy (GTDB): domain Bacteria; phylum Pseudomonadota; class Alphaproteobacteria; order Rhizobiales; family Xanthobacteraceae; genus Bradyrhizobium. Next base: position 4,839 of record NZ_JAFATE010000122.1, read on the forward strand.
CAGGCGTGAGGACCACTGCTTCGTTCATGCGCGCACCGTTTTGTTTCCGTCCCGATCGTCTTGTTGCATCACGCAGCTGATCAGTGCGTCAATCTTTCAGCCGTTGCCGCCAGGTGGCGAGCGACACGGACGTTGATCCAGTTTTTGATTTGGGCGGTCAGATAAAGAATTTCGAGGGTCATGGCAGTATTCCAGTACAGTTCTTGAGCCCTCCTCAAAGTCGACCGGAGGGCCGACGCCGTTCTCGGCGTGGAACGGAGATAGACATCGCGCTGACAGATTTCAATATCTGTCAGTCAATATCCCGTGATAAGAGGCGGGCTGGCCAGGCGGCGTCCGCCTGCTGGAGGTGCCGGCCCCATTTCCGACATTCGCACGTCAGCGGGTTTGTCTCGCCCTGGCGGCTCTGCTAGAGCACGGCGTAAAAAATTACTGGCCGGGAGCAGGTCCTTGAACGGGCCCGAGACGCCCTGCCCACCTTGCTCGGAGCCCAAAAATGATCCCCCGCTACACCCGCCCGGAAATGGCCGCGATCTGGGAGCCGCAGACGCGCTTCAAGATCTGGTTCGAGATCGAGGCACATGCGGCGGACGCGCTCGCCGAGCTCGGCGTCATCCCCAGGGAAGCCGCCAAGACGATCTGGGCAAAGGGCCGCGATGCGACGTTCGATGCGGCGCGGATTGACGAGATCGAGCGTGAGATCAAGCACGACGTCCTCGCTTTTCTGACCCATCTCGCCGAGATCGTCGGGCCCGAGGCGCGCTTCGTGCACCAGGGCATGACCTCCTCCGACGTGCTCGACACCTGTCTGAACGTGCAGCTCGTCCGCTGCGCCGACATCCTGATCGCCGACATCGACAAGGTTTTGACTGCGCTGAAGCAGCGCGCCTTCGAGCACAAGATGACGCCAACCATCGGCCGCTCCCACGGCATCCACGCCGAGCCGGTCACGTTTGGGCTGAAGCTCGCCTACGCCTATGCGGAATTTTCGCGCGCCCGCGACCGCCTGGTGCTGGCGCGCAAAGAAGTCGCGACCTGCGCGATCTCCGGCGCAGTCGGCACCTTTGCGCAGATCGATCCGAGCGTTGAGGCACATGTCGCGCACGCGATGGGCCTGACGGTGGAGCCGATCTCGACCCAGGTGATCCCGCGCGACCGCCACGCGATGTATTTTGCGACCCTCGGCGTGATCGCCTCCTCGGTGGAGCGGCTCGCCACCGAAATCCGCCATCTGCAGCGCACCGAGGTGCTGGAGGCCGAAGAGTTCTTTTCGGAGGGCCAGAAGGGTTCGTCAGCGATGCCGCACAAGCGCAACCCGGTGCTGTCGGAAAATCTCACCGGGCTGTCGCGCATGGTGCGCGCCTATGTGACGCCGGCGCTGGAGAACGTGGTGCTGTGGCATGAGCGCGACATCTCGCATTCCTCGGCCGAGCGCATGATGGGCCCGGATGCCACGGTCACACTCGACTTCGCGCTGAATCGCCTCGCCGGCCTGATCGACAAGCTGTTGATCTATCCGGCCAACATGCAGAAGAACCTCGACCGCCTGTCGGGGCTGGTGCATTCGCAGCGGCTGCTCTTGGCGCTGACCCAAAAAGGCGCGAGCCGCGAGGAGGCCTACAGGCTGGTGCAGCGCAACGCGATGCCGGTCTGGCGCGGCCAAGGCGATTTTCAGGCGCTCCTGAAGCACGACGCCGAGGTGAAGAAATATCTGACCGACGCCGAGATCGAGGAGCAGTTCGACCTCGGCTATCACCTGAAACACGTTGACACGATTTTCCGTCGCGTGTTCGGTGAGGCATGACGCGGCGCCCTCGCTGATCACCGCGGGCGTCGGACCAGAACCACTTCCTTCGTCATCAGATCGCGCATGCCGAGCGCGGTCTGCACCAGCGATATCGCAACCGCGCTGAGCGGCAGCGCATAACCCCAGCACGCCGCGGCCGTAAGCGAGGCCATCAATCCGAGCGATGCGGCATGACCTGTTGCGAGCTCGGAGGTAGGGCCAGACGCGGCGAACCACGGTGTGAAAGCACGCCTCGTCTCATCGCGGCGATAGCAGTCGTGATCGCAATAGGGCCGCCGGGTGGCGATCTCGCGCAGGTAGCCCACGCCGAGCGGCCGCGAGCAGTGGCGACAGGAAGGCGTGCCGAACGGTGTCCTGTGATTGACCAGCACGAATTTCATGTGCGCTCCTTCTGGTCCTCTGCCGCTTACTCTATTGTTGTCTTATTCGCCTACCGCCACGTTCAAAACCGTGGTGATGCGTCGCAGCAATTGACCGTTCAAGAAATCGCTTTCGGTCTCGCGGCTCGAGGCTCCTCACGAGGCGCGAACCCGGCCGCCGAGCAGCAAGGCGGAGTTTTCGCGGTAGAGCGAATAGCACTGATGATCGCAGTAGCAGAGTCGCGTGGCGATGTCGCGCAGATAGCCTGCGTAGATCGGTGTACAACACCAAACACAGTAGTTTTGCCGGAATGGCATCCGGCCGTTCACCACAACGAAGTTCATGTCGCGCCTCCAAGTGCGAAGCAGAACACCGTGTCGACGGGGTTGTAGCCGCTGGGCGGAGGAGCGCAGAGGTGGTTCCTGCCATCGGGATTGTCGCGGTTGTGCTCGACCTTTTCCGGCGGAACCAGAATGAACTTTCCGTCTTCCCGGCGCCTCGCGTAGATCTGGTCGCCGACGGACTTGATCTCGGTCGGATAGCAATCGGCCATGTTGCAGCAGCTCTGATTGGGGTGGTCCGGCATGTGCCAGGTCGAATAGAATTTCTCGTGCAGCATGCGGTCCTGCGGGGGGTGGTGGCGCGGCGGAACCGCCGCACCACCACCCTCACCGCTCTCTTGGGCGAGCGCACCCATCGAAACAAGGCAGCAGAAGCAGATCGCCGAGACGAGTTTGCAGCGTGTATTCACTGCGCGGGCTCCCGGTTCCGCACAACGGAGCCGCTGAACGTTGCCGCGGCATCCCGGAGGCGCGTCTCAGGCGGCGCGAAATCGGCACAACCATGCGCTGTCGGCCTCCCTGCGGGTCTTGAAGCGATCAACGCACTTTTTGGAGCACAGGGCGGTTCGCCATGAGTAATAGCGAACGAGGCCAAACCGTCCTTCGCAAACGGCGCAGCGCTTGGCGGGGTCATGCTGATGCTGTGAAAGGTTGTTGCGCATGGCTGTCTCCTCTGGGCTTCGCATGAATCGGACCTGTTGCGGATCCCGATTTCGCCGTCGCATCTCGCACATGCGTAAAGTGCGGCGGCGGGATCATAGTGGTCGGCCAGGTCATGCGGCGTATAGGGACACCGACTGCAGAGTTTCACTCTCATACGCCGCCTCCGAAAAGTTCAGCAGCTGGTGTCATCGATTGACCCGTCGGCTGGTTCTAATGCCGATGCCGACTCGGGATGGTTTTTTGATCGCGCCCGGTTTCCCTGTTGCCTCAAATTTGGCCGGGACCGGGACTCGAACTGGTGCGATCGGCCATTCCGAACACTTGCAAGGTTAAGGCGAGATCGACCATTGTCTCAATTGTACCGAGGTAAACCGCTGCTATCGAAAGGTTCGGAGGAGCCCATACGAAGGTTTGTAGTCGCGGGCGCTGCTGGCCTCGCCGGCCATGCGCCCACCCGACGGCTTTTGGCGGAATCGTGCCGAAAGTCGCATTCGAACCTCTGATGGCCGGAACGAATCGCCCGTTTGCGGTCCGAAATGCGCTAGTCTTGCCAGGAGCGCCGGAACGGTCTGCGCATGACGCCTTACCAGACCACGAACTTCTCGGGTTTCGCCCTGCAGCTTGGCGTGGGCCTGGCCGCGCTCGCTCTGATGACGATGGCGTTGTTTTCGCTTCACGCCGATCTCGCCCCCAGCGCCTTTGCCTACCTGGTCGTGATCGTGCTGCTTGCGCTGATGGGCAGTTTTGCGGCCTCGGCGCTGCTCTCCATTGCCGCCGTCGGAGCCTTGAACTACTTCTTCACGCCGCCGGTTTTCCAATTGCGGGTAGACGCGGCGCAGGACATCGTGCTGCTGGCGGCCTTCTTTCTGACCTCCGTGATCGTGACGCGGCTGATCAAGAATGCCCGTGCGCATGAGGAGGCCGCGCTCGACGCCGTAGCGCGACTGCGCCGCACCGAGGCCGAATTGCGCGACCACGAAAAGGAATGGCGCGAGGTCTTCGAGCACAATCCGGTCATGTACTTCATGGTCGATGCGGACGGGATCGTCCTGAACGTCAACACCTTCGGCGCAACCCAACTCGGCTATGCGCCTGCAGAACTGACCGGGCAGTCGGTACTGAACGTCTTCCTCGAAGAAGATCGCCAGTTCGTCCGCAAATGCGTCGCGGTCTGTCTCAACACGGTCGGCAAATCACACACCTGGGAGGTTCGCAAGATCCGCAAGGACGGCTCCCTGCTTTGGGTCCGCGAGAATGCCAAGGCGATGCCGCGCGCGGACGGCAAGCTCGTCATTCTGATCGCCTGCGAGGACATCACCGAACGCAGGCAGGCCGAAAATGCCTTGCGGCAGAGCGAGGCCTATCTTGCTCAGGCTCAGGAGCTGAGCCGGACCGGCAGCTTCGGCTGGAGTCCATCGAGAGGCGAGATCGTCTGGTCGAAAGAGACTTTTCGGATCTTCGGGTACGACGCCGCGACGAAGCCGAGCAACCGGCTTGTGTTCGAGCGCGTTCATCCCGAAGATCGCGATGCGGTGCGAAGAATCATCGCGCAGGCGGCGCGCGAGCGCAAGGATTACGACCACGAATACCGGCTGCTGCTGCCGGACGGCTCGGTGAAGCATGTTCATTCGCTCGCGCGCGCCGTTGCGAATGGTGATGACCATCTCGAGTTCCTAGGTGCCATCACGGATGTCACCGAGATCAGGCAGACCGAGCGCAACTTGCGGCGCAGCGAGGCCTACCTCGCCGAGGCCCAGCGCCTCAGCCACACCGCGAGCTGGGCCTGGGACATGATCCGCGGCGATTTCACGCACACCTCGGCCGAATTATACCGCCTGTTCGGCTTCGATCCCGACGATCCTGCGGCTACGGCATCGGCTATTCAGGCGCGCGTCGTTCCGGAAGACTTTCGCATGTTCGGCGAGATGTTGCGCCGGGCGGTGCGCGAGAAGATTATGCGGCTCGATTTCAACTTTCGCATCGCGCTTCCGGACGGCACGATCAAGCACGTTCATTCGGTGGCGGATGCGATCCTGGATCGGACGGGCTGGATCGTCGAACTCGTCGGCACCCACATGGACGTGACCGAGCAATACCACGCCAGGGAGAAGCTGGAGAAGGCGCTGGATGCGCTGCGCGAGAGCGAGCAGCGCTTTCGCGACTATGCCGAAACCGCTTCCGACTGGCTCTGGGAGACCGGCGCGGACCATCGCTTCACCCGCTACTCGGAGCATACCGAGGTGCCGGGCGCAATCGGGGTGATGGGCCATTTCCGCTGGGATATCGCCTCCGATCTGGCCGCCGAGCCGGACAAGTGGCAGCAGCATCGCGCGACGCTCGATGCCCATCTGCCGTTTCGCGATCTGGAGTATCGCACCACGAACCGTGAGGGCGCTCCGATCTATGTCAGGACGAGCGGAAAGCCGTTCTTCGACGTGGACGGCAATTTTCGAGGCTATCGCGGCGTCTCGACCGACGTCACTGCGATGATCCGGGCCGAACAGGCCGAACAGGCCTTGCTCAAGGCCAAGGCCGAACTCGCCCACGTCACGCGTGTGACGACGCTCGGCGAGCTGACCGCCTCGATCGCGCACGAAATCAACCAGCCGCTGGCCGCCGTCGTCACCAACGCGGAGGCTTGTCTCAGCTGGCTCGACCGCACGCCGCCGGACCTCGGCGCGGCGCGGCGTTCGGTGGAATGGATCGTCGATGACGGCAACCGGGCCGGCGAGGTGATCCGCCGCGTCCGGGCACTTGCAAAGAAGACCACTATCGAGAAGGCGCCGCTCGACATCAACGTCGTCGTCACGGACGTGATGGCGCTGGTCGCGCGCGAACTGACCAGTCATGATGTGGTGCTGCGCATGGCGCTCGCCCCCACTTTGCCGCCGATCTTCGGTGACCGGGTTCAACTGCAGCAGGTGATCATCAATCTGGTGATGAACGGGATCGAAGCGATGCAGACGATCACCGATCGCCGACGCGAGCTTTTGATCGCTTCGGGCGAGGACGACGCCCCAGGCATCACCGTCGCGGTCACGGACAGCGGTATCGGGATCGCCGATCACGACACCGAGCGGCTGTTCAATCCGTTCTTCACCACCAAGCCGGGCGGTATGGGCATGGGGCTTTCGATCTGTCGTTCGATCGTCGAGGCTCACGGCGGACGGTTGTCGGTGGCCTGCAATGCGGGCACGGGGACGACGTTTCGATTCACCTTGCCACTGCACCGAGAGGGAGCGTCGTGATCGAACGGCCCAAATCACCGCAAAGCGCGGCGGCCGCGGAGCAGCAGCTTAAGGAACCGGTCGTCTTCATCATCGACGACGATCTCTCCGTGCGCCGCGCGCTCACAAACCTGTTCGAGTCGGTCGGCCTGCACGTTGCGGCGTTCGGCTCCGCACCGGAAATGCTGCAGCAGCGGCTGCCCGACGTCGCCAGTTGCCTGGTGCTGGACATCCGCCTGCCGGGCCTCTCCGGCCTCGACCTGCAAACCGAACTCGCCAAGGTCAATATCCACATCCCCATCATCTTCATAACCGGACACGGCGACATTCCGATGACGGTCAGGGCCATGAAGGGAGGCGCCGTCGACTTTCTGACAAAGCCGTTTCGCGATCAGGATCTGCTCGATGCCGTGGTCAAGGCGATCGAGCAGGATCGCAGGCGGCGCGAGGTCGCCAAGGCCGTCGCCGGTCTCAAATCGCTGTTCGAGACCCTGACCCCCCGCGAGCGGGAGGTGCTGGCCCTGGTAGCAGCCGGATTAATGAACAAGCAGATCGCCGCCGAGCTTGGACTCGCCGAAATCACGGTGAAGATTCATCGCGGGCACATCATGCGGAAGATGGGCGCGCGGTCGCTGGCCGACCTGATCCGCATGGCGGAATCGCTTGGAATCGGCCGCGGCAAGCCGATGCCAACGACATGAGCGGATTACCATCCCAAGTGAATCGGCGTTACAAACCTAAGTATGATTTTACAATCGTCTGCGCGGGCTCACTTTTCAGCTGGGGCGACCGTGCTTAGCGGGACGCCTTCCCGCGCCAAGGAGGGGGGTCTTTGTCAACGCCTTCGGTCATCTCAGTCGTCGACGATGATGCCTCGGTCCGCGCTGCGATGAACAACCTTTTGCGATCGCGCGGCTATGTCGTGCACACCTTCGCCTCGGCCGAGGAATTCTTGCAATCGCCGCATCTGGACACCACATGCTGCGTGATCGCCGACGTGCAGATGTCGACCATGAATGGCCTCGAACTGCTGGCGAGCATGCGCAGGCGCGGCCACACCGCGCCTTTCATCTTCATCACCGCATTCCCCGATGAAAGCGTGCGCGCCCGCGCGCTGAAGGCCGGAGCGACCTGCTTCCTGGCCAAGCCGTTCGCCGCGCCGAGCCTGATCAAATGCATCGACACGGCGCTCGAGCAACAGCGCGGTGGCGTCGGCGCCTGATCGGCGACGATTCTTGTTTTGACGCGTTTTCTTCACGCGACCCGGTACCCACTTCGTTCGAAAGCGCTCAATCCCACCAGACCAGACGTGCGATGTCGGCAGTTGCGCGCGACGGCGACTCCCTCCCCATTCACCCCCAGTCACGGGCCCCTTCGGGAGGGAGGGAGTCGCGCCACCGCGACGAGCGCCCCACGCGATTGCTTCAAATTTCGTTCAGAGCGGCGCCAGAGACTGTTCGCGCGAACCGGAGCGGTCGGACGGCTCGCGGCCGATCTTGACGCGCAGTTCCGCAAGATCGACGAAGACATCTGCCTGGCGCCGCAATTCGTCGGCAACCATCGGCGGCTGCGTTGCGACCGTCGAGACCACCGTGACACGGACGCCGCGGCGCTGCACGGCTTCCACCAAAGGGCGGAAATTGCCGTCGCCGGAAAACAGCACCATCTGGTCGATATGCGCTGCGAGCTCCATCGCGTCGACGGCCAGATCGACATCCATGCTGCCCTTCACCTTGCGCCGGCCAAAGGCATCGACGAATTCCTTTGTCGCCTTGGTCACGACCGTGTAGCCGTTGTAATCGAGCCAGTCGATCAGCGGGCGGATCGGCGAATACTCCAGATCCTCGACCACCGCGGTGTAATAGAACGCACGCAACAGCGTGCCCTGCGCCTGATACTCGGTGAGCAGACGCTTGTAGTCCATGTCGAAGCCGAGTGTCCGCGACGAGGCGTAAAGGTTAGCGCCGTCGATGAACAGCGCGATTCGGGTGGTGCTGACTGACATTCCTGGCGCTGACCTCGATGTTAAAGACAACGGCATTGAAAGGACCCGTGCCCCGGTTCTGACTTTCGTATCACCTTGCAGCGCACTCGCTTACGAACGCCAGAACGGAAGGACACGAGCAACTTAAAGATGCGGGTGTGGCGTGTCCGACATTCGCTTCGAGGAGCCGCGAATAGATTGAAGCGAATGTCAGACACGCCACACTGCATCCTGGAGCCCTTTCCGCTCCGACTGCATCGGAACGGAGGCTCCAGCCTTGACGCGTTTTCCTCGCGCGAACCGGTCCCCTCTTCGCTCGGAAACGCTCAAATCAAACGGCAGAACGTGACATGAAAGATTGCAGAGCAGCACAAAACCTAAGGCAGCACCGGCCGCGCCCTCAATCGTACGGAGGTAAACAGCCGGCATCACAAGGTATGCGCGAGCTAAACCAAGGTTTGTAGTGTCGGCGCCACCAGCGGCCGGGCGTCGCCGGCGGGAGAATCGCTCAGATCGAGAAGGCGCCGAAGAAGACGAGCGCGCGGGTGGGGCGCCAGAACCAGATCTGGCCGTCGCGCGCCGCCTGCAGGCTGAAGACCCGCTTGTTCCAGAGCGGATCATGGTTGAATCGGATGTTCTCGATTCTGAAGTCGGCCTGCCGCTGCTTCCACTCCTGCACCCAGGCGAAATGCGCCTGTTCGAGCTGCTGGCGCAGCTTGGCGAGTTCGATCCTATAGGGAGCCGGAAACAGGATTTGATAGCTGATCGACGAGGTGACCATCAGGCGATCTCTTCCGCTCGCGCCGCTCCCGCAAAAGGTAATAAGGGCCGCGCGGCCGGCAAGCTCGAGCGTTAGTATTCCGAATCCGCCAGCACTTCGTCCCGCCGCATTTGCCGCCCGTTAACCCTCGGCCCATCGATTGCGGCGACCTTAATTACACACTTACCAAGCATTTTTACCGCCTTTTTTGCGTTTGGCCCTATCCTCCGAATCCAATCGGGGGCCAAGAAGGGCGTGACGACCACCGCACAGGGACTGGCGAACATGATCCGCGCCTGGTTTGCGATCGGCGGCCCGGACACGCCGCTGGCGCGCGCGTTGCTGTGCGAGCAGTTCCGCCGCCTCACCACCCAGGCTCCGATCCTCTACGGCGTGCTGGTTCTCGACAGCATCAGCGTCGCCATCGTGACGCCCGCGACGCTCCCCTGGTGGCTGCGCCTCGTGTTTCCCGTCCTGCTGCTCGCCGCCTGCATTTACCGGATGACGCATTGGGTGCGGCTGCGCGGCCATGTGCCGACCGCCGAGCAGGCCCGCGCACAGCTCGTGAACGCCCGTGCGCTGACGGCGACGCTCAGTGTCGGATTCTTGATTTGGACCGGCGCACTGTTCTGCAGCGTCGATGTGACACTCCGCGCGCCGATCACGCTCGTTATCTTCATGGCGTCCGCGAGCAGCGCCTATTGCCTCGCCAGCCTGCCTGGCGCCGCGCGGCTGAACCTCCTGATATCAGGGCTGCCGATTGCGCTGCTGCTGTTGTTGTCGAGCGATACGATGCTGGTCTGGATCGGCGCCAACCTGGCGATGTTCCTGGCCCTGCTGGTGCGGATGCTCAATGCGGATTTTGCCGGCATGGTCGAGCTCGTGACCTCGCACGCGAAGCTCGCCGACGAAAGCACGCGCGCGGAGACGATTGCCACGCGTTTCGATACCGCGCTCAACAACATGTCCCAAGGGCTTTGTTTCTTCGATGGCGCACAGCGGCTGAGCGTCAGCAATCGGCAGTATTGCGAGATCTACGCGCTCTCGCCCGCCGACATCAGGCCCGGCCTGCAGCTCAAGGACATCGTCGGCCTGCGCTTCAGGGCGGGCACGTCACCGAAATCGATGACGGAGGAGGACTATCTTCGCTGGCGCCAGACCCCGGTCATCAACGATCAGGCCTCCGACAGCATCGTCGAGCTGAAGAACGGCCGGGTCGTTCGCATCTGCCACCGTCCGATGCCGGATGGCGGCTGGGTCGCGACCCATGAGGACATCACCGAGCGGCACCAGACCGAGCTTGCGCTCAGCGCCGCCAAGGCCGACGCCGAGCGCGCCGAGCTTGCCGCGCGGGCGGCGCACAGGCGGCTCGTCGAAGCGCTCGACGTGGTGTCCGAGGGCCTTGCGATCTACGACAGCGACGACCGGCTGGTGTTGTGGAACCGGCAATATGCCGACGTCTACCCGATGAGCCAGGACGTGATGACGTCGGGCACGACGTTTACGGACATCCTGCGCACCGGGTTGGCCCGCGGCCAATATCCGGAAGCGCGGGGCGAGGAAGAGCAATGGCTGCAGGCGCGGCTGGCGCGCCATCTTCAGGACCACAGTTCGCACGAGCAGCAGCTCCCGGGCGACCGCTGGGTCCGCGTCGAGGAACGCCGCACCGGCGATGGCGGCGTCATCGGCGTGCGCATCGACATCACCGATTTGAAGCGGCGCGAGGCGTCGTTCCGGCTGCTGTTCGAGGAGAATCCGCTGCCGATGTGGGTCGCCGATTCCGCGACCGGCCGCTTCCTGGCGGTCAATGCGGCGATGTGCAGCCACTACGGCTATTCCAGCGAGCAGCTTCTCGCCATGAGCGAGGGGGATCTCAGCGTGGCGAGCGCCTCGCGCGCCGCCGACGCGGCTCCGGCCGCCGATGTGGGCGCGCAGCTCTGCCGCCACCGCACCGCGGACGGACGGATCATCGAGCTCGTCGTGGAGCGGCGCGAGCTCCGCTACAATGGCACCGAAGCCCATGTGACCGTGGCGTTCGACATGACCGATCGCAATCAGGCCGAGCAGCGCATCCGCTATCTGGCCTGTCACGACGGGTTGACCGATCTCCCGAACCGCGTGGCACTCGACGACCATATGCGCCGGACCATCGAGAGCGCGCAGACCAATCCCGGCGGCTTCGCCGTGCTGTGCATCGATCTCGACCGCTTCAAGCAGATCAACGATCTTCACGGCCACGCCATGGGCGACCTCGTTCTGCGCAGGGTGACGCGGCGCCTCGTCGAGGCCGGTCCCGATGCTTTCCTGGCTCGTGTCGGCGGCGACGAATTCGTCGCCGTGACCGAGCTGCAGCCGCTGCCCGCCGCGGCCGAACTGCTGGCGACGCGGCTGCGCGATTCGCTCGATGAGAGGATCGACATCGGAGACCACTCGTTCGACCTCGACCTCTCGATTGGTATCGCCATCTATCCGAGGGACGGCGCCGATCAGATCACGCTGCTCGCGAATGCGGACGCTGCGCTCTATCGCGCCAAACATGAGGGCCGCGGCACGATCCGCTTCTTCACTGCCGCCATGGACCAGCAGCTTCGCGAGCGCAGCGCATTGGAGCACGATCTGCGGTCGGCGATAACGGAAGGGCAGCTCTATCTCGAATACCAGCCGCAGCAATCCCACGACGGACGCGTGATCGGCTTCGAGGCGCTGGTACGCTGGAACCATCCGGTTCGCGGCCTGGTGCCGCCGTCGGAATTCATCCCGCTCGCCGAAGAGAGCGGCATGATCGTGCCGATCGACGAGTGGGTGCTGCGCGAGGCCTGCCGGGAAGCCGCGTCATGGCGGAGCGAGCTGCAGATCGCCGTCAACGTCTCCGCGGTGCAGTTCCGCCGCGACAATCTGGAGGCGCTGATCGGCCGGGTGCTGCAGGAAACCCGGCTCTCGGGCAAAAGGCTCGAACTCGAGATCACCGAGGGCGTCCTGATCGAGAACGTGACGCGCGCCTCCGCCATCCTGGACCAGCTCAAATCGCTCGGCGTGCGCATTGCGCTCGACGATTTCGGCACCGGCTATTCGTCGCTCTCCTATCTTGAGGCGCTGCCGCTCGATCGCATCAAGATCGACCGCTCCTTCGTCTCGGCGCTCGGCCGCGCCGGGCGTTCGCTCGCCATCGTCCGCGCGGTGATCGGGCTTGCGCACGGCCTCGGTCTGCCCGTGCTGGCCGAAGGCGTCGAGACATCAGAGCAGCTCGCCGCGCTGGTCAAGGAAGGCTGCAACGAGATACAGGGTTTTCTGATCGGGCGTCCAAAGCCGATTGAGCATTATCGCGACCTCGTCGACGGCACCGTCGCTGATAGGGCGGCGCTGTCGGCTTGAACCGCAAGACGAAGATTTCGTTGCGACGGCATCGGCGGTGCGCCCCCTTTCCCCGCTTGCGGGGAGAGGGTTGGGATGAGGGGCAGCCTCAAATAAGACCGAGCTCTCGGAGAGTCCCTCTCACCCGCATCGCATCTTAAGATGCGATGCGACCTCTCCCTGCAAGCGGGGAGAGGTGAAGCGCATTCGCGGGCAGATCTTCCCGCAAAATGAGAGCTCACTTCTTGAACTTCACCTGGCCGGATTTGCCCTCGGCGGTACGGATCGTCAGCGTGACCGTGGCGTCGGATGCGATCGCGCCCTTGGCGTCGCCGGTCAGCGAATTGTCGCCCGAGGGCGCCAGCGGCACCGTCTCGCGTGCCTTGCCGCTCACGATCAGGACCGCGCCGGCGTAGCCCTTGGTCGGCACCGGCACCGGCTTGTTCGCATCGAACACGTTGATGGTGACTTTGGTGCCGGAGGTCAGGAGTTCGGCATCGATGCCGGCGACGTCGAGCATCAGCCCGCCGTTCGGGCCCTTCTCGTAATCCTCGGCGAGCACGGGGCTCGCGAGCATCAGGCCCGCGAGCAACAACACGACGAACCTCATGACGGCCCTCCCCTTCACTTGATCTATGCCGGCTGTTCAGGTCTCTCGGACTTGGTTTGATCGCGCCGGAACAAAAGGTACAGCGCCGGCAGCACCAACAGAGTGAGGATCGTCGACGAGATCACCCCGCCGATCACGACGGTGGCCAGCGGCCGCTGCACCTCGGCACCGGCCCCGCTCGCAGTCGCCATCGGGATGAAGCCGAGGGACGCGACCAGCGCCGTCATCAGCACCGGACGCAGCCGCGTCAGCGCGCTCTGCCGCACCGCCTCGCGCAGCGAAAGGCCCTCGCCGCGCAGCTTTTCGATGAAGACGATGATGACGAGGCCGTTGAGCACGGCCACCCCCGAGAGCGCGATAAAGCCGATCGCCGCACTGATCGACAGCGGAATGTCGCGCACGAGCAGCGCCACGACGCCGCCGGTCAGGGCCAACGGCACGCCGGAAAAGACGAGCAGCGCATCTCCGACCGAGCCGAGGCTCAGGATCAGCAGCACGAAAATCAAAAAAAGCGCGAGCGGCACCACGATGGCGAGCCGCTGCCCGGCCGAGACCAGCTGCTCGAACTGCCCGCCCCAGCCGATCCAGTAGCCCGCTGGCAGTTTCACCTTTTGCGCCACCTCCGCCTGCGCGTCCGTCACGAAGGATTTAAGGTCGCGGCCGCGCACATTGGCGGCCACCACGATGCGCCGCTTGCCATCCTCGCGGCTGATCTGGTTCGGCCCGGCCGCCAGACTGATCTGCGCAAGCTCCGACAGCGGCACGTAGCGGATCTGGGCGAGCGGCGAATTGCCCCACAGCGCCGGCGCGGCCTTGACCTCCTTCTCGACCGGCGGCAGCGGGATCGGCAGCGATTTCAGCGCCTCGATATCCGAGCGCAGATGTTCGGGAAGCCGCACCACGATGTCGAAACGGCGGTCGCCCTCAAACAGCTTTCCGGCGCTCTTGCCGGCCACCGCGATCTCCACGAGATTTTGCACATCCGCGATGTTGATGCCGTAGCGCGACAGCGCCTGGCGGTCGACCTTGACGGTTAGGACCGGCAGGCCCTCGACCTGCTCGGCCCTGACATCGGCCGCGCCCTCGATCTTCTGCAAAATGGCCTGGACCCGGGAGGCCAACGGAAGCAGGACATCGAGATCGTCGCCAAAAATCTTGACGCCGACATCGGTGCGGATGCCCGCCACCGTCTCGTTCATGCGCTGCTGGATCGGCTGCGAGAGCATGGGAAGATTTCCCGGCACATCGTCCATCGCGGCCTGGATCTCGGAGACAATGACCGCCTTCGGCTTGGCGGGATCGGGCCACTCGGCCCGCGGCTTGAGCATCACGTAGCCATCAGTCGCCGACGGCGGCACCGGATCGGTGGCGATTTCCGCAGCCCCGGTCCGCGCGAACACGTCCATGACCTCTGGCAATTTCAAAAGGCTCTTTTCCAGCATCTCCTGCATCTCGACCGCCTGCGTCAGGCTGGTGCCGGGGATGCGCAAAACCTCCATCGACGCGTCGCCCTCGTCGAGGCTCGGAATGAACTCGCCGCCCATTTTGGTGGCGGCGATGCCGCACACGATGACCAGCAGCACGGCGATCGATACGACGCCGAACCTGCTTCGCAGCGAAGCATCGAGCAGCGGCACATAGATCGCCCGCGCCCCGCGCATGAAGAGATTCTCATGCTCGGCGATGCGACCGGTGACGAGCAGCGCCACGGACGCCGGCACGAACGTCAGCGACAGAATGCTGGCGCCGGCGAGCGCCATCAGCACCGTCAGCGCCATCGGCGTGAACATCTTGCCCTCGACGCCGCTCAGCGTCAGGATCGGCAGATAGACCGCGGCGATGATGAAGGTGCCGAACAGGCTCGGCCGGATCACCTCGCGGCTACCGGCCAGAATGGTCGCGAAGCGCTCTTCCTGGCTCAGGATGCGGCCGAGCCGCTTCTGCTCGACAGCAAGGAGCCGGAGGCAGTTCTCGACGATGATGACGGCACCGTCGACGATGATGCCGAAATCGATCGCACCGAGACTCATCAGATTGGCGCTGATCCGGTTCTGCAGCATGCCGGTGATGGTGAACAGCATGGCGAGCGGAATGACGCAGGCCGTGGCGATCGCCGCCCTGAAATTGCCGAGGATCAGGAACAGCACCGCGATCACCAGAGCTGCGCCCTCGAGCAGGTTCTTTGCCACGGTGGCGATCGTCGCATCGACCAAGTTGGTGCGGTCGTAGACGGTGCGCGCGATCACGCCCTCGGGCAGCGAGGCTGTGATCTCCTTCAGTTTCGCGGCGACGCGCTGCGCCACGGTGCGGCTGTTCTCGCCGATCAACAGCATCGCGGTGCCGAGCACGACCTCGTTGCCGTTGAGTGTCGCAGCCCCGATCCGCAGGTCGGTGCCTTCCCGGACCTCGGCGACATCGGAGATGCGTACCGGCACGCCATTGCGCGAGCCGATCACGATGTCCCTGATCTCATCGAGGCCCGCCACCTGGCCGGGTGTGCGGACCAGATATTGCTCGCCGTTTCGCTCGATATAGCCGGCGCCGACATTGCCGTTGTTGGCGGCGAGCGCCGCCATGACGTCGTGAAAGGTCAGCCGGTACGCCATCAGCTGGGTGGGATCGGGCAGCACATGAAACTGCTTTTCGAAACCGCCGACCGAGTTGACTTCGTTGACGCCGGCAACCGTTCTGAGCCGCGGCCTGACGATCCAGTCCTGCACGGTCCGCAGGTCGGTTCCGCTATACGCACTACCATCCGCCTTGGTCGCGCCGGGCCGCGCCTCGATCGTGTACATGAAGATTTCGCCAAGCCCGGTCGAGATCGGCCCGATCGCGCTCTCGATCCCGGGTGGGAGCTGGTCGCGCACCTGCTGGATGCGCTCGCCCACCAGTTGCCGCGCGAAATAGATGTCGGTGCCATCCTTGAAGATCACAGTCACCTGGCTGATGCCGTAGCGCGACAGCGATCTTGTGTTCTCCAGCCGCGGCAGGCCCGCCATCGCGGTCTCGATCGGGAAGGTGACGCGCTGCTCCATCTCGAGCGGGGAATAACCCGGTGCGCGGCTGTAGATCTGGACCTGCATGTTGGTGATGTCGGGAACGGCGTCGATCGGCAGCTCCGAAAAATTCCAGATGCCGAGCGCGGCCATCGCCAGGACCGCGATCAGCACCAGGTGGCGCTGGCGGATCGCGAAGGACAACAGGGTGTCAATCATTGTCCACCGCCGAGCCCTTGGCCATCTCGGCCTTGACGATAAAACTGTTGCGGGCGGCGTAGACGTCGCCTTCGAGCAGGCCGAAGGTGATTTCGACGAACTCCGAATCGCGCTCGCCGAGCTCCACCTCGCGCACCTCGAATTTGTCGCCGGAGCGGACGAACACGACAGGATGGTCTTCCACGGTCTGCAGCGCCGAGGTCTTGACCGCGATTGGGACGTTCTTGTTCGACAGCGTCAGACGGCCGGTCGCAAACAGGCCCGGGCGCAGCCGCTGGTCGCCATTGGCGACCACGGCCCGCGCCAGCGCGCTCTGGGTCTCGCTGCTGCCGACCGGCGAGAGATAGGCGATGCGGGCCTCGATCGCGGCGCCGCCGTCGGTCGGATCGATGAAAACCTGGTCGCCGCTGTGA
>NZ_JAFATE010000260.1 GCF_019244115.1 Bradyrhizobium sp.
ATCGCAACTGACGAGGCCCCGCGTTGCGAGCTCGTCGAGGCTTTCGGCCGCGAAGTCCACCGCAAGCTCGGAGCGGCGCACCACGAGTTCGGCCAGTTCATTCAGCTGTCGCGTCTGCTGATGATGAATGAACGCGTTGGCCGCGAAATGCCCGGCGGTCCCGAACGAAGCCAGGCTTCCCAGAACGATCAACGCCAGCAAGATGGTTGGCCGCAGCGACTTCATGGGAGGCGCAGGCGTCAGGACAAGGGTACCTCGACCCTAGATAGCAGCCCCTAATATTTGTTTAGCGGGCCTCGCCGGATTCGACCTGCAAAATCCGCTTCGGACGCGGGGCCGATATTTACTTTTCGCTTACCAATTGCTTGGCGGTTCACGCGCGCTCGCTGCAGAATTGCAGTCCCGCCAGTGCACGTCGACAAAATCGGAAGCCGGAAAAGATGCCCGATCAGTTCTCCAACAACCAGCAGATCCGCAAACCCGCCATCATCTCGGAACGAGGCATCGTCGCGGCACAGTCGCGGAGGGCGGCCGAAGCGGGCGCCGCGGTGCTCAAGGCGGGCGGCGATTGTGTCGACGCGCTCATCGCAACGACCTTCGCGCTCGCCGTGCTGGAGCCCTGGATGAGCGGCCTGGGTGGCGGCGGTGCGATGGTGCTCTATCGCGCGGGTGCCAACACTTACGAGGTGATCGACTATGGCATGCGCGCGCCGAACGGGCTGCGGGTCGAGGACTATCCGCTGAGCGGCGAGGATCTCGCAGCCGACATCTTTCCGTGGGCGCGGGTCAAGGATGACCGCAATCTTCATGGACCCGGTTCGGTGGCAGTGCCCGGCGTGGTCGCCGGCATGGCGGAAGCGCATCGCCGCCACGCGCGCCTGCCATGGCGCGACCTGCTCGCACCCGCCATCGCCCTGGCCGGCGAGGGTCTCGAGGTCGACTGGTGGACCAGCCAGATGATCGCGACCGCAGCGGCCGACCTGCGGCGTTACCAGGCGAGCGCCGCCACCTTCCTCAAGGACGGCCTGCCCCCGCAGCCGCAATGGGGCATCAGGTCGGAGACGCGGCTGCCGCTCGACCGGCTCAAGGCGACGCTGTCGCATCTGGCCGCGCAAGGACCTGATGATTTCTACAAGGGCGATCTCGCGGCCAGCATCGCCGCCGATGTGCAATCAGGCGGAGGGTCATTGTCCGTCGACGATCTCGGCGCGTTTCAGGCGCATGTCCGCGAGCCCCTGGCCATCGCTTATCGTGGCGGCAATGTCTTTGCCACGCCAGAGCTCACCGCGGGCCCGACGCTGGCCCAGGCATTGCGGCTGCTGCAAGCCGATCTGCGGCCCGCGGGCACAGGGCCGGATGCCGCAAGCTATGCGGCCTACGCAAGAAGCCTGCAGGCGGCCTATCGCGAGCGACTGCAGGGGATGGGCGATGCGGACGGGCGGCGGGCGCTTGGCGCCGAACATCTGGCTCCCGCCTGCACGACGCATTTTTCTGTCGTCGACCGCGAGGGCAACATGGCGGCGGTGACGCAGACATTGCTGTCGCTGTTTGGCTCCAGGTTCACTGCGCCGCAGAGCGGCATTCCCATGAACAACGGCATCATGTGGTTCGATCCGACCCCGGGCGGGCCCAACTCGCTGGCTCCCGGCAAGCGCTGCCTCACCAATTACACTCCGGTGGTGGCGCAAGCCGCCGACGGACGGCGTCTCGCGCTCGGCGCCTCCGGCGGCCGGCGCATCATGCCGGCGGTGATGCAAATCCTCTCCTTCGTGATGGATTTTGGTATGGATCTCGATGCCGCGATCCACCAGCCGCGCCTCGATGCGAGCGAAGGCAGTATCGTGATCGGCGATGCGCGCCTGCCGCGCGAAGTGCGCGAAGCACTGCGCTTGCAGTTCGACTATGAGGAGGCCCGGGTGCAAACCCTGCCGATGAAGTTCGCCTGCCCGAGCGTCGTGCTGCGCGACGGGGCGACCAACAGCGGTGCCACCGAGATCTTTCAGCCCTGGGCCGAGGCCGTGGCGGAGGCGTGACGCCTCCAATCAGCCTACGACGCCAGCAGCTTCTCTGCTGGAACGAACGGCAGGCCGTGCGCAATCGCGACCGGCTCGCAGGTCAGCTTGCCCTCGCAAACATTGAGGCCGGCGCGCAGATGCACGTCCTCACTCAGCGCCTTGCGCCAACCCTTGTTGGCAAGCGCCAGCGTGAACGGCAAGGTCGCGTTGTTCAGCGCAAAGGTCGAGGTGCGGGCGACCGCACCCGGCATGTTGGCGACGCAATAATGCACGACGCCGTCAACGACGTAGGTCGGATGCGAATGCGTGGTTGGCTTCGAGGTCTCAGTGCAGCCGCCCTGGTCGATCGCGATATCGACGATGACCGAGCCCTGCTTCATCGTGCGCAGCATGTCGCGCGTGATCAGCTTTGGCGCGGCGGCGCCCGGCACCAGCACGGCGCCGATCACCAGGTCCGCCTTCCTGATGAGATCGGTGATCGCGGCACGGGTCGAGAAGATCGTCCGGACGCGGCCCTCGAACTGCACGTCGAGCCGGCGCAGCACATCGAGCGAGCGATCCAAAATCGTGACCTGCGCGCCCATGCCGAGCGCCACCGTTGCCGCATTCGCACCCGACACACCGCCGCCGATGATGACGACATCGGCCGCGGGCGCGCCGGGTACGCCGCCGAGCAGGACGCCGCGGCCGCCGGCAGCCTTTTCCAGCGCATGCGCGCCGACCTGCGGCGCCAGCCGTCCGGCAACTTCCGACATCGGAGTCAAGAGCGGCAGGCCGCCATTCGAGGAGGTCACGGTTTCGTAGGCGATGCAGATGCGCCGCCCTTGATGAGGTTTTCGGTCTGCGGCAGGTCCGGCGCCAGGTGCAGATAGGTGAACAGGATCTGGCCGGGCCTGAGCATCTTGCGCTCGGCGGCTTGCGGCTCCTTCACCTTCACGACCATGTCGGCGCGCGCAAAGATCGTGTCTGCCGTATCGACGATGGATGCGCCAGCACTGCGATACTCCTCGTCGGACAGACCGGAGCCCGCGCCCGCGTCCTTTTCCACCAGCACCTGATGGCCGTGATGGGTCAGTTCAAAGACTGTCGCCGGGGTCATGCCGACGCGAAACTCGTTGTCCTTGATCTCCTTCGGAACGCCCAGCAGCATCGTCGGTCTCCCAAAATTGTCCGGCAAAGAGAGATAGCTTGACTTGCTTGGCATTTTCGGCCGCAATCGCAGCATATCAGCTTTTGAACGCAATTTTTATTGCGTCAAACGATCAAAACTTCGCAGGAACATGCAAAAGGATCGATCGATCAACAGGACCGGGCGATCCTGCGGGAGCAGTCGACGCTGACCCTGCGGACGGTCAAGCACACTACGGCGCTGCCGGTGTGAGGGTCAGGACAACAGCGCGTCGACCAGGGCGCTCTGTGGATCGGCCAGATCGTCGATAACGTCGAAATGATGCCGGTCCGGCATCTCGACATGAGCGGTCGCAGCGCCCAGTCCCATCCAGATATTGGCCAGCAGTTGCGCCTGACGGCGAAACTCGTTGCGCTCGGCGCCGCCGACCCAGGCGACGACGCGGGCGCCCTCGATCGGGGACAGCAGCGCCGGTGACTCCTCGCGCGCCACGCGGTCATCCATCCGAAGCGTCTGGTTCATCGCGGTCTTGAGCAGCGGACGCAGATCGTGCAGGCCGGAGATCGACACCACCTTGGCGAGGCGCCTCTGCCGCGCCTCATTCAGCGGCGATGACGTGCAGATCATGCGGGTAACGAGGTGCCCGCCAGCGGAATGGCCGGTCAGCGCCACCGGCCCCGCGATCTCGTCCATGGCGCGGCCAATTGCGCGGCCGATTTCCGCGGTGATATCCGCAATGCCGACCTCGGGACACAGCGTGTAGGAGGGCATCGCGACCGCGTAGCCGCGTTCGACCGCGCCCCGCGCAAGATGCGACCAAAAGCTCTTGTCGAGCCGCATCCAGTAGCCGCCATGCACGAACACGACGAGGCCCCGCGCGCTCTCCCGTGGCATGAACAGGTCGAGCCGGTGCCGCGGTCCATCTCCATAGGCAACGTCCAGCCTCGCCCGCTGCTCGGCCAGCATCGCCTTCCGGTAGTTTTCGGCCGGCTCGACCCAGAGACCGGGCCAGCGCTCGCCGCCGGGAATGTTCGCCCCGTTAGCGTAGGCGTTATCCCAATCCTTGATGGCATTCAGCATTCTCGCCCCCGTCGTCACATCTTCAACGTCGGCATGAAAGATCAAAGCTCGGTCCGGACCTTCCAGAGCTCCGGGAACAGCACGATGTCAAGCATCTTGCGCAGATAGCCGACGCCGCTGGTGCCGCCAGTGCCCGTCTTCAGGCCGATGATGCGCTCGACCGTGGTGACGTGGTTGAAGCGCCAGCGGCGGAAATAGTCCTCGAAATCGACGAGCTTTTCGGCAAGCTCATAGATCTCCCAATGGGTCTGCGGCGCGCGATAGACGATCTTCCAGGCCTCGATCACATCAGGATTTTCGTCGCGCCTGTCGCGCCAGTTCGGCCGCTCCGCATCGGCGCCGATGGCAAAGCCGCGGCGCGACAACAAGAGCAGCGCTTCGTCATAGAGGCTCGGCTGCTGCAAAATCTCCTCCAGCGCAGCAACGAGCTCCGGGCGGTGGGCGTGCGGCCGCAGCATCGCGAGATTGCGGTTGCCGGCTAAAAACTCGATGGCGCGGTACTGGAACGATTGGAAGCCGGAGGATTCGCCGAGCATGCTGCGAAACTCGGTATATTCGCTCGGCGTCATCGTGCGCAGTACGTCCCAGGCGTTGTTGAGCTGCTCGAAGATGCGCGCCACCCGTGTCAGCATCTTGAAAGCCGGCTGAAGATCGTCGTCGTGGATCGCCTTCGTGGCCGCCTTGATCTCGTGGATGGCGAGCTTCATCCACAATTCAGAGGTCTGGTGCTGGATGATGAAGAGCAGCTCGTCATGCGCGCTCGAGCGCGGCGCCTGCGCGTTGAGCAGGCGATCGAGATCGAGATAGTCGCCATAGGACATTTTTTCGCGGAAATTCATCTGCGCCCCCTCGGAAGAAGGATCGTAGGGCGCGGCCGTCATGTCACGAGTTCCTTCCTGCGGTAGTCATCCTTGTCCCAGCGGCGGTTGTTGATCACGTCGGCCATGATCTCGACCGCGCGGCGCACATCCTCCTCGCCGAGGTAAAGCGGCGTGAAGCCGAAGCGCAGCGCATCGGGCGCGCGGAAATCGCCGATCACGCCGCGATCGATCATTGCGCGCATGATGGCATAGCCGTCCGGATGCCGGAACGAGACCTGGCTGCCGCGCTGCTCCGGGCGGCGGGGCGAGGCGAGGACAAGCTGCAGGCAGCGCCGCTCGACCTCGCGGATGAAGAACTCCGAGAGCGCGATGGAGGCTTTTCGCACGTCCTGCAGCGACACGCCCTCCCAGACATCCAGTGCGGCATCGAGCGCCGCGAGCGCCAAGATCGGCGGCGTGCCGACGCGCATCCGCTCGATACCATGGCCGGCTCGGTAGTCGAGATCGAAGGCAAACGGCGCCTCGTGCCCCATCCAGCCCGACAGCGCGGGCGCCGCGGCGTCGGAGTGGCGAGGCGCGACATAGATGAAAGCGGGCGCGCCGGGGCCGCCATTCAGATATTTGTAGGTGCAGCCGACAGCAAAATCGGCGTCCGCCGCGAGCACGTCGACCGGCAGCGCGCCGGCCGAATGGGCGAGGTCCCAGACCGTCAACGCGCCCGCTTCATGTGCCTTCCGTGTCAGCGCCGCCATGTCGTGCAGCCGCCCGGTGCGGTAGTCCACCTCGGTGAGCATCAGGACGGCGATGGTCTGGTCGATCGCGCCCTCGATCGCTTCGGGATCGCTCACCTTCAGCTCCAGCGCGCCACCAAGGGTGCGGATCAGGCCCTGCGCCATATAAAGGTCGGACGGAAAATTGCCGCTATCCGAGAGGATGACGCGGCGGCCCGGATTGAGCGCGATCGCGGCTGCGAGCGCCTGGTAGACCTTGATCGAGAGGGTATCGCCCATCACGACCGTCCCCGGCGGCGCACCGATCAATTTGCCGACGCGGTCGCCGACGCGTCGGGGCATCGTCATCCAGCCGGCGCTGTTCCAGCCGCGGATCAATTCTTTGCCCCATTCGGCCGCGATCATGTGCGCGACCCGCGCCGGCACCGCGGTCGGCAGCGCGCCGAGCGAGTTGCCGTCGAGATAGATCACGCCATCGGGAAGATCGAACAGTGCCCGCGTCTTGGAAAAATCCGTCATGAGCTCATCTGTAACGTTGCAAAGGTCATGCTAGAATATCCCGAACGGCACTGTCGATGTGGAGTTTTCCCGATGCGGGCCCTTCTCCTGCTTGTCGCTTTTTGGGCGAGCTTCTCCATGCTCGCCCTTCCGGCGCGGGCCGTGGCCGACGACGATGTCGCTGGCGCGCAAAGCGTGATCCGCGCCCAGGAACAGGCCTTTGGCCGCAACGATGCGGCATCCGCGTATTCCTATGCCGCGCCGGCGATTCACGAGATCTTTCCAAGTCCCGATGTCTTCATGGACATGGTGCAGCGGGGCTACGGCCCGGTCTATCGCCACAAGAGCTTTGAGTTCGGCGAGGCCAAGGCCGAGGGCGGCGTCATCGCGCAACGCGTCCACATCATCGACGCCAATGGCGAGGCCTGGGAGGCGCTCTACACCCTGCAGGCGCAACCGGACGGCAGTCTCAAGATCACCGGCTGTTCGCTGCTGAAGACCGGACAGGCGGTTTGATCCGCTCTCACGCTACCGCGAGCTGCCCGCGCCCGCGAAACAGCAGCGTCGTCACGATGACGAGGTTGAGCACGTTCCAGGCGAGCCCGTTGGCGAACGCGGCCGCGTAGGAGCCCGTGGCGTCGAAGATCACGCCGGAGACCCAGCCGCCGAACGACATGCCGAACACCGAGGCGAAGATGACGATACCGACGCGGGTCGCGGCCTCGCGCGCCGGCATCGCCTCGCGCACGATGATGGCGTAGCTTGGCACGATGCCGCCCTGGAACAGGCCGAACATCGCCGAGATCAGATAGAGCGAGGTGAGGCTGTCGAAGAACAGGTAGAACAACAGCGCAAAGCCCTGCGCCAGCGACCCGACCAGCAGCGTGCGCAGGCCGCCGATCCGGTCGGCGAGAAAGCCCGAGCCGATCCGGCTCACGACGCCAAATGCCATCATCAGCGACAGCATCTCTGCGCCGCGCGCCACGCCATAGCCGAGGTCGCCGCAATAGGCGACGATATGCACCTGCGGCATCGACATCGCCACGCAGCAGGAAATGCTGGCGATGCAGAGCAGCACCGTCAGCGCATTGGTCGACAGCTTGAGATCGACCCGCGGCGGCGGCGCGCTCGAGTGATCGCGCACCTGCTCGTCGCCGATTTTGGCGCGCAGGACGAGCAGCAGGAGC
>NZ_JAFATE010000396.1 GCF_019244115.1 Bradyrhizobium sp.
CCGCCGACCGGCTCGCCGCCGAACTCGCGCGTGACCCTGGGAACGTCCTCATTTCCCTGCCCGTGGACTATTGGGATTATCTCGGCTGGAAGGACAGCTACGCCAAGCCCGTCTTCACGGCGCGCCAAAAAGCCTATGCGAGGGCACGCGGCGACATGCAAGTGTATACACCGCAGGCCGTCGTCGACGGGGTTACGCATGCGGTGGGCTCGGATAACGAAGCCATCGATACCGCGGTGAGCGCGCCTCTCGCGGTGCCGGTGACAGGAACGATCAGCGGCGATCAGCTCCATGTTGATGTCGCGGCCTCGTCCGGGAAGACGAAGGACGCCCAGGTCTGGCTCGTGCCGATCATTTCGGCCGCGAGCGTCGCCATCGGGCGCGGCGAAAATGCCGGCGCTACCGTCACCTACACGAACATCGCGCGCGATTTGCGCAAGCTCGGCGATTGGAAGGGCGAGGCCCGCAAATTCGACGTGGCCACCGCCGATATCCGCAAGCTCGACGCGGACGGCGCCGCGATCCTCTTGCAAGCGAGCGATGGTGGCCTGCCAGGCGAGATATTGGGCGCGACGATCGTCAAGCTGAAATAGGGTGCATGTCGCGACTATTTTGGAATGCGCGCGCGGCGATCGGTCCATGGATTGAGCACCGGCGCTCGCGCGCGCTCGTAGTCGCTTACATCGCGAGTCACGACGGTCAGGCCATGATGAAGCGCGGTCGCGGCGATGATGAGGTCCGGTTGTGAGAATGTGTGGCCGACTCGCCGGCCTTCCTCAAGCAAAACTCGCCACTTCAACATGATGTCTTCCGTGATGGCGAGAAGGCGCGGCCCGAACATCGGGCGTATCGTGTGGGTAAGCCAACCGTTGATCTGCGCCCGCCGGCCCGGATCCCTAATCGTTTCAACTCCAAATCGGATTTCGGCGAAAGTGGCGGTGCTCACATAGAGCATCTCGACGGGTTGAGCCTCAATGAAGCTCACAACCTTACGTTCTGGTCTGGGACGTCGCAGCTCGGAGAGGACGTTGGTGTCGATCAACCAACCCGTCACAGATCAACGTCCCGCACCGGCAACCGCGCACGCCTCGGTTCAATTTCGATTTCGCGGTAAGGCGAGGCCTGAAAGGCGGCGACGAAGGCTTTGCCGGTCGGTTCGCCTTGGAGCCGGCGAAATTCATCTGCTGAGATAACGACGACCTCATCTCGCCCATGCACCGTTACATGCTGCGGTCCGTCGCTCCGCACGCGCCGCACCAGCTCACTGAAGCGAGCTTTCGCATCCTGGAGCGCCCAGCGATGAGGCCGGTGCATGGGAACGCGGCGTTTCGGTAAGTTCGATTTTGCAGTTCTAGTCATACGGACTAGAATATCGGGTCAACCCAAACGGCTCAAGCTCCAATTCAGGAGGACCTAAAAAATCACACGCAGCTTGTCCCATTACGATCGCATCAGCCCCTCGGCGGCGCCATAGCTCGCGCCCTACATAAGGGCTAATCTTGCGCCCCTAATGCCCCGCAGCGGAGCCTTCAATGTTCACCACCCGCCCCGAGATCAGAGGCACTTTCGGCGTCGTCGCCTCGACGCATTGGATCGCCTCGGCGGTCGGCATGTCGATGCTGGAGAAGGGCGGCAACGCCTTCGATGCCTGCGTGGCGACCGGGCTCATGCTGCAGATCCTCGAGCCGCAGCTTTGTGGGCCTGGCGGAGATTTGCCCGCGATCTTCCACTCGGCGCGCACCGGCAAGACGCAGGTGCTGTGCGCCCAAGGCGTGGCGCCGAAGGGCGCGACGATCGCCCATTATCGCGGCAAGCTCGGGCTCGATCTCATTCCGGGCTCGGGCTTCCTCGCGACCGTGGTGCCCGGCGTCTTCGCGGGATACATGGCGCTGCTTGCCGATCACGGCTCGCTCGACATCGAGGATGTGCTTTCGCCCGCGATCCACTATGCGCGCCATGGGCATCCGGTGCTGGCGCGCACCTGCCAGACGATCACCGATATCGCGCCTTTCTTCGCGCAATATTGGCCGAGCTCCGCCGCCACCTGGATGCCGGGCGGAAAAGCCCCGACACCCGACAGCCTTTTCAAAAATCCGGTGCTCGCCGACACTTACGAACGCATCCTGAAGGAAGCCAAATCCGCCAAGGGCGGACGCGAAGCGCGGATCCGCGCGGCGCGGCGCTCCTTCATGGAGGGGTTTGTCGCCGAGGCAATCGAACGCTTTGCCACCGGCTCCGAGCTCATGGATTCCTCAGGGCGCCCGAACAGAGGCGTGATCACGGCGCAAGACCTCGCGAGCTTCGAGCCGACCTACGAAGAC